>NZ_JBHVTL010000005.1:0-30867 GCF_042884635.1 Kitasatospora sp. NPDC058115
GGGGGCGCCGCGCGGGGCCCCCCCCCCCCCCCCGCCCGCCGAGCCGGGCACCGTCACCGCCGCGCGGCCGCGAAGTCCGCCGCCGTCCACGCCATGGCGACGGCGCCCTCCACGATCGCCCGGTCCGCCCGCGGCGAGACGGCGGCGTCGGCGAACGCCGCCTCGTGCGGCCCGCACGCCCCGCCGGTGATGTCCAGCACCGGGTGGATGGCGGGCACCGCGTGGGAGACGTTGCCCATGTCGGTGCAGGCGAACGGCCCGCTCTCGACCGGCTCCGGGCGGCCCGCCGCCGCCGCGTTGGCCCGCCACAGGGCGAGCAGCCCGGCGTCGCTGCGGAAGTCCAGGTAGTCCGGCTCGGGCCGGGTCAGCTCGACCTCGCACCCGGTCGCCAGCGCGCCCGCCCGGAAGCAGTCCTCGACCCGGGCGCGCAGCTCCGCGAGGTCCTCGGCCGCCGAGGCGCGGATCTCGTACTCGGCGGTGGCGCTGTCCGGGATGAGGTTGGGCGCCGTCCCGGCGGCCGTGGTGATGCCGTGCACCCGCCAGTGCGGCGGCAGTTGCTGGCGCAGCAGCCCGAGGGCGACCTGCGCGACGGTGAGCGCGTCGGCGGCGTTGCGGCCTTCGTGGGCGTTGAGGCTCGGGTGGGCGGCGCGGCCGGTGTAGCGGACGGAGAGGGTGCCGAGCGCGAAGGAGTGGAAGTCGGCGACCTCCACGGGGCAGGGGTGGACCATCATCGCGGCGTCCACGCCGTCGAAGGCGCCCGCGTCCAGCAGCAGCGCCTTGCCCGCCCCGCGCTCCTCGGCCGGTGCGCCGATCACCCGCACGGTGAGTCCGAGCCGCTCGGCGTGGGGGGCGAGGCCGAGCGCGGCGCCGAGGCCGGCGGCGGCGATCAGGTTGTGGCCGCAGGCGTGGCCGAGCCCGGGCAGCGCGTCGTACTCGCAGACCACGGCGACGGTGACCGGGCCGGTGCCGAGGCGCGCGTCGAAGGCGGTGGGCAGGCCGTGCGCGCCCGGCGTGACGGCGTAGCCGTGGGCGCGCAGCAGTTCGGCGCACCACTCGGCGGCCCGGTGCTCCTCGAACGCGGTCTCGGGGTGGGCGTGGATGCGGCGGCTGAGCGCGAGCAGCTCGTCCCGGTGGGCGAGGACGCGCTCGCGCACCGCCTCCTTCACCGCGGGGTCGGCCGCGGCCGCTCCGCCCGCCGCCGGGGCGCTCGGGGTCGGCTCGCTCGCGTTCAGGGGGGACATCGGCGCCTCCGGGGGCGTCAGGGCCCGCCTCCCGGCAGGCTGTTGACCAGACAATATGCAGGTAGCTTAGGCTAACCTAAGTAGGCAGTAGGCGTTCCGTTGCGCCGGACCCGAGGAGCTCTCAGAACCATGCGTCGCCACCAGGCCGCGTCCGACCCCGTCGCCGTCCCCGCCGCAGCCGACGTGCCGCTGCTCGCCACCCAGGCGGCGATCTGGTACGCCCAGGCGCTCGACCCCGACAGCCCGGTCTACAACACCGGCGACGCCGTTGAGATCACCGGCCCGTTCGACGCCGAACTCTTCGAGACCGCCCTGCGCCGGGCCGTCGGCGAGGCCGACGCGCTGAGCGCCGTCGTCGTCACCGACGCCGGCGGCGACGCCCCGCGCCAGCGCCTCACCCCCGGCCGCTCCTGGCCCCTGCACCGGCTCGACCTGCGCACCGACGCCGACCCCGAGGCCACCGCCGAGGCCTGGATGCGCGCCGACCTCGCCCGCCCCGTCGACCTCGCCGAGGGCCCGCTGTTCACCCAGGCCCTCATCCGCCTCGCCGACGACCGCCACTGGTGGTACCAGCGCGTCCACCACCTCGCCGTCGACGCCTACGCGCTCACCCTGCTCACCGGCCGGGTCGCCGAGCTCTACACCGCGCTCGGCACCGGCACCCGCCCCACCGACCGCGCCTTCGCCACCCCCGCCGAGGTCGCCGCCGAGGAGGCCGCCTACCGCGGCGGCCCCGAGCACGCCGCCGACCGCGCGTTCTGGCGCGCCCGGCTGGCCGGCGCCGACGCCCCCGCCACCCTGCCCGGCGGCACCCCCGCCGGCCCCGCCGCCCTGCCCCGCCTCGCCGCCGCGCTGCCCGCCGGCACCCTGCCCCGGCTGGAGGCCGCCGCCAAGGCCGCCCGCGCCACCTGGGCCGAACTCGTCATCGCCGCCACCGCCGGCTACCTGCACCGCCTCGCCGGCACCGAGGACGTCGTGCTCGGCCTGCCGCTCGCCAACCGGCGCGGCCCCGCCGCCCTGCGCACCCCGATCGCCACCGCCAACGTCCTGCCGCTGCGCCTCGCCGTCAGCCCCCGCGACACCGCCGCCGCACTGCTGCGCCGCGTCGTCCTGGAGGTCCGCGACGTCCGCCGCCACCAGCGCTACCCGCTGGAGGACCTGCGCCGCGACCTCGCCCTCACCGGCACCCGCCGCGCCCTGTTCGGACCGATGGTCAACATCAAGGCCTTCGAGGGCGACCTCGACCTCGCCGGCCTGCCCGCCACCGTCCGCAACCTCGCCGCCGGTCCCGTCGACGACCTCGCCCTCGCCGTCTCGCCCGGCCCCGACGGCGCCCTGCGGATCGGCCTCGAAGCCCACCCCGGCCGCTACGGCGCCGACGCCCTCGCCGCCCACCGCGACGGCCTGCTGCGCTACCTCGACGGCCTCACCGCCCTGCTGCTGGAGGACCCGCAGGCCCCGATCGCCCGGATCGACCTGCTCGACGAGGACGCGCTGCGCCGCGCCACCGCCGGCCGCACCGAACCCCCCGTCACCCGCACGGTGCCCGAACTGCTCGCCGAGCAGGCCGCCCGCACCCCGGACGCGATCGCCCTGCGCAGCGGCGACACCACCCTGACCTTCGCCGAACTCGACGCCGCCGCCACCCGCCTGGCGCACCGCCTCACCGCCCTCGGCACCGGCCCGGGCACCCCGGTCGCGCTCGCCATGCCGCGCGGCGCCGACACCCTGGTCGCCATGTTCGCCGTGCTCAGGGCCGGCGGCGCCTGCCTCTCCCTGGACCTCGCCCACCCCCGGCAGCGGATCGCCGACATCCTCGACGACACCCGCCCGGTCTGCGCCGTCGGCACCGCCGAGGCCCTCGCCGCCCTCCCCGGCGCCGACGGCCGCCCCGCCGTCGCCCTCGACGACCCGGCCGTGCACGCCGCACTCGCGGCGCTCCCGACCGCCCCGCTCCCCGCACCCGACCCCGCGCACACCGCCTACCTGCTGCACACCTCCGGCTCCACCGGCCGCCCCAAGGGCGTCGTCGTCAGCCACGCCTCGCTCGCCAACCTGCACGCCGGCCACGGCGAGGACCACATCGCCCCCGCCGTCGCCCGCACCGGCCGCGCCCGCCTGCGCATCGCCCACAGCGCCTCCTTCGCCTTCGACGCCTCCTGGGACCCGGTGCTGTGGATGCTCCACGGCCACGAACTCCACCTGCTCGACGACGAGACCTACCGCGACCCGGCCGCGCTCGCCGCCCACGTCCACCGCGAGCGGATCGACTACCTCGACGTCACCCCCTCCTACCTCGACGTCCTGCTCGCCGAAGGCCTGCTGGCCGAGGACCGGCACCGCCCCGCCGTGATCGCGGTCGGCGGCGAGGCCACCCCCGACGCGCTCTGGCGCCGCCTCGCCGCCGTCGACGGCCTCACCCCGGTCAACCTCTACGGCCCCACCGAGACCACCGTCGACGCCTACTCCTGGACCCCGGGCCCGGACGGCACCCCCGTCGGCCGCGTCGTGCGCGGCTCGCGCGCCTACGTCCTCGACGGCTCGCTGCGCCCCGCCCCCGACGGCGCCACCGGTGAGCTGTACGTGGCCGGCGCCTGCCTGGCCCGCGGCTACCTCGGCCGCCCCGACCTCACCGCCGAGCGCTTCCTCGCCGACCCCTACGGCCCGCCCGGCAGCCGGATGTACCGCACCGGCGACCTCGCCCGCCGCAGCCCCGACGGCACGCTGGAGTTCCTCGGCCGCGCCGACGACCAGGTGAAGATCCGCGGCTTCCGGATCGAGCCCGGCGAGATCGCCGCCGTCCTCGGCGAACTGCCCGGCGTGGACCGGGCCGTGGTCATCGCCCGCCCCGGCCCGGGCGGCAAGCGCCTGCTCGGCTACGCCGTCCCCGCCGCCGGGGCCGCCCTCGACCCGGCCGCGCTGCGCTCCGCCCTCGCCGGCCGGCTGCCCGACCACATGGTGCCCGCCGCCGTCCTGGTCCTCGACGACCTGCCGCGCACCGGCAACGACAAGCTCGACCACCGCGCCCTGCCCGAGCCCGGGGACACCGGGCCGCAGAGCGGCGCCGCGCCCGCGACCCCGCAGGAGGAGATCATCTGCGGGCTGTTCGCCGACCTCCTGGAGTGCGGCGAACTACCGTCCCGCGAAGCCGACTTCTTCGACCTCGGCGGCCACTCGCTGCTGGCCGGCCGGCTCGCCGCCCGGCTGCGCGAGAGCCTCGGCGCGGCCGTCGGCTTCGCCGACGTCTTCCACCACCCCACCCCGGCCGCCCTCGCCGCCCTGCTGCGCGAGCGCTCCGCCCCCGAGCCCCGCCCCGCCCTCGTCCCGGTCGACCGCACCGGCCCGCTGCCGCTCTCCCCGGCCCAGCGCGGCCTCTGGTTCCACTACCGGCTGGAAGGCCCCAGCCCCACCTACAACATCCCGCTCGCCCTGACCCTCACCGGCCCGCTCGACCGCGACGCCCTCGCGCTCGCCCTCACCGACCTCGCGGCCCGGCACGAGACCCTGCGCACCGTCTACGGCGAGTCCGCCGACGGCGAGCCGTACCAGCGGATCCTGCCGCCCGCCCCGGTCGAGCTGCACCGGGGCACCGGAGCGCTCGCCGAGGCCGTCCGGCACGCCTTCGACCTGAGCGCCGAACCCCCGCTGCGGGCCACGCTGTTCGAGCACACCGACGGCGAGGCGGCCGGCACCCGCACCCTGCTCCTGCTGCTCCACCACATCGCCGGCGACGGCGCCTCCACCACCCCGCTGGCCTCCGACCTGGCCGCCGCCTACCGCGCCCGCCTCGCCGGCCGCGCCCCGGAACTGCCGCCCCTCACCGTCCAGTTCGCCGACCACGTGGACTGGCAGGCCCGGCTGCTCGGCACCGCCGACGCCCCCAGCCCGCTCGCCCTCCGCCAACTCGACCACTGGCGCGAGACCCTGGCCGGCCTGCCCGACCAGCTCGACCTGCCCACCGACCGCCCCCGGCCCGCCGTCGCCGCCCACCACGGCGCCACCGTGCCGTTCCGCCTGGACACCGACGCCCACGCCGCCCTCGCCGCGCTCGCCCGCGCCACCGGCACCAGCGTGTTCACCGCCGTCCAGGCCGGCCTCGCCGCACTGCTCACCCGGCACGGCTGCGGCACCGACCTCCCGATCGGCACCCCCGTCGCCGGCCGCGACTCCGACGAGACCGCCGCCCTGGTCGGCTACTTCGTCAACTCCGTGGTCGTGCGCACCGACACCTCCGGCGAGCCGACCTTCCGCGAGCTGCTCGGCCGCGCCCGCACCGCCGTGCTCGGCGCCCACGACCACGCCGACCTGCCCTTCGACCGCCTCGTCGAGGAGCTCAACCCGCGCCGCTCGCTCGCCCGGCACCCGCTGTTCCAGGTGATGCTCGCCTGGCAGTCCGTCCCCGACCGGGAGTTCGAGCTCGGCGGCGGCCTCACCGCCACCATCGCCGCGATCCCCTCCGGCACCGCCAAGTTCGACCTCACCCTCAACGCGGGCGAACTGCGCGAGGGCGGCATCGCCGGCTTCGTCGAGTACCGCACCGACCTCTTCGACGAGGCCACCGTCCGGGCGCTCGCCGAACGCCTGGCCCGGCTGCTCACCGCCGCCGCCACCGCCCCCGACACCCCCGTCGGCCGGCTCCCGCTGATCAGCGCGGAGGAGCGGCACCGCGCCCTGGTCGAGTGGAACGGCGCCCCCGTCACCTCGCGGCCCGGCGCCACCCTGCCCGAGCTCTTCGAGGCCGCCGCCCTCGCCCACCCCGACGCCGTCGCCGCCGGCTACGACGGCGAGGAGCTCAGCTACACCGAACTCGCCGCCCGCGCCGACCGGCTGGCCCGGCTGCTGGCCTCCCGCGGCATCGGCCCCGGCACCATCGTCGCGCTCGCCCTGCCGCGCTCCCTCGACCTCGTCGTCGGCCTGCTCGCGGTCGCCAAGTCCGGCGCCGCCTACCTGCCGCTCGACCCCGAGTACCCGGCCGACCGGCTCGCCTGGATGCTCACCGACGCGGCCCCCGCCGCACTGGTCACCGACCGCGCCACCGCGCCCCGGATGCCCGGCCACCGGGTGCCGGCCATCCTGGTCGACGGCGGGGAGCCCGACGCCTTCCCGGCCGTCCCGCTGGCCCAGCACGAACGCACCCGGCCGCTGCGAGCCGAGGACACCGCCTACGTCATCTACACCTCGGGCTCCACCGGCCGCCCCAAGGGCGTCCCGGTCACCCACCACAACGTGGTCCGGCTGTTCTCCGCCACCGACCACTGGTTCGGCTTCGGCGCCGACGACGTCTGGACGCTCTTCCACTCCTACGCCTTCGACTTCTCGGTCTGGGAGCTGTGGGGCGCCCTGCTGCACGGCGGCCGGCTCGTGGTCGTCCCGCACCTGGTCAGCCGCGACCCGGCGGCCTTCCTCGCCCTGCTCGCCCGTGAACGGGTCACCGTCCTCAACCAGACGCCGTCCGCGTTCTACCAGCTCAGCGCCGCCGACCGGGAGCGCCCCGGCAGCGAACTCGCACTGCGCTACGTGGTGTTCGGCGGCGAGGCGCTGGAGCTCGGCCGCCTCGACGACTGGTACGAGCGGCACGCCGACGACGCGCCCACCCTGGTCAACATGTACGGCATCACCGAGACCACCGTGCACGTCTCCCACATCGCCCTGGACCGCGCGAGCGCCGCCGCCGGCACCAGCAGCACCATCGGCGTCAACATCCCCGACCTGCGGGTCTACGTCCTCGACCGGTACCTCCAGCCCGTCCCGCCCGGCGTCACCGGCGAGATGTACGTGGCCGGCGCCGGTCTCGCCCGCGGCTACCTCGGCCGCCCCGCGCTCAGCTCCGAGCGCTTCGTCGCCGACCCCCACGCCGCGCTGTTCGGCGAGCGCGGCACCCGGATGTACCGCTCCGGAGACCTCGCCCGCCGCCGCGCGGACGGCGTCCTGGAGTACTTCGGCCGCGCCGACCAGCAGGTCAAGATCCGCGGCTTCCGGATCGAACTCGGCGAGATCGAGGCCGTGCTGGCCGCCCACCCGGCCGTCGCCGACGCCGCCGTGATCGTCCGCGAGGACGTGCCCGGTGACAAGCGCCTGACCGGCTACGCCGTCCTCGCCCCCGGCGCGGAGCAGGTGACCGCCGAGGAACTGCGCACCCGCGCCGCCGCCGACCTGCCCGTCCACATGGTCCCGTCCGCCGTCGTGCTGCTGGAGCGCCTGCCGCTCACCGCCAACGGCAAGCTCGACCGGCGTGCCCTGCCCGCCCCCGACGCGCCCGGGTCCGGTGCCGGGCGGCCCCCGCGCAACCCGCGCGAGCAGCAGCTCTGCGAGCTGTTCGCCGAGGTGCTGGGCGTTCCGGCGGTCGGCGTCGAGGACGACTTCTTCGCCCTCGGCGGCCACTCCCTGCTGGTCGTCCGGCTCGCCGGGCGGATCCGCGCGGTGCTCGGCCTGGAGGTCGGCATCGGCACGCTGTTCCAGGCGCCCACCGTCGCGGCGCTGGACGCCGCGCTCGCCGCCGACACCCCCGGCGCCGACGCGCTGGACGTCCTGCTGCCGCTGCGGCCCACCGCCCCCGGCCGGCGCGACCCGCTGTTCGCCGTCCACCCGGCCGGCGGCCTCAGCTGGTGCTACACCGGACTGATCCGCAACCTCCCGGCCGACGTGCCGATCTACGGCCTCCAGGCGCAGGGCGTCGGCGCCGCCACCGCCGGCGAGCCGCTGCCCGCGACCATGGAGGAGCTGGCCGCGCACTACGTCGACCGGCTGCGCGAGGTCCAGCCCGAGGGCCCCTACCGGCTGCTCGGCTGGTCCACCGGCGGCATCATCGCCCACGCCATGGCCGCCCGGCTGGAGGAACTCGGCTGCGCCGTCGACCTGCTGGCGGTGCTCGACGCCTACCCGGCCGAGGGCTTCCGCGACCTGCCCGTCCCGGACCAGGCCGAGGCCCTGGAGGCGCTGCTCACCATGGGCGGCTACGGGCCGGCGGACCTCGACGGCCGGCCGCTCGAACTCGCCCACGTCACCGAGCTGCTGCGCCGCGAGGGCAGCCCGCTGGCCGGTCTGGACGACGCCACCGTCGAGGCGCTGAACCGGATCTACCTGCACCTCAACCACCTGGTGCGCGGCTACGACCACCGGCGCCTCAAGGGCGACGTGCTGTTCTTCCGCGCCACCGTCGACACCATCGACGAGACCCTGGTGCCCGAGCTGTGGACCCCCTACGTGGCCGGGCGGATCGACAACCACGACGTCGCCTGCTCGCACAAGGACATGACGTTGCCCGAGCCGATCGCCCGCATCGCGGGCGTCGTCGCGGAGCACCTCGCCGCCCTCGACTGCCGGGACTCCCGCGACGTCCGGGACTCCCTCGACGTCCGCGACTCCCTCGACGTCCGGGGCTGACGGCCCTCGTCCGCCGGCCGCCGCCCGCCCACCGAAACCGGCCCACCACCGACACCGCCCGCCGACCTGCCCGACCACCTGGAGAACCACCCCATGAGTGACGCCCCCGCCAACCCCTTCGACGGTGACGGAGAGTTCCTCGCGCTCGTCAACGACGAGGGCCAGCACTCGCTCTGGCCCGCCTTCGCCGCCGTCCCGGCCGGCTGGAGCGTCGCCCACGGGCCGTGCGAGCGCGCCGCCGCCCTCGACTGGATCACCGCCCACTGGACCGACCTCGACCCGGCCCGATGAGCCAGGCGGACACCCGGCCCGCCCCCGGCGGGCCCGCCGCCCCGCAGCGCCCGCTGTTCGCCGGTCGCCTCGCGGTGGTGCTCGTCTACACGGCCGCGATGTGCATGAACGGCCTGGACTCGACGATCGTCAACCCGGCCCTGTTCACCATCGCCGGGGACTTCGGCCGCCCGGTCTCCGCCGCCAACGCGGTGGAGACCGCCTTCCTGGTCGGCCTCGCCGTCGGCCTCCCGGTGGCCGGCTGGCTCGGTGACCGGTTCGGCGTGCGCCGGGTCTTCCTCGGCTCGCTCGCCGTCTTCACCCTGGCCAGCGCGCTGTGCGCGGCCGCCCCCGGCCTCGGCGCGCTCACCGCCGCCCGCGCGGTGCAGGGCGTGGCGGGCGGCCTGCTCACCCCGGTCGGCATGACCCTGCTGTTCCGGGCCTTCGAACCGCACGAGCGGGCCGGCCTCGGCAAGGTGCTGATCGTGCCGACCGCGCTGATGCCCGCGCTCGGCCCGCCGCTCGGCGGCCTCCTCACCGAACACCTCTCCTGGCACTGGCTGTTCCTGGTCAACGTGCCGATCGGGGCGGCCGCCGTGGTCATCGGCCTGTTCGGGCTGCGCGACCAGGAGGAGCCGCCGGCCGGCCGCTTCGACACCACCGGGTTCCTGCTCGCCACCCCCGGCCTCGGCCTGCTCACCTACGCGCTCGGCTTCGGCCCCGCGCACGGCTGGGGCTCCCCGGCGGTGGCGGTGTCCGGGGTGCTCGGCGGGCTGCTGCTGGGCGCCGCCGTCCGCCACCAACTGCGGGCCGAAGAACCGCTGGTGGACCTCCGGCTGCTCGCCGACCGGGCCTTCGGCGCGGCGAGCTGGCTGGCCCTGCTGACCGCCGCCGGACTGATGGGCGCGCTGTTCGCCTACCCGCTGCTCCACCAGGCCGCCTTCGGCGCCTCGGCCCTGGACGCGGGCCTGAGCGTCTTCCCGGAGGCGATCGGCCTGATGGCCGCCTCCCAGGTGGTCGACCGGCTGCTGCCCCGGCTCGGCCCGCGCCTGCTGGCGCTGCCCGCCCTGCTGCTGGCGGCCCTGGTGCTGGCCGCGCTGGCCGTGCCGGGCGTCGGCGAGAACGCCTGGGCCGTGCGGGCGCTGATGTTCGGCGTCGGCCTGATCCTGGGCACCGCCGTGCTGACCGTGCAGATCGCCGGGTTCGCGGACGTGCCGCCGCCGTCGATGGGCCGCGCGATGGGCCTGTTCACCATCGTGCGCACGCTCGGCGGGGCCTTCGGCATCGCCGGCGCGGCGGCCCTCATCGGCGCCCTCTCGGGGGACGGCACCCACGGCACCCACGGCGCCGAACCCGGCCCCTACCGGGTCGCCCTGCTGGCCACGGCCGCCGCCGTCGCGCTCGGCGCCCTGGTCGCGGCCCGTCTCCCGAAGGAGCCCCCGGGCCCGCCGCCGATGGACTGACCGCGCCCGGCCCCGCCGAACGGCCCGCCCCCCGGCAGGGTGGCGGGCCGTTCGGCGGTCCCGGACCGGTCCCGGGCTCAGTCGCCGCGCGGCAGGTCGATCCTCTCGCGCCTGGTCGCGCCGATCACCTCGATGCCCCTGGTGCCCGTGATCCCGTCCAGCGGCAGGGCCTCGGTGTACGGGGCGGTGGCGGGCAGCAGGTAGCCGGAGGGCAGCGTGCCGGTCACCTCGATGCCCCAGTACTCGGGCTGTCTGACGTAGACCAGCGGGACCAGGCGGACCGTCATGCTCGCGTAGGGCTTCTCGCCGCTGACGACGAGGATGAAGGTGCCCGGCACGATCCCCGGGACGGCCTTGGCCTCCTCGAAGTCGATCAGCCGCACGGATTCCGGTGCCGGTCGCTGACTGAAGTCGTCCGTCATGGTGACTCCTTTCGTCACGGAGTGTCGTGATGTGATCACTCGTCGACGCAGGGTAGTCGAGGGCCGGCTGCGAACCGGCCCTCCAACACACCGCCGACCGGGGGCCGGGCCGGGCTCAGAACTCCTTGACCAGCCGTCGGTGGCCCGGCCCCCAGCGGTAGCCCAGGGCGGTGTTCACCGCGACCATCGGCACGTTGCCGGCCTCGACCTCGGTGTGCGCGGTCCGCACGCCGTGGCCCGCCAGGTGCCGGGCGGCGTGCAGCTTGAGCGCCCGGGCCAGCCCGCGGCCCCGCCAGGGCCGCAGCACCCCGGTGTAGTCGATCCGGCAGGCCCGCGGATCGGGCACCGCGTGCACGATGCTCGCGCCGACGATCCGCCCCATGGACTCGGCGGTGAACACCCAGTCGGGGCGCCCGCCGGGTCCGTCCAGGGCCTCGGCGCGCCACCGCTCGAAGTCCGGGAGGGCGTCGGCGAACCCCGGGTTGTCGCGCAGGGTCTCCCGGTAGAGGTGGTGGAGCTGCCGCTCGGGCTCGGCCGCGGTGGTCCCGGCGAGGGTGCCCAGGCGCAGGCCGGGCGGCACCCGCGGGGCGGGCAGGTGCGCCCCGAGCGGAGCGACGGCCGACCGGACGTGCGCGTCCACCCGGTAGCCCCGGCCGAGCAGCAGACCGGTCAGGTCCGACCGGCACGTCCCGTGGACGGGCTCCGACTCCGCTGCCTCGTCCGGGAGTTCGCCGAGCAGCCGGGAGGCGCCGATCCCGCGCGCCCAGCGCTCCAACCCGTCGTAGAGCGGCAGCATCCAGGCCGGGGCGCGGCCGGGCGCGCTGACGGCGAGCGAGGCGAGGTCGCCGGGCGGTGTCCAGGGCGCCCGCCAGGCGGTGGCGTAGGCGAGCAGGTCCCCCGAGGGGCCGGGCTGCACCAACCGCACCCGCCCGTGCCCGGTGAGCCGCCCCCGCCGGTCGGTGGAGAGCGCGTCCGCGTCCGGCAACGCCGCGTCCCGCTCCCGCAGTTCGGCCGCCGTCACGGCCACGGCCCCCTCGGCCGACAGCAGCTCGGCCAGTGCCGGATAGTCGACGGCGGGCAGGAACGGGCGGATCACCCGCGGCCGCCGTGAAGACACAGATCCATCACATGTGACACTGTACTGATCTCGGCAAGGAACTCGCCGGAGAATCCGTGAGTTGCCATCTCCGGATCCGGTCCTGCTCTGGCCGATGCCCATGCCGTTGCTACCACCGGAACCGTCCGGGCCCGGCGCCGGTGGGCGCCGGACCCGGACGGGTGTCCGTCGGTGCTTCGCCGTCATGGTCCCGGTGTGGGTTTCACACGCCGGACCGGCGGGACGAGCCTAGGACTGCACCTTTGGAACGCCGCCCTTGCGGCCGATCGAGAAGGCGATCCGGTACACGTCGGGGAGGTCGATCCTGCCGTCCTTGCGGCGGCGCATGACGCCGAGCGCGATCAGCTCGTCGATCAGCCGCAGGTAGTCGTCCGGGTAACGAGGCCCGGTGCGAACCTCTGCCCCGTTTCCTCCGGCGTTGGCGCGGGCTGCTTCCCGACCCAGGGTGTCTGCCAGGTTCGAAGCGTCCCAGAGGTCCAGGACGAGCCTCTGGTCGATCGGAACCTGTTGGCCGGCCAGAGGCTCGATGACCGTCCGCACCCACGGCATGTCTTCGCGGATCTCGTTGACGCGGGTCTGTGAAGCGGACTGGACGCCCTTCCGGATCCCCTCGTGGTAGATCGCATATGGATGGCTTGCGTACTTCCCTCGTGTCTCGTCGACGGCCATGCTCAGTGCGTTGAGGAAGCTTCGGGGGCTTACCTGCTCAACGCCGTCCATGAGGTGGTTGGGAAGCCACGTATAGGTGATGCCCTTCCGGTAGTTCGCCCCCATGTAGGGGCCGGCGAGCTCGCTGAAGACGGATGCCTGGAGCTGCTCGTCGCCGAGCAGCGTCGACGGAAGGAGGTGCCGTCCGGCGTGCTCGGTCCAACTGCCGGTCCAAGCACGGAAGCCCGTGGACTCCGCGCTGTCGTGGTTGCCGAGGTAGTGGAAGAACAGGCCGTAGAGGTTGGTGGTTGTCCACTGGAGGCTGGCGGCGTTGGAGGTGAGCTTCGACGCATCCGGAAAGTGGAGGAGAGCGCCGTCGAACATGTCGGGGCGGATGAAGATCTTGCACCGGATGTTCTTGGTGCTCAGGCGCATCTCCAGCGCGAGCTGAAGGATGCCGGCGACCAGCCGGTCGGCCTGTGTCCGGTCGCGGTGGAGGTGCTCCAGCGCATCGAAGAGAATCATCTGCGTGGTGCGGTCGGCCTGTGCTTCGGCGTCGGCCCGCGCGACGGTGCGGTCGCGTGCTCCCGGGTTGGCCTGGACCCAGCCAATGCGGTCCCTCCACTCCATGGTCCCCTGGAGTTCAGGTTGGCCGAGCGTCACGAGGAGCACGGCATTCCAGAGGTCGTAGGCGCGGACGCCATTGTCGACCAGGCTCGCCAACTCGCCCGCTCCCGGATAGAGATCGGGCTTCAGCATGGCGCTGTATCCGGGGGAGACTCGCAGGTTCCGGAGCCTGTCGATGCGGTACTCCTCCGCCGCGATGTCGCGGAGCTGGTCGTCGAGCAGTGAGCGGCACCAGAAGGTCTTGCCCACTCCTCGGCCGCCGCGGACGACGGTGGTGTCGACATGGAGGGCCAGGCGATGCGTATCGGGAGTGAACAGGTTGAGGAGCGTCGGTTCGACGGTGTCCGCGTCCTGGGCGGGGGGCAGCGCGGAAACCAGGAGGCTCCGGTAGTCCTCGGCTTCAAGCGGGGCGGTCATCGCGGTCCCTCGATCATCAGGTTGGTAGTGGTTTTCAGGAAGGAATCGTACGCGGCGCGCACGAACGCGCGGTCGTCCCATCCAGGTGTGGAGACGGCATCGAGGCCGACGAGTTCCACCGCGAAGAGGATCGGAATGGGCGAGTGGGGGGCGGAGGCGTCCTCAGGGCTGGGATTGAAGCCCGTGTCTCCGTCGACCAGGTCGTCATAGAGAACCGAGAAGCATTCCCAGGCGTGGTCGCGGAAGGTCTCCAGATAGGTGGCTTTGTCGGCATCCGGGACCATCGAGGCGACCATCCGGAGCTTCTCGCGGATCTCGGGCGCTTTGCCGGAGGAGAGCCAGGCCGTGAAGAGGTCGCGATAGCCTGCCCAGGTCTGGCTGTTATCACTGCCGAAGAGCAGGGCGAGGTCGCACAGCCGTGAGATGGCGACAGCAGCGATGTCGTGGATTCCGGCGCGACTGTCGAGCAGGACCACGTCAGGACGGCGGCTCTCCCTGGCCACGGCGTCCTCGCAAGAACGGACGGCCGCCTCCAACCGGTCGGCGAAGGATCCCTGGGCCTGTCCGGGAGCATCGGCGTAGACGCGATTGAGCTTGTCCACATAGGTGTACTCGGCGCCGGGCTCTCCGCGTCCGCGCGCCGGGGCCACCCAGAGTTCGCCGTTCTTCTGGAGCTGGATATGTGTCGCCTGTGCCACGAGATCAAGCCCGGCCTCGTTGCCAAGCGCTGACTCGACGAGTTGGTCGATGATCCCGTACTTGGGAAGTTGGTCCTCGGCGACCAGGAGCGGCCCTGCGCCGGGGGACTCCAGGTCGAGGTCGACGACGAGGACGCAGTTGCCCTGTTCGGCGAGGTGCTTCGCCAACATGAATGTCGCCGTCGAGCGGCCGACTCCGCCCTTGAACCCGTAGAGCGCGGTGCGTGCGGTGCGGGTGTCGTCGGCATGCTGTTCCGGAGTGCTCACACGGGCCCAGTCCGCGCCGACGACCGTGTTGTCGAGCCACCGGATGCTGCCATGCCCGGGCTCCGGTCGATGGTGAAGATCGACAGCTGCCCGCGGCGAGGCGAAGAACGCGTCCGGCTGGAAGAGCTTGGAAGCAAGGAGCAGAGGCCGGTCGGCCGCATAGGGGCCCAAGGTGGAATTGAGGCGTTCCGCCCAGATTCCGTGATTGGTGGCGTCCACCGTGGAGGACCGGTCGTCCAGGAGCAACGCGAGGCGCCCGAGGATATCCCGCACGACCAGCACGTCGATGCCGGACGTGGCCACATCGATGGCCACGGCGAGTGCGAGAGGCCGTGCCTGGTCGAATCGAACCGCCCCGGTTTGGATGGTCACGTGAGTACTCCGTCGATGAGCGCCTGCTCGTGCAGGGAGAGAATCAGTTCTGAGGCCGCCCGGCGGGCGCGCACATCGGTCTCGACGACGGATGAACCGTCACTGTAGCGATCGTGAACGCTCCAGGTCGCGAACGGTGCCGAGGCCGCCAAGATCGAGGCGAGGGCGCTTCCGGTTCGTCCGTGAAGGAGAAGTGTCGCATCGGATATGACGTCAACGGTATCGGACCACGCCTCGGGTAGATGTCCGACCTGCTTCGGCCTGCCGGACTGCCGGGGGATATACGGTTTGGTGGCTGGTTGTCCTCCGGGTTGGAGCGGGTCCATCGATACCCGGGTGTACCTGAGCATGAGGCTTTTCAGGGCACATTCGACAGCGAAGCCGAAATGATGGTCGGCGTTGGGAAGTCGGCCGTCATCATGCAGGTAGACCGCATCGTTGTGGTGCCGCAATGCAGCGTATGCGTAGTGGTCTTCCTTCGAGGTCCGTGGCACGGGTTGATCCTAGGGGGAGTTCTCGCGAAGTCTCCAGCGCTCATGCCCGTGATGGTGCTCCGTCGGTCAGACGTCTCCAAGGTGGCAGCCAGATGAACTGGTATGGCGATCGCGATGGCCGTCCACCCGTCGGGTCAGGAGGTGCGTGCGGTGACAGACCCCTACCTGTCTTCGACCCCGGCCTCTCTGCTGGGGTGGGCTGTCGAGTGTCCGGGGCAGCGGGACCAGGCTGTGTGAGCGTCACCCGGTGGGGTGGAGAATGCCGGATTCCCGGGCGGGCGGGGCGTGGTGGGCAGTACGGTGCCCGCATGACCCTGCTCGTCCGCCGTCGTCACATCGACTTCGGCCGTGTCCACTCCACTGGCTGTCCGGTCATCGTCTGATCGTTCGATCATCCCGGCCCGTCCGGTCGCGCCGCTCCGTGCGGGCGCAGCCGGGGCCGTTCACCGCCCGCGCCGGGCACGGCAGGCGATCCGCGCGCACGTGCGGGCACGTGCGTGCGCGGTTCCGCGTGCCCCCGTGCCCCGGCCGACCACGATCCGACCGCACCGAAGGGACGTCAGTCCGCCATGACCGACACCGCCACCGACCACTACCTGCGCAACAACGCCGACTACGCCGCGGCCTTCGACGGGCCGCTCCCGCTCCCGCCGGCCCGTCGCACGGCCGTCCTGGCCTGCATGGACGCCCGGCTCAACGTCTACGGCGCGCTCGGCCTCGCCGAGGGCGACTCGCACGTGATCCGCAACGCCGGCGGGGTGGCGACCGAGGACGCCATCCGCTCGCTGGCGATCAGCCAGCGGCTGCTCGGCACACGGGAGATCATCCTCGTCCACCACACCGACTGCGGCATGCTCACCTTCGGCGACGACGCCTTCCGCGAGTCGATCCGGGAGGAGACCGGGGTGAAGCCGCCGTGGGCCGCCGAGGCCTTCGCCGATCTGGAGACGGACGTCCGGCAGTCGGTGGCCCGGATCCGCACCAGCCCGTTCGTCCCGCACACGAGCGCCGTGCGCGGCTTCGTCTTCGACGTCGCGACCGGGCTCCTGAAGGAGGTCACGCTCTGACCGGTGGCGCCGACCGGTGGGCCGACCGGCGGCCCCGGCCGCCGGTCAGCGCCCGCCCGCCCGGCCCGTGCCCAGCAGGTGGACCAGGCCGTCCGCCAGCCCGCCGCGCCAGCAGGCGTAGTCGTGGCCGCCGTTGAACTCGCGGTAGGCGAGGTCGTAGCCGCGGGCGGTCAGCACGTCGCGCAGGTGGCGGTTCTGGGTGAGCAGCATCCACTCCTGGAGGCCGACCTCCACCCAGAAGCGGGCGCCGCCGTGCTCGGTGGTGGCGAACCGGCGGGTCAGCCACTCGCTCCCGCCGTCGAACTCGGTGCCGTCGGGCCACCAGAACGAGCCGGACTGGGAGAGCGCGTTGCCGAACCGGGCGGGGCGGCGGAAGGCGGCGAAGGCGGCGGTCAGACCGCCCGCGCTCTGGCCGGCGATCACGGTGCGGGCCGGGTCGGCGGTGGCACGGTGCTCGGCGGCGGCCCAGGGCAGGACGCGGTCGGCGAGCAGGTCGACGAAGTCCGGGTTGCAGCTGAGGTCGTCCGGCCGGCCGGGGCCCATGGTGTGGACGAGCAGGGCGACGGTCGGCGGGATCAGCCCCTCGGCCGTCAGGTTGTCCAGGGTGTCGCCGAACGACAGCACCTCGCCCCACATCTCGCCGTCCAGCAGGACCAGGACCGGGTACGGGGCGGCGTCGGCGCGGTGTCCGGCGGGCAGGTGGACGTCGATCCGCCGCCCGGCCACCTCGGCGCGCACGGTGCGGCCGCGCGGCACGTCGGCGCGCCGCCGGACGTACGGCTGGGCGGGCGCCCCGGGCAGGGCGAGCACCGAGGCGGGCCGGCGGCCGTCGCGGGCGGGCAACTGGTCCCCGGTGCCGTGCGGGTCGGGGCGGGCGCCGTCCAGCACCCGCAGCCAGTCGGCCCGCCGGGTGCCGGGGACGGCGCCGCGCACCGGGTAGAGCTGGTAGGAGGCCCGGTGGTCGGCGCGCAGCCGGTAGGTGCGCGACCAGCCGCCGGCCCGGCGCTCCATCAGGTGCGGGGTGAGGTCGCCGGCGTGCCGGTCCTTGTCGGTGACGGTGTGGACGAGCGCGAGCACGCCGTCGTACGGCTCCTCGCCCGGCTCGTCGCGCAGCACGAAGGTCACCTGCCGGTAGGCCGGATCGGCGGGGTCGGGGTCGACCAGCGGGGCGCCCTCGGCGGCCACCCTGGCCCAGAACGCGTCGGCGGTGTCGTTCGGTTCACTCTGCACGTGCGGAACTCCTCGATGGTCAGGCGGGGTTGCCCTTGCGGCCGAGCAACACCCAGAGCAGGAAGGGGCCGCCGAGCACGGTGGTGACGATGCCCACCGGGATCTCGACCCCGGAGATCAGCACCCGGCCGAGGGTGTCGGCCAGCACGATCAGCACCGCGCCGACCAGCGCCGAGCCCAGCACCGGCACGCGGGCCGGCCCGGCGAGCCGCCCGGCGACCACCGGCGCGGCCAGCGCGACGAAGCCGACCGGCCCGCAGATCCCGACGGCGAGTCCGGCCAGCGCCACGGCGAGCAGCAGGCAGGCGAGCCGCACCCGGCCGGGGTCGACGCCGAGCGAGGACGCCACGTTGTCGTCGAAGCGCAGCACGGCCAGCCGGCGGGCCACCACCAGGGCGAGCGGCACCAGCACGGCGAGGCCGATCAGCACCGGCGTGGCCACCTCGTAGTCGCGGCCGTTGAGGCTGCCGGAGGTCCAGACGTAGAGCGAGGAGGCCGAGCTGAGCGAGCGCCGGGCCATCGCCACCTGGATGACGGCGGAGGCGAGTGCCGACATGGCCAGGCCCACCACCAGGACCCGGTAGCCGCGCGCGCCGAGCCCGCCGGAGACGGCGGTGACCACCGCGACGGCGACCAGGGCGCCGATCGGCCCGGCCCACCAGGCGCCGAACGCGCCCGAGGCGGTGACCGAGATCAGCACGGCGGCGGTGGCGCCGTCGTTGACGCCGAGCAGTTCGGGGGTGGCGAGCCGGTTGCGGGCGAGGGTCTGGGTGAGGCAGCCGGCCAGGCCGAGCGCGGCGCCCGCGGCCAGGCCCGCGACGATCCGGCCGAGCCGGAACTTCTGCACCAGCAGCACGTCGAGCCGCTCGCCGTGGCCGAAGACGGCCTGGAAGGTGCGGCCGAGGCCGAGTTCGCTCTGCCCGGCGTGCGCGGAGACCACCACGGCGGCCAGCAGCGCGGCGGCGAGGCCGAGCGCGGCCAGCGCGGAGCGGCGGGGGAGCAGCACGGACAGCGCGCCGCGCCGGATCACCAGGTCGGGCCGGGGCGGCTTCTCCTCCGGGTGGCCGCGGCGGCCGGAGGACTCGCCCGGCGCGGTGTCGGCCATGCCGAGCGCGGCCGTCTTCCGGGAGCGGACGATGGCGATCAGGGTGGGGGCGCCGATCAGCGCGACGATCACCGACACCGGCGCCTCGAACGGGCGGGCCACCACCCGGGCGAGCACGTCGGCGCCGGTGAGCACGGCCGCGCCGACGAGTCCGGCGAGCAGGGTGAGCCGGCCGACCCGGGGGCCCGCGGCGGCGCGGGCCAGGAAGCCGGCGAGCAGGCCGAGGAAGGAGATCGGCCCGGCCAGGGCGACGGCGGAGGCGGTGAGCAGGGTGACCGCGAGGGCGACGGCGGCGCGGGTGGCGCCGGGGCGGTGGCCGAGACCGCGGGCGAGGTCGTCGCCGAGCGCGAGCGCGGACAGCGGCCGGGTGGTGAGCAGGGCGACCACGAAGCCGACGCCGAGCACGGGGGCGAGCTGGCCCAGTGTCGTCCAGCCCTCCACGCCGGCCAGCGAGCCGAGCACCCAGACCCGGTAGCGGTCGTACGCCTCGGGGGAGTTGACGATCAGCACGCCGGTCAGGCCGCCGAAGGTGGCGCCGACGGCGGAGCCGCCGAGGACCAGCCGCATGGGGGAGCCGCCGCCGCGGCTGCCCGCTATGGCCAGCACCAGCCCGCTGGCGAGCACGGCGCCGCCGAAGGCGAAGGCGAGGTAGCCGTAGGAGGTCTGGACGCCGAGCACGGCGATGCCGAGCACGACGCCGAGCGAGGCACCGGCGTTGACGCCGAGCAGGCCGGTCTCGGCGAGCGGGTTGCGGGTGACGGACTGCAACTGGGCGCCGGCCACCCCGAGGGCGGCGCCGACCAGCAGCGCGGTCAGGGTGCGCGGCAGCCGCAGGTCGCCGACGACCAGGGCGAGCCGGCTGTCGGCGCGGGCGCCGTCGGTGTCGAGCAGGTAGTCCAGCACCCGGCCGGGGCCGACCTCGCCGGCGCCGACGGACAGCGAGAGCGCGGTGAGCGCGAGCAGGGCGGCGAGGATGCCGCCGACGGCGGCCCAGGAGGTGCGGCGCGACCGTTCGGCCGCCGGCGGGGCGGGGGCGGGGGGATCCGCGTCGGCCGCCTCGGCGGTACCCACTTGCGACAATGTCATAAGGTAAGGCTAACCTAATGGTCATCGCGGTCGGACAGGTGTCCGGCCCGGCGCCGGTCCCCCCGGATCGCCGGGGTTCGCGGCACCGCGCCACCGTTCCACCGCTCCACCGACCGCACGCCCGTCTGCAACACCCCTGCCCGGAGGCCCCCATGTCGTCCCGCCAGAGCCCGCTCCACCCCGCCCGCCGTCGTGCGGTCCAGGCGCTGGCCGCCACCGGGGCGGCCACGCTCCTGCTCGTCGGCTGCGGCTCGTCGGGCTCCTCCGACAAGGGCTCCTCCGCGGACCCGTCCTCCTCCGCCGCCACCACCGCCGCGGGCAGCCCCGCCGGCGACGCGGCCGGCGGCAAGCGGACCGTGAAGGACGCCACCGGCACGGCCGTGGAGATCCCCGCCGAGCCCAAGCGCATCGTCACCCTCACCCAGGAGGACCTCGACGCGGTGCTCGCGCTCGGCCTCAAGCCGGCCGGCATCACCAACGGACAGGGCCTCAACGAGCCGCCGGCGTACCTGAAGGACAAGGTCCAGGGCATCCCGGTGGTCGGCAACCTGCTCCAGCCGGTGATGGACAAGGTGATCGCCGCCAAGCCCGACCTCATCCTGGCCGGTGACATGCAGGACCAGCAGGTCCTCAAGCAGCTGCGCGAGATCACCCCGGCCACCCTGGTCACGATGGCCCCCACCGACGACTGGAAGCTCTCCTTCCGCGGCATCGGAAACGCCGTCAACAAGCTGGACCAGGCCAACAAGGTCATCGCCGACTACGACGCCAAGGCCGCCAAGGCCGGCGGCGAGCTCGGCGAGAACAAGGGCAAGGCCGTCTCCATCGTCCGCTGGAACCCGACCGGCCCCAGCTGGATGGAGAAGAAGCAGTTCGCCAGCGGCGTCGCCCTCGACATGGGCCTGACCCGCCCGCAGGCCCAGGACAAGGACGGCAACGCCCACACCCCGGCGCTGAGCCTGGAGAAGATCAACGAGATCGACGGCGACTGGCTGTTCCTCTCCACCCTCACCGACGACGGCAAGGCCGCGCTGAAGGACGTCCAGTCCAAGCCCGCCTACCAGGAGCTGAACGCGGTGAAGACCAACCACACCGTCACCGTCGACGGCTCCGTGTGGTCCACCCGCGGCGGCCCGCTCGCGGCCGACGCGGTGATCGGCGACATCAGCAAGGCGCTCGGCGCCAAGTGACCGCCGGCGGCGGGCGCCCCTCCTCACGGGGCGTCCGCCGCTCGGTTCGTTCCCCCTCCCAACCGAAGGAACCCGCCATGGAGTTGACGGTCGAGGGCCTCAAGGCCGGGTACGGCCCCGGGCGCCCGGTGCTGGGCGGCGTGGACCTCACCGTGCCCGGCGGCCGGGTGGTGGCCGTCGTCGGCCCCAACGGCTGCGGCAAGTCCACCCTGCTGCGTTCGATCGCCCGCCTCCACCGGCCGGACTCCGGACGGGTGCTGGTCGGCGGCGAGGACATCTGGAAGCTGCGGCCCCGGCAGGCCGCGCACCGGGTGGCGCTGCTGCCGCAGAGCCCGCAGGCACCGGAGGCGGTCACCGTCGCCGGGCTGGTCCGCTACGGCCGCCACCCGCACCAGGGCCTGTTCCGGCAGTGGTCCGCCGACGACGAACGGCTCACCGCCGAGGCGCTGCGGGCCACCGGCGTCGAGGAGTTCGCCGACCGCCGGCTGGACCGGCTCTCCGGCGGGCAGCGGCAGCGCTGCTGGCTCGCCATGGTGCTCGCCCAGGACGCCCCCGTCGTGCTGCTCGACGAGCCGACCAGTGCCCTCGACCTCGGCCACGCGGTGGAGGTGCTGGAGCTGGTCCGCGAGGTCGCGGCGGGCGGGCGCACCGTCGTCATGGTGCTGCACGACCTCGCGGCGGCGGCGCGTCACGCCGATCTGCTGGTGGCGATGCGCGGCGGTGAGGTGATCGCCTGCGGGGCGCCGCGCGAGGTGGTGGACGCGGAGCTGGTGCGGGCGCTGTACGACGTCGACAGCGATGTGCTCGCGGCCCCCGGGGACGGCGCGCCGGTGATCGTCCCGCGGGCGGGGACGCGGTCGGCGGCGGCTCCGGCCGGCTGACGGGGGGCAGGCCGGGGGTCCGTGCCGGCTCCGCGCCGGGTCCCCCGGACGGCCGGGCGGGCGTGGCGGGTTCCGCCCCCTGCCGGGCCCGGGTGTGGTGTGCTGGACGGGCGTCCGCCGGACGTCCGTGCCGCCGTCGTCGCGCCTGTTGTGCCCGCCGTGCCCGCCGCCCCGCCGTCCCCGGGAGAGGTCACCGATGCTCCGTCGCTCCGCCGCCCTGTTCGTCGCCCTCGTCCTCGGCTCGGCCGCCGTCGCCGGCTGCTCCTCGGCGGCCGCCCCGGAGCGCGCCGCGCCCGCTCCTTCCGGCCCTGCCACGTCCGGTGCAGCCGCGTCCGCCCCCGCCACGTCCGCCGCGGCCACGCCCGGTGAGGCCGTGTCCGGTGATGCCACGTCGCCGCAGGCCCCGGGCGGGGCGCCGGCTCCGACCGGGACACCGGCCCCGGACGCCCCGGCGTCGGTGGCCGTCTCGGGCACCGTCACCGACGGTCTGGCGTCCCCCTGGGGCCTGGCCGTCCTGCCCGACGGCGACCTGCTGATCTCCGAACGCGACGAGGCCCGGATCCTGCGCGTCTCGGCCGCGGACGGCGGCAGGACCGAGGCCGGCACCGTCCCCGGCGTCACCGCCGGCGGCGAGGGCGGTCTGCTCGGGCTCGCCCTCTCGCCCGGATTCGCCACCGACCACCGGGTCTACGCCTACCTCTCCACCGCCTCCGACAACCGGATCGTCCGCCTCGACTACGACCCCGCCCGCCCGGCCGGCTCCCAACTCGGCGAGCCGGCCGTCGTGCTGAGCGGGATCCCGCACGGCTCCCGGCACAACGGCGGCCGGATCGGCTTCGGTCCGGACGGCTTCCTGTACGCGGGCACCGGCGACGCCGACGAGCGCCGGCTCTCCCAGGACCGCGGCTCCCTCGGCGGCAAGATCCTTCGCCTCACCCCGGACGGCGCCCCCGCCCCCGGCAACCCGTTCCCGGGCTCCCCGGTCTGGTCGCTCGGCCACCGCAACGTCCAGGGCCTGGCCTGGGACCCCCAGGGGCGGCTCTGGGCCTCGGAGTTCGGCCAGGACACCTGGGACGAGCTGAACCTGATCACGCCCGGCGGCAACTACGGCTGGCCGACCGTCGAGGGCACCGCCGGGCGCCAGGGGTTCACCGACCCGGTCGCCCAGTGGCACACCTCCGACGCCTCCCCGAGCGGCATCGCCCACGCCGCCGGGGGCGTCTGGATGGCCGCGCTGCGCGGTGAGCGGCTCTGGTGGATCCCGCTGGACGGCGAGCGGTCCGCCGCCCCGCCGCGGGACTTCCTCTCCGGGACGTACGGCCGGCTGCGCACCGTGGTGGCCGACCGGGACGGCACGCTGCTGCTGGTCACCGACAACACCGACGGGCGCGGCGACCCGCGCCCCGGGGACGACCGGATCCTGCGGCTGACCGTCGGCCGGACGTGACCCGCAGCCGGATTGGATCACCCGTTCGAGCGGTTTGAACCCGGGTCCACCCTGCCCCCGCGCCTTCCTACCGCTCAGTACCCCTCCCCGCAGGCGGCGTTGTCAGTGTGTCCCGTTACGTTCCTTCCATCACTGACCAGCTGGGAGGAGCGCGGCCGTGGCGTGGGTGGAAACGGGAACGGGCGGGTACCAAGTCGCCTTCGACGAGGAGGGCAGGGTGGTCTGCCGCAACGCGGCCGGCCGCCTGTTGAAGTCCGTCCCGCCGAAGCTGAACGACGACCCGGTGGTCGTCGGGCTGAAGCAGCTCACCGAGTGGCTGGAGGCGCACCGCCGCGGCTGCCTGGAGACCGCCGAGCGGTGGATGGTCCGCTCGCTGCCAGTGCCCGCCGCCGTCGTCACCGCCGTGTGGGCGGACGAGGCCTGGCAGGAGGTCCTGCGCGACCTGGTGGTCACCGGGCCGGGCGGCGCCGTCGCCGGATTCCTGCGCGGCGCCGACGCCGAACGCGGCCTCGGCCTGGTCGACCTCGACGGGGACACCGTGCGCCTCACCGACGGCGAACTGCGGATACCCCACCCGGTCCTGCTGGAGGACCTCGACGAACTGCGCGAGTTCGCCGTCGAGCTCGGCGTCTCCCAGCAGGTCCAGCAGCTGTACCGGGAGGTGTGGCACCGGCCCGGCGACGCGGCCGGCACCGAGGTCTCCACCTACGCCGGCGGGCGCTACGGCGCGCTGCGCGACCTGATCGGCCGCTGCGCCCGGCTCGGCTACCGGGTCCGCGGCGGACACGCCGTGCTGCCCGTCGTCGAGGACGGCCGCGCCCTGGAGGCGCGGGTCTGGGTCGGCGACTACTACGAGTACGACGAGTGCGAGACGGGCGCGCTCAGCTGGACCGGACCGGACGGCAAGGTCCTGCCGCTGGCCGAGGTCGGACCGGTCGCCTGGTCCGAGGGGATGCGGATGGCAGCCGCGCTGTACGCCGGCCGCACGATCGAAGGGGAGGAAGCCGCATGAGCACCACCACCGGACCCGACCGCACCACCGGTGCGCCCGGCGAGGCCCGCCACGAGCGGCTGCTGGAGGCCGGGGCGATCCTCGCCCCCGGCACCCTGCCCGGCGTCGGCGGCCCCGACAGCGCCGCCGACGTGCTGACCGCCCGCACCTACGCCCACCCCGCCCTCGACGGGCGCCGGATCGTGCGCCTGGTGCCCGGCGCGCTCGGCCTCGCCGAGGACGCCGCCGTCGACTTCCTCGGGCTCGTTCCCGACGGCGAGCCGGCCGAGGTCGGCCAGGTCCGCCAGGAGGCGCTCGGCTTCCCCGCCTGGGCGCTCGTCAACGACCCGGCCAACGGCCACCACGCGCTCGCCCTGGTCAAGGAGATGGAACGGCTCGCCCGCCAGGCCAAGTCCAAGCCCGGCCACGCCAAGGACGGCTTCGACGAGCTGGCCGTGCGGCTCGGCCGCGCCGTCCCGCACTTCCTGCCCACCTACTGCGAGCAGGTCGGCCGGATCTTCCTCGAACAGGGCAACCAGACCTACGCCAGCACCTTCTTCGGCAAGGCCCGCGAGGCCGAGCGCACCCACAGCCTCGCCGTCGACGAGGAGCGGCTGCGCGCCGTCTTCCTGGAGTTCGCCCTGGCCGGCGCGCTCAGCGTCAAGGCGCTGCGCCAGTACGTCAAGGAACTGAGCGTCCGGCTCGACCCGCTGACCGCCTGGCAGCGCTTCCGCCAGCTGTGCACCGAGCGCTCCGCCGCCGGCATGGCCCCCTACGCGGGGGTCGCCGAGGACGCCCGCGCCCTGCTCAAGGCCGCCGGCCTGGACCGCGAGGAGAACGAGCAGGAACTGCTCGCCGAACTGCTCGCCTCACCCGCCGTCAACCGGGCGCCCGCCACCTTCTGGAAGTCCTGGCACGGAGCCGTCGTCGCCCTCGGGCAGCGCGACGCTGCGGTCCGCGCCCGCCTGCTGGAGCTGATGCCCGCCCCGGCCGGCAGCGACGAGGCCGACGTCCACGACGCCGCCTGGCTCGCCCTGCTCGCCGAGAGCGGTGCCGAACGGCTGCTCACCGAGCTGCCCGGCGCCGGCGCCGGCGCGGACACGGTCGCGGACACGGACGCGGACGCGGAGGGGGCCCCCGAGCCGGCCGCCGCCTGGCTGCAGCGCTGGACCAGCCACCTCGGGCGCGGCTGGCGCCAGCGGGGCCTGAACACCGTGACCATCGACCTGGTCACCCGGATGCTGGAGCGGCTGCGCGCCGAGGCCGTCCCGGTCGACCTCTTCACCGGGGTGCGCCGCAGCGCCACCCAGCTCGAACTGCTCGACCTGCTGCTCACCGAGGGCGTCCCGGTCGCCGACCCGGCCGACGACCACACCCTCCAGCTCCAGCACTGGGTCACCTCGTCGTCCGCCGAGGGCCGCACCCTGGCCGCCGTCGCCGCCGACCCGCGCTTCCGCTCCACCCTGCGCGCCGCCGTCCCCGACGTCTGGACGACCGTCGACAACCGCGGGCTCGCCGCCCGGCCGGTGCTGCGCGAGCTGTTCGTCGAGTGGTCCGACGCCCGGACCGACGAACTGGAGACCGTCCGCGGCCTGGAGAGCGCGGCCGTGATGCTGCGCGAGCTCAACGCCCACCGCACCGCCGTGCGCGAGGAGAACCCGGCGGCCGCCGCCCGGATCGCCGGCCTCGACGTGGCCGGGCTGCTCGCCCGCGCCCTGCGCGGCGGCATCCTCGACGAACTCGGCTGGCCGGCCCTGGACGAGGCGTTCGCCAGGCTCGGCGTCGCGGCCGGCGACGCCCCCGGCGTCGGCAACGGCGGCAACCTGCCCGAGGGCCTGGCGCTGCAGGAGGCCTGGCCGCACCTGGTGCTCGGCCGCGGCAACCAGGTCGTGGTGGCCGGACCGCAGGGCATCGTGCTCGAACACACCCTGCGCATCCCCCACAAGCTGGAGAGCCACCAGCGCGCCCACTTCCGCTTCGTCGACGGCGAACTGCTGGTCGCCTGGTACCAGGACGGCAAGCAGCGCGCCTACTGGTCCGGCCGCCCCGCCGAGGTCTTCGACCTCGGCGGCGAGACCATCGCCCGCTACTACGGCGGCAGCGACGAGATCGAGACGCCGTCCCTCCCGCTGCCCGGCGGCGGGCGCAGCAGCGGCCACCGCCCGCTGCACGTCGGCGACACCCAGGTGTCCGACCAGGACCACCTCCTCGCCGACGGCACCGGCCACTGGGCCGCCCGCTGGAACCGCGGCCACGTCCTGCACGAGTTCGACCCCGCCACCGGCACCGTCGGCCGCGTCTCCGAGCCGCCGCGGATCGCCGCCGGCGCCGCGGCGGGCCGCCTGGAGGTCAACCGCACCAGGATGCTGCCGCTCCAGCCCGGCCTGGAGGACACCCCGCTCGGCACCGACGGCACCGTGCTCGGCCACTGGGTGCGGGTCGACGGCTCACGGGTCACCACCGGCACCGCCGACGGCACCACGCTCGTCGTCGACAACTCCCGGGTCCGGAACCGGACGTACCCGCGCGGCCGGCTCGTCCTGCCCGGCGGCGCACGCCCGCTGGTCCACGACACCCAGCAACGCGACCTGACCCTGGGCCTGGCCGCCGAGGACTCCGCGGCGGAGGGCACCGTCACCGCCGACCCGACCGGCCTCACCGCCGACCTCGACCCCGGCGACCCCGGCGGCCTCGGCGCGGCCGGCACCGCCGTCGTGCTGCCGCTCGCCCACTGGCACGCCCTGCGCCCGCGCGACGAGCACGGTTCCGCGGTGCTGCGCGGCCTCACCGACGAGCAGGCCGCCCGCCTCGTCGACGCCGCCTGGCCGACCGACGCCGAGCCGGTCCCCGCGGCGCAGCAGCGCTGGATCACCGTCCAGGGCGTGCGCCGCCCCGTGGTCAGCAGCGGCAAGGCCGCCGAGGAGCTTCCGCTCGACGCCGTCGCGGAGCTGCTGCCCGGCATCACCCACCGGCGGCTGCTGGCCGGCGTCACCGGCCTCGCCCGCAGCGCCGCCCACCTGCTCGACGGGATCGCGCGCTACCTGCCGCAGCCCGAGAACGCCCCCCGCACCTCCGACTCCTCCGGCGCCCCGACGTACGCCTACCGGCCCGAGCACGGCACCGACTTCGAGCTCGGCGAGGCCGCCGGCCTGCTGCTGCCCGGGATCGGGGGCTTCGGCCGCAGCTGGGACCGCAGCGTCGCCTACCGGGTGCTCAACAACCTCCGGACGGTCACCGCCGTCCTCGCCGAGCCGCCCGCGGCCGAGGGCGAGGGCTGGAGCACCCCGCACCGGGTCGACCTGCACGGCGAGGACACCCACCACGGCTGGCTGCACGCGCTCGGCGACCTCGGTACCCTCGCCTACGCGGCCGCCGCCCCGCTCACCTCCGCCGAGCACCGCGCCTCGCTCGCGCTGCTGCTCACCGAGCTCACCGCCGGGCCGCTCGCCGACCGCGGCGCCACCCTGCGCGAGGTCCGCCTCACCGAGCCGCTCGGCGAGGGGCAGAGCCGGGAGGACAAGCACGAGCACCGGGCCGGCCAGGTCTGGCGGCACGGCGAGCGCACCGTGATCGTCCTCGGCTGCAGCCACCACGCCGACGACAAGGTCTTCTGGCTCGCCGTCGACCACGACCCGAGCGGCGCCTTCGGCCCGGTCGCCCACTTCGGCACCGGCTTCGAGCGCGTCACCGAGGACACCGTCAGCGCCGACTGGGTCGCCCGGTTCACCGCCCTGCTCGCCGAGCGCGGCGCCATCACCCACCGCGCCGACCGCGCCGCCGACTTCGGCGAGCGCACCGGCATCGGCGCCCTCCGCTCCACCCTGCTGTTCAGCCCCACCAGCGCCCTCGTCCAGTGGTACGGCTCGCCGCTGCCCGCCGAGGCGCTCAAGGAGTACGGCTTCAAGGCCGCCGAGGCCAAGGCCGCCCGGGACTGGCTGCGCGGGCGCGAGCGGTCCGCCCTCGCCCAGGTCTGGGCGGCCCTGCTGCCGGAGGACCCGGAGGACCTCTGGACCACCGGCCCGGACAGCGCCGCCGGCGCCGCCCGCTGGACCGAACGCCTCGGACGGATCGTCACCCTGCCCGACGAGGACCAGGCCGCCGTCAGCGGCACCCACATCCAGCGGATCGAGGAGATCCTCAACGTCGCGAACACCCCGTGGCTGAGCCGCACCACCCGCCAGCGGCTCCGCCCCCAGGGCGACGGGGGCGCGCTCAACCTGGTGCCCGAGGACCCGGACGCCGTCCCCGAGTACAGCACCCTCTCCCAGGCCGTCGACGCCCTCGCCTGGCTCGCCTACCGGCTGTCCTGGAACAGCCCGCTGCGCGCGCTGCTCGCCCCGGCCGTCCAGGCGCTGCGCACCCGCCTGGCCGACCCGGAGCTGCTGCTCGCCTACGAGCTGCGCCGCAACAGCAAGGGCGATTCGCTGGCCGCCGTCCTGCGCACCCGCTGGGGCCTGCCCGCCGAGGGCGGCGCCGACGCCGACGGACTGGTCCGCTGCGGCGAGGCCGTGGTGCTGTCGCCCGGGCACGAAGCCAACGCGGCGGAGTACATCTGGTGGCGCCCGGCGGGCATCGGCGGCCCGCAGGACCCGGCGCTGGAACTGCTCGCCGGCCTGGCCGACAGCTTCTGGTTCGTCCGCCAGCGGTCCGTCCTCACCGCCCTCCTGGACGGCGCCCTGGACCGGCTGGTCGCCCTGCCCGGGCTCCCCGCGGCGGCGGACGGCGCCGGGACCGAGATCTGGCCCCACCACCCGCTGCTCACGGTGCCGGAGCTGGTCACCGAGGTCGCCAAGGCCAAGGAGCTCGGCGAGGACGCCGCCGTGCTCTACCTCCAGCTGCTCGCCCTGCCCGACCCGACCGACCGCAACGTCGCCCGCTGGACGGGCTGGAAGCCGGCCCGGCTGAAGAAGGCGCGCGCCGAACTCGGCGCCTCCGGGCTGGTCGTGGAGGCCAAGCGGGCCCGGGCCGGGCGCAGCCTGTTCCTCCCCGGCGGCTGGCAGGAGGCCAAGGCCCCCGGCCTGCCCGTCGAGACGTGGAAGGCCGGCCTCTACGACCTGCCCACCCACCACGCCGCGCTGCCGCAGCTGTCCGTCCCGGAGCTGTTCGCCCGGGCCTGGCAGCGCGTCACCGACGGGGACGCCCCCGGCTTCGAAGAGCTCCAGACCGGCAAGCGCAGGAAGGCCCGCCGATGACCACGACCACCACCACCACCGCGCCCGGGCCGGCCGCCCGGCAGGTCGTCCTGCCGGAGGAGCGGTACGCCGCCGAACTGGAGTTCCTCGCCGCCCACGACTCCGGCCCGCGTCCGCCCGGCTGGCGGCTCACCCCGCGCGCCGTGGTCACCTTCGTGATGGGCAGCGGCGGCGAGAAGCTCAAGGCCGGCCGGAAGAGCCTGGCGATCGAGCAGAAGTTCGTCGGCGAGCGGGCCCTGGTCGAACGCTGCGTCGTCACCCTCGCCGGCGAGCGCGGCCTGCTGCTCGTCGGCGAGCCCGGCACGGCGAAGTCGATGCTCTCCGAGCTCCTCTCCGCCGCCGTCTGCGGCACCAGCGCGCTCACCGTCCAGGGCACCGCCGGCACCACCGAGGACCAGCTCAAGTACGGCTGGAACTACGCGCTGCTGCTCGCCAAGGGCCCCAGCCGCGAGGCGCTGGTGCCCTCCCCGGTGCTGACCGCGATGACCACCGGCGCGGTCGCCCGCGTCGAGGAGGTCACCCGCTGTCTGCCCGAGGTCCAGGACGCCCTGGTCTCGCTGCTCTCCGAGCGGCGGATCGCCGTCCCCGAACTCGCCGGCACCCCCGACGGCCAGCTGCACGCCGTCCCCGGGTTCACCCTGATCGCCACGGCCAACCTGCGCGACAAGGGCGTCAGCGAGATGTCCGCCGCCCTCAAGCGACGGTTCAACTTCGAGACGGTCGGCCCGATCGGCAGCCTCGCCGCCGAGGTGGACCTGGTCCGCCGCCAGTCCACCGCCGCCGTGGCCCGCGCCGGCGCCGCCTTCGCGGTGGACGACGCGGTGCTGGAGGCGCTCGTCACCGCCTTCCGCGACCTGCGGACCGGCCGCTCCACCGAGGGCTGGGACGTCGAACGCCCCTCCACCGTGATGAGCACCGCCGAGGCCGTCTCGGTGGCCACCGCCCTCGGCGTCACTGCCGCCTACCTGCCCGACGGCGGCGACCTGCTCGGCCGCCTCCCCGGCCAGCTCATCGGCGTGGTCCGCAAGGACGACCCGGCCGACGCCGCCCGGCTGCTCGGCTACTGGGACGGCCCGGTCCGCCGCCGCGCCGAACAGGGCGCCGCCACCTGGCGCACCCTGTGGGACCTGCGCTCCGCCCTGGAGCACTGACCCCGGTGCCGGCCCCGCGCCCCCCCCCGGCGCCCGGCCGGCCCCCCCCCCCCCGGGGCCGGACGGGCCCCCCGGCCGCCCCAGCCCCCCCGCCGCGCGGCCGGCGGG
>NZ_JBHVTL010000005.1:30877-80842 GCF_042884635.1 Kitasatospora sp. NPDC058115
CGGCCCCGCCGACCCGGGCCCGGCCACCGGGCGCACCGGGGGGGACCTGGGCTCCGCCCTGGAGCACGGCCCCCGGGGCCGGCCCGGGCCCCCCGGGGGGCGCCGGGCCGGCCCTCCCGCCTCTTCGCCCCCCCCATTTCCACCCCCCATCTCCTCCCCCTCCTGAACTCCCACCGAGAGGTGAACACATGAGCAGCGCGGTGCCGCCCGGCGGGGCGGGCCCCGGCCTCGACGACCCGCGCGGGACGGTCGAGGCCCAGGCCGCCCGACTGGCCGCGTCCGGCCTCGACACGCCCGGCCCCTACCTGATCGGGGTGCGCCACCACGCGCCCTCGCTCAGCGCCGTCGTGCCCGCCCTGCTCGACGCCGCCGCACCCGAGGTGCTGCTGGTCGAGCTCCCCGCCGAGTTCCAGCCCTGGCTCGGCCTGCTCGCCGACGAGGCCACCACGGCCCCGGTCGCCCTCGCCGCGGCTCCCGCCGCCGACCGCTCGGACGAGGACGCCGACGGGATCGGCGCCGAGGCCGGCCACGGCACCGGCCTCGCCTTCTACCCCTTCGCCGACTTCTCGCCCGAACTGGCCGCCCTGCGCTGGGCGCGCCGCCACGGCGTCGAGACCATCGCCTGCGACCTCCCCCTCGCCGTCCGCGACCGGTACCGCGAGCGTGAGCACCACCACCCCGACGGTGAGGCCCGCCCCGGTGTCGCCGACGCGCTGCGCCACCGCCTCACCGGGCGCGACGACGACGAGGACCTCTGGGACCGCCTCGTCGAGACCGCCGCCCCCGGCTCCACCCCGGAGGCCGTCCGGCGCGCCGCCCTGCTGGTCGGCTGGGCGATGCGCCAGGACGCCGAGGACGGCCGCGGCGTCGACCCCTACGACCTGCGGCGCGAGGCCTGGATGCGCGAGCGCATCCGGGAGGCGGGCGCCGGCGGCCGCCGGGTCGCCGCCGTCATCGGCGCCTTCCACGCCCCCGCGCTCACCGGGGACGAGCCCGCCGCGCCGGCCGAGCGCCCGGCCGAGGCCGCCCCTGACGCCCGGCACGTGGTCTCCCTGATCCCGTACACCTATCCGCTGCTCGATGCCCGCTCCGGCTACCCGGCCGGCATCCGCGACCCCGAGTGGCAGCACACCGTGCTCGACGCCGGGGGCGATCCGGACCGGCTCGCCGAGGCGCTCGTCCGCACCGCCGTGCGCATCTGCGAGGCGCTGCGCTCCCAGGACCACCCCTCCGGCCCGGCCGACGCGCGCGAGATCGTCCGGCTCGCCGGTGACCTCTCCCGGCTGCGCGGCCTCGCCGCCCCCGGGCGCGGCGAACTCGTCGAGGCGGTGCAGACCGTCCTCGCCCAGGGCGAACCCCTCGGCCGCGGCCGGGCGGTGGCCCGCGCGCTGGAGAAGGTCCTGATCGGCACCCGCACCGGCGAGCCCACCCCGGCCGCCCCGCGCAGCGGGCTCGCCCCCGCCGTCGAGCGGCTGCTCGCCGAGCTCGGCCTCCCCGGCCCCGGCGACACCGCCGAGTCCGCCCCCCGTGAACTCCGCCTCGACCCGCTCCGCTCGCCCCTCGACCGGCGCCGCGAACTGCTCCTCCACCGCCTCGGCGCGTGCGGTGTCCCCTACGCCGAGTCCGTCGAGACCACCGGCGCGGGCGGCACCGAGACCCTCACCACCCGTTGGCGCGTCCGCTGGACCCCGGCCGTCGCCGCCATGCTCACCGTCGCCGGAACCCGGGGTGTCACCCCGGCCCAGGCCGCCGAGGGCGTCCTGCGTGAACGGCTCCGCCGCGAACAGCAGGCGGACGGCCCCACCGCCCGCGAAGTCCTCCGGGGCCTCGCCGACGCCGCCGCCTGCGGCCTCCCCGCCCTCACCGGCACCCGCCTCACCCAACTCACCGCCGTCCTCCCCGCGAGCGGCACCCTCCCCGACCTCCTCGACGCCCTCGCCCTCCTCGACCGCCTCACCGCCACCCACCACTCCACCCACCCCGACACCCCCACCCCCGCCCTGCCCACCGGCACCGGAGCCGCCACCTCGTCCGCTGCGCCGCAGGTCCGGGCGGACCTGTCCGCCGGTTCGGGGGCCGGCGACACGTCGGCTGCGCCGTACGTCGGGACGGACCAGCGCGCCGGTTCGGTCCCGTCCTCGGATGGCGCGTTGTCCGCTGTGCCGCAGGTCCGGGCGGACCTGTCCGCCGGTTCGGGGGCCGGCGACACGTCGGCTGCGTTGCAGGTCGGGACGGACCCGCTTGCCGGTTCGGTCCCGTCCTCGGATGGCGCGTTGTCCGCTGTGCCGCAGGTCCGGGCGGGCCTGTCCGCCGGTTCGGGGGCTGCTTCTGCCGCGTCCTCCGGCGGGGGGCTGCCGGGCGAGGTCGCCGCGTCCTCCGGGGGAGGGGCTGCGGGGATGGCCGGCGAGGGATTCCCGGACGGGGCCGGTGGCCCCTCCGCGCAGCCGGGCCCGGACGAGGACCCGGCGCTCGCCGTGCTGGCGGCGGCGGCCGAGGTGGTGACGGTGGCGGCGGTTCGTCAGCTGGAGGGACTGGGCGGGTCCGACGAGGCGGACGACGCCCGGGCGCTGGTGGAGCTGGCGCGGCGGGCGGACCTCTCAGGAGGCGTGCGGCTGCGGCACACGCTCACCGAACTCGCCGACGGCGGAAGCCCCTTGGTGCGCGGTGCGGCCGGGGCGGTGCGGGTGCTGCTGCGGCAGGAGGATCCGGCGGTGTTCGGCGACCGGACCGCCTCCTGGGTCGACGGCGCCACCGGGCCCGAGGCCCGGCACGCCCTCGGGCGGTCCCTGGTCGGGCTGCTCACGGCGGCGGAGGGACTGTTCTCGACCGCCCCCGAGGTGCTCGAACCGGTGCTGGAGCGGGTGGTCGGCCTCCCCGACACCGCTTTCCTGGACCGCCTGCCGGCACTGCGCGGCGGGTTCGACACGCTCAGCCCGGCCGCCCGCGACCGGTTGCTGCACCTGGTCGAGGAACGCCTCGGCACCCGGTTGGACACCCTCCCCGCGGAGCTGCCGCCCGCGCTGCTCGCCGACTGGTCCCGCGCCGACCTGGCCGCCCGCGCCGCGCTCGCCCGCCGCGGACTGCTGCCCGCGCCGCTCCCGGCACCCACGACGGACGCGCCCATGACGGACGCGCCCACCACGGACGCGCCCACGACGGACGCGCCCACGACGGACGCGCCCGCCCACACCCACGAGCACACCGGCACCCACGCCCTCGGCCCGGCCGAGCGCTGGCGGCTGCTGCTCGGCCGACCGGGCAGCGGCGGCCTCGGCGGCCGGGCCTCGCGCCTGGCGATCGCGCTCGACGAGCTGTACGGCACGGGCCACGGCGAGGGCTCCGGCCCGGGTCTGGACGGCCGCGGCGGTGCGGGCGGCAACCGGGGCGGGCGCGAGGCGCCGTACCCGGGCGTGCGCGAGTGGTCCGAGGAACTGGAGGCGCTGTTCGGGCCGGGTCTCCGCGAGGAGGTGCTCGCGGCCGCCGTCGCCCAGGGCCGCGGGGACGTGCTGGAGGCGGTCGACCCGGACGCCGTCCGCCCGTCGGTCGACCTGCTGCGGGCCGTCCTGGAGCACGCGGGCGGCCTGCCCGAGGCCCGGTTGGCGGCGCTGCGTCCGCTGGTCCGACGCCTGGTCGACGAGCTGAGCCGGGAGCTGGCGACCAGGCTGCGCCCCGCCCTCACCGGAATCAGCGTGCCGCGCCCGAGCCGCCGCCCCGGCGGTGGTCTGGACCTGCACCGGACCATTCGCGCCAATCTCGCCACCGCCCGCCCGGTCGACGGTGACCCGGGCGCGATGACGATCGTGCCGGAGCGCCCGGTCTTCCGGACCAGGGCCCGGCAGGCGTCCGACTGGCGGATGATCCTGGTCGTGGACGTCTCCGGCTCGATGGAGGCGTCGACCATCTGGGCGGCGCTGACCGCCTCCATCCTGGCCGGGGTGCCCTCGCTGAGCACCCACTTCGTCGCCTTCTCCACCGAGGTGGTCGACCTGACCGACCGGGTGACGGACCCGCTGGGCCTGCTCCTGGAGGTTCAGGTGGGCGGCGGCACGGACATCGCGGGCGGACTGCGGTACGCGCGGAGCCTGGTGACCGTGCCGTCCCGCACGCTGATCGCGGTGGTCAGCGACTTCGAGGAGGGCGGCCCGGTCGGCGGGCTGCTCGCGCAGACCCGGGCACTGGTCGGCTCCGGCTGCCACCTGCTGGGCTGCGCCGCACTGGACGACACCGGGAACGCCCGGTACTCGAAGGCGGTCGCGGGCCAACTGGTCGCCGCCGGGATGCCGGTGGCGGCGCTCAGCCCGCAGGAACTGGCCCGCTGGGTGGGGGAGAAGGTCCGATGACGGAGGTGGCAGGGGCAGTGACGGTGACGGGCACGGACGCGCAGTGGCCGGCGGTGCGGCCGGAGGTGGTCGCCGAGGTGGTGGCCGGGCTGTCGGCACGGTTGCAGAAGCGCCTGGACGGCGCCGCCGCCAAGCTGGCCGGGCGGCCGGTGGAACGGGACGGCGAGGACTGGCGGATCGCCCTCGACGAGGAGACGGTGCTCGTGCTGCACGCGCCGGGCGGGGTGCTCGCCGACCAGGCGGACGTGCGCTGCGGCTGTCTGCTGGCGCCCGCCTGTGTGCACCGGGCCGCGGCGGTCACGGTCTGCCCGCTCGCGGACGACGAGCCGCCCGCCGAGCCGCCAGCCGAGCTGCCCACCGAGGCGCCGTCGCCCGACCGGACGGACCGGGAGAGCTCGACGGACCGGACGGCCACGGCACCTGAGCCCGGCCCCGCCCGGCCCGCCGGGGCCGCGACCGCCGGGGCCCCCACCCCCGCCGAACGGGCCGCCGCCGAGCACCTGCACCGGGTGGGCGCCGCCGTGCTGGCGGCGGGCGTCGGCGGCGCGGGCGCGGTGCTCCAGGCGGAGCTGCTGCGGGCGGCCCACCGGGCCCGGCTGGCGGGCCTGTACCGGCCGGCGGCCGCGGCGGTGGCCGTGGTCACCCGGATCCGCGCCGCCCGCTCGGGCGAGCCGGACCACCGGCTCGCCGACCTGGTGGCCGGTCTGCGCGAACTCCTCGGTCTCAGCACGGCGCTGGCCCTCGCCGCCACCCCGGCCGCCACCCCGGACGCCGGGCCGGCCGTCGCGGAGCTGCGCGGCACGGCCCGCCAGAGCTATGCGCCGGCGGGCGGCCTGCGGCTCTACGGGTTGTTCTCCGAGCCGGTGCTGACGGCCACCCACGCGGGGGTGCTCACCTGGGCGGTGGACGCGGGCGGCGGGCTGCACACGATGGCGGAGATCATGCCGCACAGCGACGCCGCGGCGGCGGCGCCGCAGGCCGTGGGCGCCGGGAACCGCACGGTGCGGCTGGGGGACGCGATGCTCAGCCACCGCGAGTTCACGCGGGCCGGGCTGGCCGTGCAGGGGGCGACCAGGTCGCCGGCCGGACGGCTCGGGGCGGGCGCCTCGGTCCGGGCGGTCCGCGTGGCGGGCGCGGCCTGGACGGCGGAGCCGCTCGCGGGGCTCTGGGGCGAGCCGCGGGCCGCCCAGGTGGCCCGGGCCCTCGCGGCGGGGGCGCTGCCGCCGGAGGCCCGGCCGGCCGGGAGCGAGCTGCTGTTCCTGGACGTCACGCTGCTCGGCGCGGTGCCGTACGGGCCGGGGGGAGAGGCGCGGCTGCTGGCGGAGTGCGAAGGGGTGGTGCTGGCGCTGCGCGCTGCGCACGACCACCCGGGGCTGGCGCACCGGGGCAACCTGGCGCTGCTCGCCACCGCCCCCGGCCTGCGGCTGCGGGTGATCGGCCGGCTGGAGCGCTCGGCCCGCCCGGAGCTGCGGCTGCTGGCCGTCGGCCTGCCGCCCGCGTCCGCGACCCCGGAGGAGCCCTCCCTCGCGCTGCCCGCCGACCGCGCGGGCCGGGTCAACCTGGGCCTGGAGCGGCTCCAGACGGCGGACCTCGTCCTTCCGCCCGCCACCGGCCTCGTCGACACCGGCCTGCCCGCCACCGGCCCGACCGGGTCCGTACCGCCGGCGCCGTCCGGCGTGCCGGCCGCCGGTGAGGCTCCGACCACCCCCGTGCATCTGCTCGCCCGCCGGGTGGAGCAGGCGGTGACCGGCGGCCGGGCCGCGCTGGCGCTCGGCTCCCGGGCGACCGGGGGCGACCGGGCCCGGCTGCGTTCGGCGGGGCTGGCCACCGGTGCGGCGCTGCTGGACGGGCTGCTCGCGGCGGCGGCGGACCAGCCGCGCGACGTGTTCGGCCGGGTGGTCACGGACGACCACGGCGCCTTCGCGGCCGCCTGGCTGGCGGCGGCCTGGTACGAGGAGGAACTGGCCTCGGCGCTCTGCGTGACCGGTTGGGAGCCCGGAGAAAACTAATTGCACAAGCAGGTAAGCCGCGCTGAGTGGCATAATCGGGCAGAGAAGGACGTTCCACCGCGTGAGCGGAACCGACCACAGAGAGGCGAGCCATGGGGATCCAGGACGACGCCGCCGAGATCCGCGCCGGCGGCTGGCGGACGCTCGCCGCGCTTCACGGGCTGATCGACTCGGCGCTGGAGAAGACGCTGCAGGCGGAGCACCGGCTCTCGGTGGTCGAGTACACCGTGCTGGAGGCGCTGTCGCGGCAGGACGGCTGGCACATGCGGATGCAGCAGCTGGCCCGCGCGGCCGCGCTGAGCAGCAGCGCGACCACCCGGCTGGTGAGCCGGCTGGAGGAACGGGGGCTGCTCAGCCGCTACCTCTGTGCGGACGACCGGCGCGGCATCTACACCGAGCTGACCCCGCAGGGGCGCGAACTGCTGGCGGCGGCCCGTCCGACGCACGACGCGACCCTGGAGGCGACGCTCACCGAGGCCGCCGACCTCCCCGAGCTGGCGCCGCTGGTCCGGGCCCTGTACGAGCTGGAGCTGGCCCCGACGGTCCCGGCCACGTCCTGACGGGCCGGCCCTCCCCGGGGCCCGGGCCTGCCCGGCCCGTCCGGGTCGCCCGGGTCGCCCGGTTTCACCGGTGCGCGGCGAGCGCGTCCCGGTGGACCCGGTCGAGCAGGGCGAGCAGCAGTTCCTTGCTGGACGCGCGCTCCCGGACGTCGCAGAGCACCACGGGGACGTCCGGGTCCAGGTCCAGCGCGCGTCGGACGTCCTCGGGGGCACAGTCGCGGCGCCCGTAGAAGCAGTTGACGCCGACGGCGAAGGGGATGCCGCGCTGCTCGAAGAAGTCCACGGCGGCGAAGCTGGACTCCAGCCGCCGGGTGTCGGCCAGCACGATGGCACCGAGCGCGCCGAGCGCCAGGTCGTCCCACATGAACCAGAAGCGGAACTGTCCCGGGGTGCCGAACAGGTAGAGCACCAGGTCCTCGCGGACGGTGATCCGCCCGAAGTCCATCGCCACGGTGGTGGTCGACTTCTCCTGGACGCCGTCGAGGCTGTCGACCCCGATGCTGGCGCGGGTCATCCGCTCCTCGGTCTGCAACGGCTCGATCTCGCTGACCGAGCCGACCATGGTGGTCTTGCCGACGCCGAAGCCGCCGGCGACGAGGATCTTGACCGCGCCCGGCACCAGGCTCTGGGTCGTCACGTCGGGTCTCCTGAAAGGGGGAACGGGGCGGGGCGAGGGGAAGCGGGGGCGGCCGAGCGGGGCGGCTCAGAGCCGCCGCACGCCCTCGATCACGGCCTGGATGAGCGCGATGTCCGGCGCCTCGGCGAGCTCGACGGGCGCCCGGGTGAGGATCATCCGGGCCTCGGCGAGGTCGTCGAGCAGCACCTTGACCACGCTCACCGGGAGATCCAGGACGGCCGCGATCTCGGCCACCGCGAGCGGGCGTTCGCGGCAGAGGTCCAGGATCGCGGCCGGCTCGGGCGTCATCCGGCTGGTGTCCGTGCGCGGGTCGGCGGTGACGACCAGGGTGATCAGCGCGAAGCCGTCACGGACCGGGCCGGTGCGCCCGTTGGTGATGGCGTAGGGGCGGACCAGGTGGCCGGCCTCCTTGTCGAAGAACCAGGCCTCGGCAGCGTCGACGGTCACGCACCGCCACCCGCATCCGGTTGGCCGGCGTCGCTGCGCGGCGCTGCGGTGAGGTACTGGCCGACCTGCTTGACGAGCATGTTGATCTCGTAGGCCATCAGCCCGGCGTCGACCGCCTCGCTGGTGAGCACGGCGAGCCGGGCGCCCTGGCCGGCGGTCGTGACGAACAGGAACAGCTGGTCCATCTCGATCACGGTCTGCCGCACCCGCCCGCCGCCGAACCGCTGGCCGGCGCCGCGCGCGAGGCTCTGCAGGCCGGAGGCGACGGCCGACAGGTGCTCGGCGTCGGCCCGGTCGAGGCCCTGGGAGAGCCCGACCAGCAGGCCGTCCTCGGAGAGCACGATGGCGTGCCGGGTCTCCGGGACGCGTGCCACCAGCTGGTCCAGCAGCCAGTTGAGGTCGCGCTCGGTGTCGGTGTGCTGCGTCGTCATCGCTGTTCCTTAGCTGTGGGGGGCGCGTCCGGGTCGGGTGTGGCGGCACGGGCCGTGCGGGTGCCGTGCTGGATGGCGGCCATGGTGGCCCGTGAGCGCTGCGGCGAGGGGTCCTCGCCGGGCTGCGCGGGGGAGCCGGGCGGTCCGTACGGGGCGGTGGGGGACGCCTGGGACTCGCGCAACTGTTCGGCGAGGCTGGCGTTGCGGACCCGCCGGGGCAGGACGCGCGGGGTGCGAAGCTCACCCTCGGGCCCGTACTCCGCCAGGGCCTCCTCGGGACGCTGGTGCGTGGGAGCGGGAGTCGGCGTGGGTGCCGGCGATCCGGCCTGTGCGGCCGACGGCTCGCCGGTCCCGCCCCAGAACCCGGCCCCGCCCCCGAGGACGTCCGGGCCGGGCTCGCCCGCCGGGTCCTGGAACGGCCGGGGCCGTCCGGGCCGGGCCACGACCACCGCGCCCGGCAGGCCGGGGATCGGGGAGCCCACCGGCAGACCGCCGTTGACCGCCGGATCGCCCTCGTCCTGCGCGCCGCCGTCCCGCGCGCCGCCGTTCGCAGGGTAGTGCGCGACCAGCTCGCCGATCACGACACCGCCGTCGACCGCCCCGCCACCGCCGACCCCACCGACCCCTCCGGCCTCTGGGGAGACGGCCGGCCCGGGAACGGCCACCCGGCCCGATGCCGCCACCGGCTCCGCCACCGGCCCGGGGCCGGGCAGCCCGTCGCGCACCCCGGAGAGCGCACCCGGCACCTCCCGGCCGCCCGCACGGCCGCCCGCACGACCACCCGGCGCGAGGCCCGCGCCCGAGCCGCCGTCTGTCCCGGCGCCCGCGCGGCCCGTCCCGGCCCCCGTCCCGATCCCGGCCCCCGCCACCGTGTCCGCCCCGGCCCCCGGCCGCAGGTCCGGCACCGGCGAGCGGGTGACCCGGGCGCCCGCCGGCAGTCCGCTGAAGGCGCACGGCGGCTCGGCCTGCTGCAGCAGCACCGCCGGCACCAGCACCACGGCCCGCGTCCCGCCGTACGGCGAGGGCCGCAGGGTGACCTGGACGTCGTGCCGGGCGGCCAGCCGGGCGACCACGAAGAGCCCGAGCCGCAGGTCGTCGCCGAGCGCGGAGACGTCCAGCTCGGGCGGGTTGGCCAGGTAGTCGTTGAGCCGCTGGTACTCCTCCTCGACCATGCCGAGGCCGCGGTCCTCGACCTCCACCACCAGGCCCTTGGGCACCTCCTGCGCGGAGACCTGCACCTGGGTGTAGGGCGGGGAGAAGGTGGTGCCGTTCTCGATCAGCTCGGCGACGAGGTGGATCACGTCGGCGACCGCCTGACCGCTGAGCGAGGTGCGGGGCACGCCCTGGACGACGACCCGCGAGTAGTTCTCGGTCTCGGAGACGGCGCTGCGCAGCACGTTGACCATGGGCACGGCGTTGCGCCAGCGCCGGGCGGGCAGCGCGCCGCCGAGGATGACCAGGTTCTCCGCGTTGCGCCGCATCCGGGTGGCGAGGTGGTCGACGGCGAACAGCTCGCGCAGCAGGTCGGGTTCCTCGTGCTCGCGCTCCAGCGCGTCCAGCATGCTGATCTGGCGGTGGATCAGGATCTGGGTGCGGCGCGCGATGTTGAGGAAGACCTTCTTCGTCCCCTCGCGCCCCTGGGCCTGGTGGACGATGGCGGCGACGGCGGCCTGCCGGATGCCGGCGAGGCTGTCCGCGGCCTGCTGGAGTTCGTCGCCGCCCCGCCGCGGCGGGGTCCGGGCGGGGGGCGGCACGGGGACCGACTCGCCCGCCCGCAGCCGGCCGACGACCCCCGGGATCTCGTGCTGGGCGAGCGCCAGGGCGTCGACGTGCAGGGCGGCGATCCGGGCCGGCAGGGTGCGGGCGGTGCGCAGACCGCGCACCAGGCTCCAGAGCAGGACCACGCCGACCGCCGCGCTGCCGGCGTACAGGGCGGTGCGCTCCCCGGCGTCGCGCAGCAGGTAGGCGGCGTAGCCCCAGGCGGCGGCGAGGCCGAGGCCCGGGACCAGGGCGAGGGCGAGGAGCGAGCTGCGTAGGGAGCCGGACCGGCCGGCGCGGTGGCCCGTCCGGGGAGCCGATATGCCTGGCATCTGATTCCTTGTAGCAGGGCGAACGGCGGGGTGTCCGTGTGCGGTCCGGCCGGGGCTGCTGGGGTGCCACGGCCGACGGTGCCCGGAGGGTTGCCGGAGGTGGTGACCCGTGGGGTCACCGTCCGGACGGATGCAGCACGGCCGCCGACTTCAGGCACGCTACCAGCCCCGGGTGCCCTTCGGGCAACATCAACTGACCATATGTGAACGCCTGATGACAGCGTGTCGGGAACACCGGAGGGTGTCCCTCCGGGCATTCGCACTGGTCAGCGAAGTGCGGCGAGTGCCGGGGGAGCGCCGGACGGCTTTCCGGCGGCCGGATCCGGCCGCCGGAAAGCCGTCAGGGACAGGTCAAGGAATGGAATCCCGCGGTCAGCCCGCCAGCGGCATCCGCAGCACGGCCGCCGACCCGGCCTGGAGCTCCGCCTCCGCGCGCGCCTCGCGTTCGGCCGCCTCGCTCCACGCCCAGCCCGCCAGGCCGGCGAGTTCGGCCGACCACTGCTTGCCGTAGGTGCCCGAGGCCACCTGGCCGAGCCGCAGCCGCTGGACGTCCGAGGTGCCGGCCGGCGGGTAGGTGTGGGTGGCGTCGCGCAGGTAGCGCTCGATGTGGAACTCCGCCTGCAGCCCGCGGGCCGCGTGGATCTCCATGGCGTTGCGCGCCGAGTCCATCGCGTACTCGGTGTTGATCAGCTTGGCGTTCATCAGTTCGGCGTCGCAGGCCTTGCCGTGGTCCAGCAGGTGCGAGGCGTGGTACGCGGCGAGCTTGGCGGTCATCAGCCGGGACTGCATCTCGCCCAGCTTCAGTGCGATGTTGGGCAGTTGGGAGAGCGGCTTGCCGTAGAGCATCCGCGCCTCGGCGAACCGCACGGTGTCCTCCACGATCGCCACGTGGAGGCCGAGGGCGACCGCCGCCAGGTTCAGCCGCCCGTACAGCGTGGACGAGGAGTAGGCGACGTCCAGGCCCTGGCCCTCCCGGCCGAGCAGGTTGCCGGCCGGGATCCGGCAGTCCTCGAATACCAGTTCGCCGAAGCTGAAGCCGTGCAGGCCGCTCTGCGAGCCGAGGGCGCCGGTGCGGAAGCCCGGGCGGTCGCTCTCGACCAGGAAGGCGGACAGGCCCCGGCTGCCCTGGCCGGTGCGCAGCACCACGCCGTGCACGTCGCCGATGTGGGAGTTCCCCACGAACCACTTGCGGCCGTCGAGCACGTACTCGTCGCCCTCGCGCCGGGCGGTGCCGCTCATGCCGAGCACATGACCGCCGGACTCCGGTTCGGTGACGGCGATCGTGGGCAGCGCCGCTCCGGAGGCGAACCTGGGCAGCCAGTACCGGCGTTGGGCGTCGTTGCCGAAGTGGATGACCTTGGCGACGCCGAGCTGCGAGGCCTGCGCCACCGCCCCCATGGCGCCGCTGACACGGGACAGCTCCTCGACGATGACGGTCTTGGCGAGATGCCCCAGCCCCAGCCCGCCGAACTCGCGCGGGATGGTCACTCCGATCCAGCCCCGGCGGGCGATCTCCCGCGCGAGTGCGAACTCGACCTGGCGCTCGGCCTCCATTCTGGCCACCTGCGGGCGCACTTCCTTCTCCGCGAACTCGCGCACCTCCGCACGGAGGTGCTCGTGTCGTTCGTCGGTGAAGTAGTCCATCGCCATGCCCCGGTCCTCTCGGGTTCGGTTCGTTCGGTGGAAGTGCCTCCGTCCGTGCAGCCGATCCGCTCGGCCGCCGAGGGCGTGGGGGAGGTGACGGTGGCGGCCGGGTGCCCCGTTGCATCCGGGTGCGCGCGGAGTGCCGGCGGTGGCCCACGCTGCCCATGGGGACCGCCGATTTTCGGCAGGGCTCATTGTCATATGTGTGTCGAAAGTGCTCTACGGAGGATCTTGGATTGGCGCGATCGGGTCGTTCGGGGACTGCCGAGGGTTGAAACGCCGGAAGAAGGGGATACGACGTTCCCCCGATTCCCGGATCCACCGGAGCCGAGGGTTCCGCTTCCGGTTCCCCTCCCGTTCCCGTCCGGAGGTCCGCCCGCCGTCTCGCCGTCCGCCGTGTGGCTTTGACGGAGCATCAACAGGCGCGGTGGTGCGGACGGAGAAAGCCGAAGGTGCCGGATGTCTGATTACATGTGCGCCATGACTGATGTGATGAGCACTCAAGGCCAGTTCCCGGGTGCCGCCGGGGAGTCGGAGCGGGCCCGCAGGCTTCGCAGCCTGGGCCTCGACGAGCCCACCGCGGACGAGGCCTTCGACCGCTTCGCCCACCTGGCCGCCAGCATCACCCGCGCCCCCATCGCGATGGTCAACTTCATCAACGACGAGCGCCAGATGTTCCGGGGGCTCTACATTCCGCCAACCTCCCCCGACATTCCGGCCGACGAGGGCTCCTCCTGGGCCGACCGGGGCATCGCTTTCGACCTGCCGACCCGTCAGATGCCGCTGAGCCACGGCTTCTGCCCCCACGTCGTCGCCCAGCGCTCCCCCCTCGCGCTGGACGACATCCTCGCCTACCCCCGGTTCTCCGGGAATCCGGTCGTCGACGAGCTGGGCGTGCGCGCGTACCTCGGCGCCCCGCTGGTCGACGACACCAACACCGTCATCGGCACCGTCTGCGTCCTCGACCGCGAACCCCGCCAGTGGGGCCGCGAGCGCCTGCGCGACATCCAGCACCTCGCCGAGGCGCTGCTCTCCGAGATCCGGCTGCGCGACAACCTGCTCGCCCAGCAGCAGGAGATGTTCGCGGCCTTCGACGGCTCGCCCTTCCCGATCATGCTCACCGACGGCCCCGGCCAGGAGATCCGCTACGCCAACGCCCAGCACGCCGAGGTCTTCGGCGCCCCGGCGGCGTACGGCACCATCGGCCAGGCCTACCCCCAGCTCGGCGCCGCCGGCCTCCAGCAGGCGGTCTCCGAGGCCTACCGCACCGGCCGCGCCACCGTCCTCAACGACGTGCGCGTCCAGTCCCTGCGCCCCGACGCCCAGCGCGGCCAGCAGATCTTCAGCTTCACCAGCAGCCCGCTGCGCGCCGTCCGCACCGGCCAGGTCAGCGGCGTGCTGACGGTCGGCATGGACGTCACCGCGCAGTCCCGCACCGAGGAGGAGCTCGGCACCCTGGCCGCGCTCCTGGTCGACCGCCTCCAGCAGAGCGGCGGCGCCTCCGCCGTCCGCCCGGGCACCGGCGGCGGCGACACCGGGCTCGTCCTGCCGGCCTGAGCACGGGCCGCCCGGACCACCCGGTCCGGTCTCCCACCCGTTCTCGTGGTACCGCTCGACCCTGCACCACCCGGCACGACCCAGCACCACCCGGTACCGCCCAGCACCACCCGGTACCGCCCAGCACCACCCGGTACCGCCCAGCACCACTCGGAACCACCCGCTCCACCCGCTCCACCGCGTCCGCGACGGCTCCCGCCACCGCGGCGGGGCGCCTCTCACCCCCGAGGAGAGGCCCCCCGCCACGGTGCAGTACCGCCGGACGCCGTCCGCGTCGAACGCCGTCCGCGTCGACGCCCATCGGGTGAACGCCCGCCGTCGCTCCGCCGTCCGGGTGAAAGCCGTCCGGGTGAACCGCCGGGCGCCCTCCCGCCGCACCCGCCCGCACGGCACGGCCGGTGGTAGGCATGGGCCGCATGCAGTGGTTCGCCGCCCCCGAGTACTGGCTCAGCAGACTGCTCGTGCAACGGCTGCTGGCCGCCCTCTACCTCACCGGCTTCCTCGCCGCGGCCCTCCAGTTCCGCGCCCTCCTCGGCAGCCGCGGCATGCTCCCCGTCCCCCGCTTCACCGCCCGGGTCCCGTTCCGCCACGCCCCCGGCCTCTTCCACCTCCACTACAGCGACCGCTTCTTCGCCGCCGTCGCCTGGAGCGGCGCCGCCCTCTCCGCCGCCCTCGTCGGCGGCCTCGGCGACGTAGTCCCGCTGTGGACGGCCATGCTCTGCTGGGCGGCGCTGTGGGCCCTCTACCTCTCGATCGTCAACGTCGGACAGACGTGGTACTCGTTCGGCTGGGAGTCGCTGCTGCTGGAGGCGGGCTTCCTGGCCGTCTTCCTCGGCAACGCCGACACCGCCCCGCCGGCCCCCGTGCTCTGGCTGCTGCGCTGGCTGGTCTTCCGGGTCGAGTTCGGCGCCGGGCTGATCAAACTGCGCGGCGACAGCTGCTGGCGCGACCTGACCTGTCTGCGCTACCACCACGAGACCCAGCCGATGCCCGGCCCGCTCAGCTGGTTCTTCCACCACCTGCCCGACCCGCTGCACCGCGTCGAGGCGGCCGCCAACCACCTCACCCAACTCCTCGTGCCGGTCGGCCTGCTGCTCCCGCAGCCGGTCGCCACCTACGCCGCCTGCGTCGTCGTCGCCACCCAGCTCTGGCTGGTCGCCTCCGGCAACTTCGCCTGGCTCAACTGGCTCACCATCGCCCTCGCCCTCGCCGCCGTCGACCCCGCCCGCCTCGGCCTGCCCGTCCACCCGCGCGCCTACGCCGCCACCCCCGTCTGGTTCGAGGCCCTGGCGCTCGCCCTCACCGCCGCCGTCCTCGTCCTCAGCTACTGGCCGGTGCGCAACATGGTCTCCCGCCGCCAGGTCATGAACCGCTCCTTCAACCGCCTCCACCTGGTCAACACCTACGGCGCGTTCGGCAGCGTCAACCGGACCCGCCAGGAGGTCGTCGTCGAGGGCACCGACGACGCGGTGGTCACCCGGCACAGCGTGTGGAAGGAGTACGGGTTCAAGGGCAAGCCCGGCGACGTGCGCCGCCTGCCGCGCCAGTACGCCCCGTACCACCTGCGGCTCGACTGGCTGATGTGGTTCGCCGGCATCTCGCCCGGCTACGCCCGGCCGTGGTTCCTGCCGTTCGCCGCCCGGCTGCTGGTCAACGACCCGGACACGCTGCGCCTGCTGCGCCACAACCCCTTCCCGGACGGCCCGCCGACCCACGTCCGGGCGACCCTGCACCTGTACCGGTTCACCGATTGGCGCGAACTGCGGCAAACCGGCGCCTGGTGGCACCGCACGGCGCTCTACGAATACCTCGCGCCGGTCGACCTCGCGACCCTGGCCCGCGCCGGCCACCGGCCGCCGCCCGCGCAATAGGCGTACGGCGGCCGCCGGTGTACGGCGACCGGCCCACGGGCGACCACCCGACCGGCCCTCCCGGGTGGCGTCCGGGCGGGCGGTACGGCACGCCACACCGGCCCGAGGGGCGGTGGGTGCGTGCATGGCTCGAACGGGCACCCGTATTCTTGGCCTCCGACCGGCAGCCCGACCGCGCGCCCCCCGGCCCTCACTCCGAGACCCACCGCGCACCCGGACCGCCACCCCCTCGCCGCCCGTCCACGCCCCCGCCGCAGCCGCCCAGAACCGGACCTCACATGACAGTGCTTCACTCCCGCAACGCCGACGCGGCCGACGCAGCCGGCTCCGCAGACGTCAAGGACACCACGGACACGGACACGGACACCAAGGCAGCCACGGAGACCGCCGACACCACGGACACCTCGGACACGACGGACACGACGGACACGACGATGGACACCACGCACACGACGGACGTCGCGGACACCGCGGCCGCGGCCGACACCGACCTCCGCGAGGACCTCGGCCGCTACGCCGAACTCGGCGCCTTCACGCTCACCACCGAGGCCCACCCCTGGTACGCGGCCCTCGACACCGTCGCCACCCCCGAGGACGCCCGCGCCGCGTCCACCGTCCTCGCCGAACTGCGCGGCCACGACCTCCAGCAGGTCTGGGAGGACGTCACCACGCTCGCCGCCGACGTCAAGCTCGACGCACCGGACACCGTCGGCAAGACCGCCGTACTGGTCGAGATGCTCCAGCTCGTCCGCCGCACCTCGGCCGTCCTCGCCCCCGCCGCGTACGACGCCGACCTCGAATCCCTGATCGCCGCCACCGCCGACCGCAACTGGCGGCGCGAGCGCGGCGTCAAGCTCTCCTGGCTGCGCGGCCGCTCCCTGCGCAAGCAGGCCGCCGCCCTCGCCGCCACCAGCACCGGCCGCCCCCGCGCGCAGGACCTCCACGAGGCCCTTGCCTCCGCCGAGGTCGAGCGCCGCGCCTGGACCGCCCTGGCGCCCTCCGGCACGCTGCCCACCGCGCCGTCCGACGCCGACCTGGCCCACCGTACGGCGCAGAGCTTCGAGGCCGTCAACACCGGAGTGCGCGAACTCGCCCGCCTGCTGCCCGGCCAGGACCTCGACGCGCTGTCCTTCCCGGACCTGATCGACCTGGTCGAGCGCCTCGCCGCCGACGAGGGCACCCTCTACCGCCTGCCCACCCTCCGCGGCCTGCGCACCACCCTGGAGGAGGCCGGCCTCGCCGAGCTCCTCACCGAACTCGCCGCCTCCCACGCCGACCGCCGCGCCGCCGAGGCCGCCTACACGGCTCGCCAGGCGCTGGCGGGCGGACAGCGCGACGGCCTGACGCCGGAGACGGCGGAGGAGCCGGAGGCGGTCGCCACCGGGACGCCGACCGAGGCGGAGGAGGAGCCCGGGGCGAAGGCCGAGACGAAGGCGGAGCCGGAGACGGCGGACGCGGAGACGGCGGCGGAGAACCCGGCCGAGGAGCAGCCGCTCACCGTCACCCTCCCCGCCCCCTCGCCGGCCGCCGACGACCTGGTCGGCATCACCACCGCCCCGCCGGCCCAGCCCTCCGCCCCGGACGCCGAGACCATCGACCCCGCCGACGCGGAGGCCGAGGAGACCCCCGAGCCGGCCGTCGCCGCCGTCGCCGTCACCACCGAGGACGACAGCGCGCCGGAGCCGGTGGCCGCCGCGGCCGAGGCGGAAGCGGAGGCGGAGCCCGCCGCGAAGGCCGAGGTCGAGCCCGAGGTCGAGCCGGTTGCCGAGGTTGCGGTCGAGGTTGTTGCGGAGTCGGTGGCGGAGGCGGTCGTCGAGACCGAGCCCGCTGCGAAGGCTGAGGCCGAGGTCGTTGAGGATGTTGTGCCCGAGGCGGTCACCGAGGCACCCGTCGAGGCCGAGCCGGTGACCGAGGTTGCCGTCGAGGATCTTGCGGAGCCCGTTGCGGAGGAGCGGGCCGAGCCGGTGGCCGCTGCTGCCGAGGTGGAGGCGGAGCCTGCCGCGAAGGGCGAGGTCGAGCCGGTTGCCGAGGTTGCGGTCGAGGTTGTTGCGGAGCCGGTGGCGGAGGCGGTCGTCGAGACCGAGCTCGCCGCGAAGGCCGAGGCCGAGGTCGTTGAGGGTGTTGTGCCCGAGGCGGTCACCGAGGCGCCGGTCGAGGTCGAGCCGGTTGCCGAGGGTGCCGTCGAGGATGTTGTGGAGGCCCCGGCCGAGGAGCCGGCCGAGCCGGTGGCCCTTGCCGCCGAGGTGGAGCCGGAGCCCGCTGCGAAGGCCGAGGCCGAGCCCGAGGCGTCGGTCGAGCCGGTTGCCGAGGTTGCGGTCGAGGTTGTTGCGGAGCCCGTCGCGGAGGCCCCGGCCGAGGATGACACCGCGCCGGAGCCGGTGGCGGAGGTCCCGGCCGCCAAGGCCGAGGTCGAGCCCGAGCCCGAGCCGGTGGCCGAGGCCGTCGTCGAGTCGTCGGCCGAGCCGGTCACCGAGGTTGCGGCCGAGGTCGTGGCGGAGCCCGTCGCGGAGGCCCCGGCCGAGACCGAGGTTGTCGAGGCCGTTGCGGCCGAGCCGGTCACCGAGGACGCCGTCGAGGTCGCTGCGGAGCCCGCCCCCGAGGTCCCGGCGGCAGCCGAGACCCCCGAGCCGGCCGTCGGGACCGCCCCCGGGGCCGGTGGGCGGCCGGAGAAGCCGGACTTCACGCCGGGGCGGCCGGTGACCGCGTACTCGGCGGAGGAACTGCTCGCGATCGTGCGCTGGGTCGACGGCGACGGGGTCGAGCGGAGTGACGAGGAGCTGCTGCGCGCGGCGATGAAGGAGCTCGGCTTCGCCCGCCTCGGGCCGCGCATCAAGGAGGCGCTCGGCGGCGCCGTCGCGGCCGCACGCGGCTGACACGCACGACGGAAGGCTCCGGGTGGCACGGTCGTTCACCGGCCGCGCCACCCGGGGCCTTCCCGCGTGTCCACCCACCGAAATCCGATTGCCGCACAACCGTGGGCCGTTGAGACTCGGCGAGGGTCGGCCGGTCGGACGGGCGATCCGACCGACCCCGACCGAGCGGAGCCCGCCCGTGCCCGACGTCCTGCGCCCCCGCGCCCTCGCCCCGGGCGACCTCGTCGCCGTCGCGGCGCCCGCCGGACCGCTGGAGGCCGACGCCGTCCCGCTGCTGGAGCGCGGCGTCGCCACGCTCACGGCCATGGGGTTCCGGGTGCGCCGCACACCGCTGACGGAGCCGGGGCGCCGCCGCTGGTGGGCGGCGGACGGGCCCGACGCGCAGGCCGAGGAGTTCAACCGGCTCTTGCGCGACCCCGAGGTCCGGGCGGTCGTCGCGCACACCGGCGGGCAGGCCACCGCCGGCTGGCTGGACCGGGTGGACGTCGACGCCGTGCGCGCCGACCCCAAGCCGGTGCTCGGGTGCAGCGACGTCTCGCTGCTCCTGCTCGCGCTGCACGCCCGCACCGGCCTCGCCGCGCTGCACGGCGACATGGCGACCTACGGCCTCGGCGGTTCGTGGCACGCCGCCCCCGGACCGACCGCCGCCACGCTCACCGGTCTCTACCGCCGCGCCCTCACCGACCCGGCGGCGCCGCTCGGACCGCTCCCGGAACTCCGCACGTCCGGCGACGGCCGGGAGTGCTGGCGGCCGGGACGGGCCTCCGGGCCGCTGCTCGGCGGCCTGCTCGGGCGGCTGGTCGCGCTCCAGGCGACGCCCTGCGCGCTGCCCGCCGAACGCTTCGACGGGGCGGTGCTGTTCTGGGAGGAGGTGGAGCGTCCGCTCTCCGCCGTCTGGCAGGACCTCCACCTGCTCCGGATGTCCGGCGTGTTCGACCGGATCGCCGCCATGGTCGTCGGTGTCCCGCACCTGGTCACCACGGCCGGCTGCGCGGACGACGCCCCGGCGCCGTCGCTGCGCGAGGTCGTGCTCGACGTGCTCGGCGACCGGCCGCTGCCGGTGCTCGGCCGGCTGGAGCTCGGGCACGCCGGCCCCAACCTGCCCCTGCCGCTCGGCGTCCGCGCCACCGTCGACGCCACCGCCCGCACCCTGAGCCTGGACGAGCCGGCCGTCGCCCCGCGCCGACCGAGCCACCGGGGGCTGTCCGGACTGCCCTGAAGGCGTGGCGGTCTGGGAGCATGGGGCGATGGATCACGATCGACAGACGATCTCCTCGGGCTCGCCGCTCGAACCTCGGATCGGATTCTCCCGGGCGGTCCGCAAGGGGGCGCACGTCGCGGTCGCCGGGACCGCTCCCCTCGGGGACGACGGGACGACCGTGGGGCCGGGCGACGTCCACGCCCAGACCGTCAGGTGTCTCGACATCGCGGAAGCCGCGCTGAAGGCGGCGGGCGCCTCGCTGGGGGACGTCGTGCGGACCCGCATCATGCTCACCGACGTGACCCGCTGGAGGGAAGCCGCGCGGGCGCACGGCGAGCGGTTCGCGTCCGTCCGCCCGGCCTGCACCTTCGTCGAGGTCTCACGCTTCATCGATCCCGAGTGGCTCGTCGAGGTGGAGCTCGACGCCATCCTCGACTGACTCCCGATCACGTCTGCCCCGATCACGTCTGCCCAGATCACGCCTGCCCCGACCCCGAACCGCCCCGCCCCACCCCGAGCTGCGCCGCCAGCACCGTCGGGGCCTCCACCAGCGACGGCCCGTACCAGGTGAGGTGGCGGCCGCTCACCAGGGCCGCCGGGACGCCGGGGAAGGCCTCGGGGCCGTCGTCGGCGGTGAAGCGGTAGGGCTCGTCCGGCAGGACGACCAACTCCGGCCGGGCGGCGAGCAGTTCGGGGAGCGGGACGGCAGGGTAGCGCTCCGGGCGGGCCGGGTCCTCGGCGTGCGGCAGGTGCAGGCCGAGGCGGCGCAGCAGGTCGCCGGCGAAGGTGTCGTGGCCGAGCACCATCCAGGGGCGGCGCCAGATCGGCACCACCGCCCGCCGGGCCGGACCGGGCAGCGGGCGGACCGCGGCCCAGGCGGCCTCGGCGGCGTCCAGCCAGGGCGGGCGGGGCAGGCCGCAGCCCGCGGTGAGCAGCCGGTCCAGCGAGCGGACCGCCTGGTCGAGGGCGCGGACGTCGGTGACCCAGACCGGCTGGCCGGCCGCCCGCAGGGCGTCCAGGTCGGGGCGGCGGTTCTCCTCGTCGTTGGCGATCACGAGGTCCGGGGCGAGCGCCACGATCCGGGCGACGTCCGGGTTCTTGGTGCCGCCGATCCGGGGCACGTCCAGGTCGGCGGGGTGGCTGCACCAGTCGGTGGCCCCGGCCAGCAGCCCGGGTGCGGTGGCGGCGACCGCCTCGGTGAGCGAGGGCACCAGCGACACCACCCGGCGCACCGGCCCCGGGCCGAGCGGCACCGCCGACCCGAGGTCGTCGACCGCCGGGGGACCGCCGGGCGCGTGGAGGGACGTCATCGCACCACCCTAACCACCCCGGCCGTCATCGCACCGTCACCCGACCGCTTCCCGGATGCCGCCCGTACGGGCAAACTCACGGGAACCGGCCGGGCACAGTGGCCGACTACTGGTCCGGGTTCACCGGACGGACCCGAGCACAACCATTGACCAGGAGAGTTTCTGATGCGCCCTCGCGTCTTCTGCGGTATCGCGGCCGCCGTCGCCCTGTTCACGACGGCCTGCTCCGGCGGTGGTGACGGGGCCGGGGACGCCGCGGGGGGCGGCGGGAGCACGCAGCAGGCGCGGGCCGGCGGCGCGTTCCCGGTCAAGGTGGCCGACTGCGCGGGCAAGGAGACCGGCGTCAAGCAGGCACCGCAGCGGATCGTCACCAGTGACGCGGCCGGGCTGGAGATGCTGCTCCAACTCGGCGTCGGCGACCGGGTCATCGGCACCGGGTTCCCGCCCGGGAAGGGCAGCCTGCCGGCCGCCGTGGCCGACCAGGGCGCCAAGGTGCCGGTGCTGGGCGACACGCTGATCCCGAAGGAGAAGCTGCTCGGCTCCGGCGCCGATCTGTACGTGGACACCTTCGGGCCGATGCCGGGGATGGGCGCGGCGGGCGCCGGGCCGAGCGAGGAGGAGCTGAAGGCGGTCGGCATCCAGCACGTGCTGCTGCTCTCCACGGCCTGTGCCACCGGCCCCAAGGCCGCCCAGGGCCCGCGCACCGACCTCGCCGCGGTGGAGGAGGACGTCCGCCGCCTCGGGGCGGTCACCGGGACGGCCGCCCGGGCCGAGGAGCTGGTCGGTGCGATGGAGAAGCAGATCACGGACGTCAAGAACGCCACCGCGGGCGTACCGGAGGCGCAGCGTCCCGGGTACTTCCTCTTCGACTTCGATGCCGGTACAAAGCAACCGATGGCCGTCTGCGGCAAGCAGGTCGCCAACGCCGTGATCACCCTGGCCGGGGCTCGCAACGTGTTCGCCGACTGCGACGCCGACTTCCGGCCCGTCTCCTGGGAGGACGTGGTGGCCAAGAACCCGGACTGGATCCAGCTCGCGGTGCGCAACCGCGGCAGCGAGGAGGCGACCCGCAAGGCGTTCGACGAGGCCGAGGCGTTCCTCAAGGGATTCCCGGCCACCCAGGGGCTGAAGGCCGTGCAGGAGGGGCACCTGCTGCGGATCGGTTCCGAGGCCACCACGATCGCCGGGACCCGCACCGCCGACACGGTGCGGCAGATCGCCGCGGCGGTCCACCCGACGCTCGTCAAGAACGGGCAGTAGCCGATGGCCGGGGCCACCACCGCCACCACCGGTGCCGCGGGCACCGCCGTGCGGCGCACACGCGTCCGGGCGCTGCGGGCCGGACCGCTCGCCGCCCTGCTCACCGCCGCCCTGGTCGTGGCCCTGACCGCCGCCGTGTCGCTCGGCGCGGTGGACATCCCGCCCGGCGAGGTGTGGGAGGTGGTCGGGCGCCGGATCACCGGGCAGCGGCCGGCGGCCGGCACCCGGGACCTCATCGTCTGGCAGCTGCGGGTGCCGCGCGCCCTGCTGGCGGCCGTCGTGGGGGCCGGACTCGGTGTGGTCGGCACCGCCGTGCAGGCGCTGGTCCGCAATCCGCTCGCCGACCCGTTCCTGCTCGGCATCTCCTCCGGGGCCTCGCTCGGCGCGGTCGGCGTGATCGTGCTCGGGGCCGGCCTCGGGCTGGAGCTGACCATCGGCGGGATCGCCGGGATCACCGTCTCGGTGGCGGCCTTCCTCGGCGCGCTGGCCGCGTTCTCGCTGGTGTGGCTGCTGGCCCGGCGCGGCGGCGGGTTCTCCCCGTTACGCCTGGTGCTGGCCGGCATCGGCATCGGCCAGTTCCTCACCGGCCTCACCAGCTACCTGGTGCTGCAGACCGGCGACGAGCAGCAGACCCGGGGCGTGCTGTTCTGGCTGATGGGCAGCCTGAGCGGGGCCACCTGGGGTCAACTCGCCGTCCCCGCGGTGGCCGTGGTCCTCGGCACGGTCCTGCTCCAGGGCCGCGCCCGGGGGCTGAACGCGATGCTGATGGGCGACGAGACGGCGGCCGGCCTCGGCGTGGACGTGGCCCGGCTGCGCCGCGAGATCTTCGCCGTCACCAGCGTGCTCACCGGTGTGCTGGTCGCCGTCTCCGGGGCGATCGGCTTCGTCGGACTGATGGTCCCGCACGTGTGCCGGATGCTGGTCGGCGGCGACCACCGCCGGCTGCTGCCGCTGTCCGCCCTCACCGGCGCGGTCCTGCTGGTGGTCGTCGACCTGCTCGCCCGCACCGCGCTGGACGGCCAGGAGGTGCCGATCGGCGTGGTGACCGCCCTGCTCGGCGCGCCCACCCTGCTCTACCTGCTGGACCGACGACTGGAGCGGAATTGAGAATCGCCGTCGAAGACGTGAGCGTCGCCCTGGCCGGGCGGACCGTGGTCGCCGGGGTCCACCTGGTGGCCAAGGAGGGCGAGATCGCCGGCCTGGTCGGTCCCAACGGCAGTGGCAAGTCCAGCCTGCTGCGCACCGTGTACCGGCATCTGCGGCCGAGCGCGGGGCGGGTGCTGCTGGCGGGGCGGGAGCTGTCCGGGCTGAGCCCCGCGCAGTCCGCCCGGCACATCGGGGCGCTGCCCCAGGAGCGCGGCGGGGACTTCGAGTTGACCGTCCGCGAGGTGGTCGCGATGGGCCGCACCCCGTACAAGCGGGCATTCGCCAAGGACGACGCCGAGGACCACCGGCTGGTCGCCGAGGCGCTGGAGCGGGTCGGCATGGCGCACGCGCCGGACCGCCGGTTCGCCCAGCTCTCCGGCGGCGAGCGCCAGCGGGTGCTGCTGGCGCGGGCGTTGGCCCAGCAGCCGGACGTCCTGGTGCTGGACGAGCCGACCAACCACCTGGACGTCCGGCACCAGGTGGAGCTGCTGGCGCTGCTGCGCGAGCAGCGGCGCACCACGCTGGTCGCGCTGCACGACCTGAACGCGGCCGCCTCGGTGTGCGACCGGCTGCACGTGCTGCACCGCGGCACGCTGGTCGCCTCGGGGGAGCCGCGCGAGGTGCTGACCGCGGAGCTGCTCGCCGAGGTGTTCGGGGTGCGGGCGGCGGTGGTCGACCACCCGTTGACGGGTGACCCGTTGATCGCGTTCGACCACCGCACGCCGGCCGGGGCGCCGGAACCGGTGAACACCCCCGGTCCCGGCGGCCCCGGGGCGGGGGACCGGGTGTTCACCGAACTCCCGGTCGCCGCCGCCCCGGTCCGTACCGAGTGTCAGGAGGTCTCGTAGTGGCTCGGGCGGCCGTTGCGCTCGACCAGCCGGCCGGTCTTCGCGGCCTCCTCGCTGCGCAGCAGCTCCCAGCCGCCGTCCTGGCGGTGCAGCACCGAGGAGTGCCACGGCGTCATCCACATGTCCGCGTGCTCCAGCAGCCGGATGCCGAACTTCAGCACGCCGACCTTCTGCGGGTGGATGGAGAGCCGGAACGAGCGGGGGTGCTGCTCGGCGATGAGGTCGCCCCAGGCACGGCTGCGCTGGATGACGCCGTAGGCGCGCTGGCGGCAGTCCTTCTGCAGGGCGGACTTGGTGCCGGTCCAGCCGAAGGTGTCCTCGGTGAGGAAGCGGGTGATGCCGCGATAGAGCTTGGCGGTCTCCTCGTCGGTCAGCACCTGCTCGCGCAGCTCCTCCTTGGTGGGCGCGTACTGGGCGTGCACCCGGGCGCGCTTCTCGTCGAAGGGCAGGTCGCCGAGGACGGCCCGCAGGTCGAAGGTGTCGAGGTGGGTCAGGCCCTCGCGCTCGATCAGCGCGGACAGCTCGTCGGAGTACTGGTCGATGTGGTCGTCGGGGACGTGGATGAGGTCGCCGAAGATGTGGCCGTCGGAGCAGATCAGGATCTTGGCGCCGGGCTCGTAGATCTTGCCGATCTGCTGGGCGAGGCCGTTGAGGAAGGTGAGCGAGAGCCGCTCGCCCTCGTCGGGCAGGTGGCCGAGCACCTTGGCGAGGTTGGGGGACTTGCAGGGGAACCCCGGCAGGGTGAACAGGATCGGGTCGCCGGCCGTGATGAAGTCCGCCAGCTGCTCCATCTGGAGCGGGAAGTCGGCGGGCACGGCGTCGACCTCGGGGTCGGAGGCGCGGCGGTGCGGGAGCAGCAGGTCGAGGATCTCGGCCGAGAGCCGGGTGACGGTCTGCTGGTCGGGCACGGTGTACCCGGTGGTGCTGTGCGCGGTGGTCACGTTGCTCTCGTGGCTGTCGGCCTGGGAGTTGCTGGAGTCGGTGGTGACGGTGCCGGCGCGCGGCATGGTGGTCCTCCATGGAACGTCGAACGGGCTTCGGGCAGGCGGAGCCACGCCCCGGCGGTGTTCGCCGGGACGCTGTGGTGGGTGCAGGGAGAGGCGTGGTCGGCCCTTCGGAGGTGCTCAGACCCGCCGGTCGTAGGCGACCGGGAGCCGGTTCACCCCGCGGGCCAGGACGGCGGGCACCCAGGCGAGCGCGTCGATGCGCTCGTCGTCGGCGACCGAGGGCCGCAGCCCGGGCAGCCGGGTGAGCAGGGTGCCGATGGCGATCTGGAGTTCGGCCCGGGCCAGGGCGGCGCCGGGGCAGAAGTGGATGCCGTGGCCGAAGGCCAGGTGGGCGTTGGGGGAGCGGTCGAAGTCCAGGACGTCGGTGTCCGTGAACTGCTCCTCGTCCCGGTTGGCGGCGCCGAGCGAGACGATCACCGAGTCGCCGGCCGGGACGGTGGTGCCGTGAAGGTCGCTGTCGGTGGCGAAGAAGCGCCAGGTGGTCAGCTCGAACGCGCCGTCGTAGCGGAGCAGTTCCTCGATCGCCCGGGTGAGCAGGCCCGGCTCGGCGCCGGGGTTCTCGGGGTCGAGGGAGGCGCGCAGCCGGTCGAGCTGCTCCGGGTGGCGCAGCAGGGTGATCAGCATGGTGGTGATCTGGTTGGTGACCGGCTCCTGGCCGGCGACCAGCAGCTGGAACACCATCGAGTCGAGCTCCTCGGGGCTCAACTCGCCGGCGTCGCAGGCCGCGACGAGCCGGCCGAGCAGGTCCACGCCCGGCCCGGCGGGGTCGTGGGTGGCGCGCTTGTGGGCGACCACGTCGGCGATGTAGGTCTGCAGGCCGCGCAGCCGGCCCTCGTACGCCGGTCGGCCCGGGTCCTGCGGGCCGACCGGTTGCACCACCTTGCCCCAGTCGCGGTCGAACTTGACCGCCAGCTCCTGCGGGAGGCCGATCACCTCGGCCAGCACCCGGAAGGGGTAGTGGGCCGCGAATCCGGCGACCAGGTCGCTGCCGCCGGCCGGGGCGGTCGGCGGAAGCTCGTCGACCAGGGCGTCGGCGAGCTCCTGGATGCGCGGGCGCAGGGCCTCCACCCGGCGCGGTGAGAAGGCCTCCAGGACGAGCTTGCGCATCGTGGTGTGCTTCGGCGGGTCCTGGTGCAGCAGGTGGACCTGGAGCTGGGAGTGCTGCGGCTCGGGCATGATCGAGGCGAGCCGGCGCCACTCGTCGTTGCCGAGTTCGTGGTTCTTGCCGAGCCGGGGGTCGTTGAGCGCCTCGTGGGCGGCCTTGTAGCCGGTGACCAGCCAGGCGCCGACGCCGCTCGGGAAGGTCACCCGGTGGACGGGGCCCGCCGCCCGCATCCGCCGGTACAGGGGGTAGGGGTCGCTCTTGTACTCCGGGCCGAACAGCGGCACGGGGTCGGGGAGTTCGTCGTAGCCGAACGGGCAGCGGGGCCCGTCGGGGGCCTCGCCGGCCGCGGTCGGCTCGTGGACGGTGTCGGTCATTGCGGATGTTCCTCCGGTGTGGATCTGTGGTGTGCAGGCCCGGTCGTGACGCTGCGTCAGGCCGGGCTGCCGATCGTCCGGTCGTTCTCTTCGTTCGCCGGCGTGCTCCCGGCGGTGCCGGTGGTGCCGGTGGTGCGGTCGGTGGGCTTGGCGCCCCGGTCGGTGCGGTGGTGCAGGGTCAGCAGGGCCACGGCGAGGGCGGCGGCGGCCGCGGCGAGGGCGAGGCCGGCCCGGACGCCGGCGATGTCGGTGGTGCCGTACAGGGTGGCGGCGGTGGCCAGCGCGGGGCCGAGCGCGAAGCCGAGGCTGCGCGACAGCTGGACGGCCGAGCCCGCGGTGGCGAGCTGGTCCGGCGGGGCCGAGGTCATCACCAGGGCCTGGACCGGGCCGCCGTTGAGGCCCATGCCGACGCCGGCCACCGCGAGCCGCCAGGCGATGTCGGGCGAGGACCAGTCGGTGTCCACCGGGATCAGCAGCAGCATGCCGAGGGCGGTCACGGCGGCGCCGGTGAGCGCGGTCGGACGGGCGCCCCAGCGGTCCGCGAGCCGTCCGCCGAAGCGGCCGGCCACCACCATGCCGAGCGGGAACGCCAGCATGGTGAGGGCGGTGGCGGTCGCGCTCTCGCCGTCCTCCCGGCGCAGGTACTGGGCGAGCAGGAAGTGGTTGGCCGCGAAGCCGGCGGCGAGCGCCAGCACCGAGCCGTTCACGGCGGCGGTGCCGGAGGTGCGCAGCACGGTGGCGACCGGGCGCCCGCCGGGGCGGCGCAGCCAGAACAGCAGCAGCGGCACGGAGGGCAGCGCGAGCAGCAGCCACAGCGGGGCGTCGGGGGCGAGGGTGAGGCCGAGCAGCACGGCGGCGATCGCCGAGCCGATCAGCGCGGCGTCGCCGAGCGACCCGCGGTCGGGCAGCCGCAGCCGCCCGCCGCCGCGCGGGGCGTCGCGGTGGGCGATCAGCCAGGCGGCCAGGCAGATCGGCAGCTTGACCAGGAAGATCGCCCGCCAGCCGACGTGGTCCAGCAGCAGGCCGCCGATCACCGGGCCGAGCACCGCGCCGAGCGGGCCCAGGGTGGCGGGCACGCTCATCGCCCGTCCGCGCAGCTCCGGGCGGACGGCGGTGGCGGCGAGCACCGGCATCAGGACGAACAGCACGGCGCCGAACGCGCCCTGGGCGAGGCGGGCGGCGATCAGCCAGCTCGCCCAGGGCGCCGCCGCGGCCAGCGCGCTGCAGAGCGCGAAGCAGCCGACGGACAGCAGTAGGGCGGCGCGCAGGCCGACCTGGTCCAGCCACCGCCCGGCGGGCAGCAGCAGGGCGACCAGGGGGAGCTGGTAGCCGAGCACGGCCCACTGGGCGGTGGTGGGGGAGACGTCGAGGGCGTTCGCGATGTCCGTGAGCGCGAGGTTGACGACGTTCATGTCGAGCATCGCGACGAAGGAGATCAGGCCCGCGGCGAAGACCAGACTCCACCGGTCCACCACCCCGGCCGAGTCGTCACCCGGTGTGCCGGTCGCGGGCGACTGCTGCGTTGCCATGGGTCATCCTCCGTTCCCCCGTGCTGTCCGGACGCCACCTCGGCGGCGGCGTCCGGTACAGCAGTCGGAGGCACCCGGGCCCCGGTTCCGAACAGGTGGGGGATTTTTACGGCTTGGCCGGATCATGACGACGGTGGCCGATCTTGCCCGCCCGTCCGGAGCGCCCGTCGCGGGCCCCGGGCGGGCGGGGCCGCCGGGGTGACGACCGCCCGGCGGGTCTCAGCCGACGGCCGCCAGTTCGGCCGCCGAGGCCGCTGCCGGCTCCCCGGCCTCGGCCGCCCGCAGCCGGGCTATCAGCTCCTCGCGGGCCCGGGCCACCCGGGAGCGGACGGTGCCGACCGGGCAGCCGGCCACCTCGGCGGCCTCGGCGTAGCTCAGCCCGACGACCTGGGTGAGCACGAAGGCCTCGCGCCGCTGGGCGGGCACCCGGTCCAGCAGGTCGCCGAGCGCCACACCGTCCTCGAAGCCCGCGGCGGGCGCGGTGCCCTGCCGCTCGGCGGCCTCCTGCCAGTCCGGCAGTGCGGCGCAGCGCGGCCGGGCGGCGGCGGTGCGGTAGCGGTCGATGACGGTCCGCCGGGCGATGGACAGCAGCCAGGTGCGGGCGGAGGAGCGTCCGGCGAACCCGGGCAGGCTGCGCAGGGCCCGCAGGAAGGTCTCCTGGGCGAGGTCGTCGGCGGACTGCACGTCGGTGAGGTGGGCGACGAACCGCCAGACGTCCCGCTGGGTGGCCCGGACGAAGGCCTCGACGTCGGCGGACCGGCCCTCGCGGGCGGCCAGCGCGAGCGCGGTCAGCTGGTCGTCATCCACGACGGCCCCCCACCCGGTCGGTCCCAGCTCGGAGAAGGTGCGGGACGATGGTCATATGAGATGCGCGCAACTCCGTACCGCTCTGTCCGCCCGCCTCGACGGCGAACCGGCCGGTGTGCCGGACCGCCGGCTGGACAAGCACGTCGCGCGGTGCGCGGCCTGCCGGGAGTGGCTGGAGCGGGCGGAGCGACTGCGCGCCCCGCTGCTCGCGGACGGGGCCGACGAGCCGTCGGCGGAGTGGACGGCCGGGCTCCTCGCGCGCATCGGGGGCCTCGGCGGGGAGGACGCCGGCGTGGTCGAGGACGGTGGAGCCGAGGAGGGCCGCCCCGGGCAGGGGGGCGGCGGGCGGACGCGGTAGGACGGTGGCGCCGGGCGAGGCCGGTGCGCCGTCGAAGTCAGGCATGAAGAGGTCCTGAGAGGAAGACGGGGTGCGGTGCCGCTGCGGGCGGCACCGGCGGCGTCGGTGGGCGGCCGCGCGGCTCCCGGCCCCGGCCGGCAGGGCGGCGGGGACGGTCGGCACGCGCGGGCCCGGGCCCCGGCGGCAGCGGCCTCCGTCGGCACCGGCGGCTGTCCCGCTCCCGGCGCACCGGCCGCCCGTGGCGGCCCCGGCCTTCCCGGCGCACGGCACGGGAGGGCGGGGGAGCACGGTCGGCCGGCGCTCGTCCGGGGCGGGCGGCGGTACCCGGCGGCGCGGCTGCGGCGCGGGGCGACCTGCCCACCGCGCGGCGGACACCGGCGGTGTCCGCGGACGGCGGCGGGCGCGTCAGCGGGCGAACGCGGCCGCGGGAGGTCCACGGCGGGCCAGGGCGTGCGCGAGCAGCACCGACCGCGGCAGCCGGGCCCGGTGGCCGACGGGTCTGGGCGCGTCGGGCGGCCGGAAGCCGGTCGAACGGGCGAACAGCACGAGCAGCGGCGTCAGCAGCGCCCCCGCCAGCACCGAACCCAGTGCGCCGAGCAGGTCGAACAGCCGCACCAGCGCGGTCTCACCGCGCCACAGCAGCAGCGCGCAGGCCAGTGCGGCGATCACGTGCGCGGTGATCATGCCGGTGGACATGCCGTGCGCGGCCATGTCGTGGCCGCCCATGCCGTTCGACCCGCCGGCTCCGGTCATGCCGGTCATCCCGCTCATCCCGTGCCCGGCCATCCCGGACGCGGCCGCGGAGCCGGAGCCCGGCACCGGCGTGCCCGCGGCGGCCGTGAGGTCGGCGGCGGGCGCCGCCCCGTGGGTGTGGGCGACGGCGGCGGCGCCGGTCGGCGGGACGTCCGGGTCCAGCCCGGCCATCAGCGCCAGGTCGTCCGAGGACAGCCCGGTGGGCGTCGCGTCCGGATTGCACAGCAGCAGCGAGGCCCAGTCCGTCGCCGGGGCGCCGGCGAGGCCACCGCCCCCGAACAGCGAGCCCGCCTGTTCGAACGTCAGGTGCAGCCCGGTCTGCGCGGCCACCATCCAGCAGCTGATCACCGTGAGCCCCCGGCGCCGGCCGGCCAGCAGCCAGGTGAGACCGAGGGTGAGACCGAACGCGCCCGCCAGGACCGGGGCCGAGACCCCGGAACCGGCCATGGTGACGTGCGCCGTGGCGGCCAGCGCCACGCAGAGCGCGGCGAAGACCACGGCGCGCAGCGAGCGGATCCGGTCGGTCATCACGATGACACTCATCGTCGCACCCGCCTCCGCCGACCTGTACCGCACCCTCCGGTATTGGCCGGTTCCGCCCCTGTCGGGGCATGTCCGGGCACCTGGGGGCCGCTCCGTCCGGGCAAGCCGTTCGGGCACCCGCCCCGCCCCGGGGCCGGTGGGGGCGCTGGTGGGAGCGGTGACGGCGCGGTGGCCGGATCCCGACGGTGCGCGAGCGACCACGGTGCGCAGCGTGCCGGACTGGTCCCGGAAGAGATGTTCTTCATGCCGTCATATCGGTTTGACACCTCCGTGCAGATACGTACTGAATGTGACGCCCCGAATGTGACGGCGCACACGCAGGACGGGTGCCGACGACGACAGGCGACAGGCGACAGGCGACAGGAGACGGACCCGGCATGGACACCACCGCACCCGAGGCCGGCACCGCACCCGGGGCCGCCGTGCCCCCGGCACCCGGAGCCGCGGACGTCGATCTCGCCGACCCCGCGTTCTGGGGGCTGCCCGACCGGGACCGCGCCGCCGCCTTCGCCGTGCTGCGCCGCCTGCCCGCCCCGGCCCGCTTCGGCGACGCCCCGGGCTTCCACGCCCTCGTCCGGCACGCCGACGTCGTCGAGGCCAGCCGCAATCCCGCCGTCTTCCTCAGCGGACCCGGCGTCACCACCCCCGAACCGGCCCGCTGGGTGCGCCTGCTGTTCGGCGACTCGATGGTGAACCTGGACGACCCCCGGCACGCCCAGCTGCGCCGCATCGTCTCCCGCGCCTTCACCCCGCGTCTGATCTCCCGGGTGGAGGACGACATCCGCCTGGTCGCCGCCGAACTGGTCGACCGCGTCGAGCGCGAGCGCCCGGCGGACTTCGTCAAGGCGGTCGCCGCCGAACTCCCCTTCCGGGTGATCTGCAACATGATGGGCATCCCCGAGGAGCCCCGTCGCGCCGTCCTCGACCAGATCGACCACGCCTCCGAGCACACCGGCGTCCGGCGCCCGCTGCTCCGGCGGATCCGGATCCCCGGCCGCGGACTGCGGGCCCTGGCCCGGATGCAGGGCATGGTCGCCGAGCTCGGCCGCGAACGCCGCCGCCGGCCCACCGACGACCTGATCTCCGCCCTGGTCACCGCCGACGTCGACGGCCGCCGCCTCACCGGCCGCGAACTCGGCGCCTTCTTCTCCCTGCTGCTCGTCGCCGGCGTCGAGACCACCCGCAACGCCCTCGCGCACGGCCTGCACCTGCTCACCACCCACCCCGACCAGCGCGCCCTGCTCCTCGGCGACCTCGACGGGCGGCTCGGGGGCGCGGTCGACGAGATCGTCCGCCACGCCACGCCGATCATCCAGTTCCGCCGCACCCTGGCCGTCGACCACCGGCTCGGCGGCCCCGACGGGCCGCTGCTGCGGGCGGGGGAGAAGGTGGTGCTCTACTACGGCTCCGCCAACCGCGACGAGACCGTCTTCACCGACCCCGAGGCCTTCGACATCACCCGCAGCCCCAACCCCCACCTCGGCTTCGGCGGTGGCGGGCCGCACTACTGCCTCGGCGCGCACCTCGCCCGGCAGGAGATGAAGGTGCTCTACCGGGAGCTGTTCACCCGGCTCCCCGAGGTCCGCTCGCTCGGCGAACCGGAGTTCGTCCCGTCCAGCTTCGACCACCGGATCCGCTCGCTCCGGTTCGCCTTCTGACCCCCGCCCCGGCCCCTCACCCCTCCGCGGCCGGCTCCCAGACGGCGTGGTCGTGCGCGAACAGCACCCGGCGCGGCCCGAACCGCGCCAGCCGGTCCAGCCAGGCCGGGTAGCCGGGCAGCGGCGCGCCGACCACCCCCTCCCGGGCCGCCCGCCGCGCCAGCGCGGCCGCACCGAACGCGGACGCCGTGTCGAACGCCTGGCCGGCCAGCACCGTGCAGCCGTCCGGACCGGTCACCACCAGCGACTGGTGGCCCGCGGTGTGACCGGGCGTCGGCACCACCCGCACACCCGGCCACACCTCCGCCTCCCCGTCCAGCTCCCGGTGGCGCACGCCCGGCGGGTCCACCAGCGCGTCGATCGTGTAGCCGCCCGCCCGGGCCTGGGCCAGCTCCACCGCCTGCGTCCACACCGGCACCCCGGCCAGCAGCGGGTTGCCGCCGCAGTGGTCGAAGTGCAGATGGCAGTTGACGACCGCGGCCACGTCCCCCGGTGCCGCACCCGCCGCCGCCAGCGCCGCCGTCAGCGGCCGCCGCACCGGGCGGTAGTGCGCGTCCGCCTCCGGATCGCCCTCGCCGAGACCGGTGTCGAACAGCAGCAGCCCCTCCGGCCGGCGCACCAGGTACGCCAGCACCGGCTCCACCCGGGGCTCCGGATTGTCCGCCTCCCCCGCAGGGCGGACGAAGTAGCCGAGGTCGAGCCGCCGGATCGCGGACGCCGGGCCGGGGCGGGACCCGTTCATGCTGCTCCTCCTGAGGGGCGCGGTGGCGGACGTCACTGCGTCTACCCACCACACGGAGCACAATGCCGACATGACCGACCGTCCGCTCCCCGCACCGTCCGGCCCCGACGACCCGCTCCCGCCGCAGGCCGACCTCCCCACCGCCGACGCCTGGCGCGCCCTCGGCGGGCCGGCCGCGCTGCTGGAGCGGGTCTCCTTCCACGGCCCCGACGCCGTGCTGCCCTCCCGGCTGCCCGTCCGGCGCCTCGCCCGGGCCACCGTCGCCGCCTGCTCGCTGGCCGCCGCCGAACTCGCCGCGCTGCGCTGCGGCGGCGCCGTGCCCCGGGTGCGGATCGACCAGGGCGCCGTCGCCACGGCCTTCGTCAGCGAGCGCCACCTGCGGATCGACGGCCGCGCCCCGGTCTCCTTCGCGCCGCTCTCCGGCTTCTGGCCGGCCGCCGACGGCTGGCTGCGCACCCACGCCAACTACCCCCACCACCGCGACCGGCTGCTCACCGCCCTCGGCCTGCCCGGTGACACCGGGCCCGAACGGCTCGCCGCCGTGCTGCGCGAGCTCCCGGCCGCAGCCGTCCAGGAGCGCGCGTACGCGGCGGGGGCGCTCGCCGTCGCGGTCGCGCCGGTCCGGGACACCGTGCTGCCGCTGGTCGACGTCCGCGCCGTCGACGAGACCGCGCCCCGCCCGCTCGCCGCCGCCCCCGGCCCGGCCTCCGCCTCCGTCGGGCAGCCCGCCGCCGGGATCCGCGTCCTCGACCTCACCCGGGTGATCGCCGGCCCGGTCGCCACCCGCACCCTCGCCCTGCTCGGCGCCGAGGTGCTGCGCCTCGACCCGCCGCGCCTGCCCGAGGCCGACGACGCCCACGCCGACACCGGCTTCGGCAAGCGCTCCGCCCGGCTCGACCTCGCCGACGGCGCCGGGCGGGCCGCCTTCGAGGAGCTGCTCGCCACCGCCGACGTCGTGGTCACCGGCTACCGCCCCGGCGCGCTCGACGCGTACGGGCTGGCCGCCGGGGCCCTGCTCGCCCGTCGGCCGGGCCTGGTCGTCGCCGAGCTGAACGCCTGGGGCTGGACCGGCCCGTGGGCCGGGCGGCGCGGCTTCGACAGCCTGGTCCAGGCCGGTTGCGGCATCGCCGCGACCGAGGCCGGCGCCGACGGCCGCCCCGGCGCCCTGCCCGCCCAGGCCCTCGACCACGGCACCGGCTACCTGGTCGCGGCCGGTGTGCTGCGCGCCCTCACCGAGCAGCGCACCGGCCGCCCCGGCGGGCGCCACCTGCGCTATTCCCTGGCCGGCACGGCCTCCTGGCTGCTGCACGGCATCGCGCCCACCGCCGACCCGCACCAGCCGCCCAACGAGGAGCGCCACGACCCGGCCCGGTGGCTCACCGAGACGGACGCGCCGTACGGCCGGCTCCGGTACGCGCTGCCGCCCGTCGGGTACGACGGCGCCCCGGCGGACTGGACCCGCCCGCCGGGGCGCTGGGGCACGGACGCGCCGCGCTGGGCCTGAGGGCGGCCGGCCGGTTCAGACGCCGGAGGGGATCTGCTCGGCGGTGCGGTGCACCTGGAACGCCGTCACGATCTCGATCAGCCCCAGGATCACCAGCCAGCAGCCGGCCAGCACGGTCAGCGCGGTGATCGAACCGGCCGGCCAGACCATCAGCAGCACCCCGGCCAGGGTGTTCGCCGCGCCCGCGAACGCCTGCCAGCCGCGGGCCGGCATGGCCTCGTCCGAGAGGGCGGCGGCGATCTGCGTGATGCCGCGGAACAGCCAGCCGATGCCGATCCAGATCGCGAGCAGCAGCACCGACTGCGCCGCGCTGCGGAAGCAGAGCAGGCCGAGCAGCACACAGATCGCGCCGCTGATGAACGCCAGCACCCGCATCGCGGTGGCGGCGTGCGTGCCGAACGCGGCGACCAGCTGCACGATGCCGATGACCAGCAGGTAGAGGCCGAACAGCACGCCGACCACCAGCAGCGTCTCCTCCGGCCACACGAACACGACGATCCCGAGGCCCAGCGAGACGAGTCCGGCGACCAGCAGGACCTGCCAGGCGGCCTTGGCGAGCAGCCCGAGCGGGCCCCGGACCGGGGAGCCGTCGGGGGTGATGATCGGGGAGACCACAGGGCGTCCTCCAGGGGAGCGGACGCCCCGGCGTGTGCGCGGGCGCCCTCGGCGTGCGGGTTTCGGGCGCTCCTCACAATCGCTCCACGCGCCCGCGTCCGCGCGTCGGATGCACCCGTTCGGGCGACCCGGCGGGTTTCCCCCGGGATTCCCCCGGGATTCCCGGAACGCCATCTGGGCCTCATGTGCCATCGATAGGATCCGGCGATATGACTTCTGAAGGGTGGGGGACCCCTCCGGTCGAGCCGATCAGCCAGCACTACATCGTCTGCGGCGGCAATGCGCTCGCCCACCGCCTGGCCCACGAACTCGTCGAGCACTACGACGTCCCGGTCGTCGTCCTCGTCCCGGACCGCGCCCGCGACCACGCGCCCCGGATCGAACAGCTGGAGGGCGTCGCCGCCGTCGTCGAGTACAGCAGCGTCACCGAGGAGGCCCTGCGCGCCGTCCGGGTGGAGACCGCCCGCGGCATCGCCTTCGTCGACGGCAACGACCAGGAGAACATCCACGCCGCGCTGTCCGCGCAGGGACACAACCCCGCCATCCGCATCGTCCTGCGGATGTTCAACCAGCGGCTCGGCGCCAACATCGAACGCCTGCTCAGGAACGGCACCGCGCTGTCCGGCTCCGCCACCGCCGCCCCCGCCTTCGCCGACGCCGCCCTCTCCCGCCCCAACTCCGTCCAGGTCGGCGACCGCTTCCTGCACATCGCCTACGACGACGACATCCAGTCCGACCGGCTCTGCATCGTCGCCGACCGGATCGACCGCCAGGACCTCGGCCGGATCCGGCTGCTGCCCGAGCAGGAGGGCGACTCCGCCTCCTTCGTCCGGCTGGCCAGCGAGTTCGGCGACGACGGGCCGATCCGCTCCGCCGCCGAGGCCCGCCGTGCCGCCGAGGCGTCCTCCGGCGCGTCGTCCGACCCGGCCGGGCCCGGCGGCGGCATCGCCGCGCTGCAGACCCTGCGCAGCGAGCCCGCCGTACGGATCGCCTGGTGGCGGCGGCTGCGCTGGCGGCTGCTCGACACCCTGCGCTTCTTCACCAGCGCCCGGCTCCGGGTGGTGCTGATCACCGCGCTGGCCGCGGTGCTGCTCGCCTTCGCCCTGCTCTGGCACCTGAACGGCAACTTCGCCTGGACGCTCTACACCTCGCTGCTCGACCTCGCCGGCGCCGCCCAGCCGGACCAGCCCGGCGAGGCCGGCGGAACCGGGGGCACCTGGCAGCGGGTCGCCCAGGTCGTGATCACCTTCTGCGGCATCACCTTCGCCCCGGTCGCCACCGCCATCATGGTCGAGGTGCTCGCCTCCGGCCGCCGCGGCCAGCACCGCAACCCGGGCGCCGGCACCCGCGACCACGTCGTCGTGGTCGGCCTCGGCAACGTCGGCACCCGGGTGGTCAGCCGGCTGCACGGCCTCGGCGTGCCGGTGGTCGGCCTGGAGAGCGACCCCCAGGCGCGCGGCATCTCCGCCGTGCGCGCGCTCGGCGTCCCGGTGGTCGTCGACGACGGACCGCTCGCCGAACAGCTGCGCCGGGCCCGGCTCAAGCACAGCCGCGCGGTGGTCGCGGTCAGCGGCGACGACGCCACCAACCTGGAGGCGGCCCTGGAGGCGCGCGCCGGACGCCCCGACGTCCGGGTGGTGCTGCGGCTCTTCGACGACAGCTTCGCGAGCCATGTGTACGCCACGCTGGACAACGTGGCCTCGCGGTCCACCTCCTACCTCTCCGCCCCGGCCTTCGCCGCCGCGCTGATGGGCCGTGAGGTGCTCGGCACGCTCTCGGTGTTCCGGCACGTGCTGCTGATCGCCGAACTACCGGCCGAGCTCGGCAGCGGCCTGATCGGCCTCAACCGCCACGACCTGGAGGACGGCGGCGGCGTGCGGGTCCTCGCCGTCCGGCTGGCCCGCAGCCCCCGGATCTACCAGTGGCGGTACGCCGACCGCAGCCGCGTCCTGGAGCCCGGCGACAGCGTCGTGGTCGCCGCCACCCGCAGCGGCCTGGCCCGGCTCAACACGGCGCTGGTGGCGGGCAACTGAGCGTCCGTGGGGGCCGGTGAAGCCATCACGTCGCATTCCGGTTGTGAAGGGACGGAAACGGTCGTCATCCGTCTTTCTTGGGGCCGTCGGCGTGCGTGAGGATCCTGTGCTCCGACGCCGCCCGGCCGGGGGGTCGGGCGTATCCGAACCCGCGGAGAGGCGGAGCACGTGGCACTGGTACTGCGGCGAGGAACGGCGGCGACCGTGACGGCCGCGGTGCTGGGCAGCCTGGGCGCGGTCGTCCCGGCCGCGACCGGACGAAGCCTCGCCGACACCGGGACCACCGCGTTCACCACGGCGACGATCAGCGCCGCCCTGCTGATCCTCGGCGGCCTCGCCGTCGCCCTCGGCCGCCGCCGTCGCCGGCACGGCTGAGCCGGTAGGGCCGCACGGGTGGGGTGGTCGTGGCATCCAGCCTCGACCGCCCCACCAGCGTTACCCTGCCTCCTGGAGCCGTCCGCGGAGCGGAAGGGGTGCAGGCGGTGCCTCTTGAGGGCGAGTACGACCCGAGTCCGGCGCAGTGGATCCGCGAGCAGGTCGAGCTGTACGAGAGCTCGGGCGGCACACGGGGCACGACGCTCTGGGACACCGGTCTGCCGGTCGTCATCGTCACGATGCGCGGCGCGAGGAGCGGCCGGATCCGCAAGATCCCGTTGATGCGCGTGGAGCACGGGGGACGGTACGCGGCGGTGGCCTCGAAGGGCGGCTTCCCGAGCCACCCGGACTGGTACTTCAACCTCAGGGCCAATCCCGAGGTGGATCTCCAGGACGGCCCGGAGGTCCGGAGCATGACGGCCCGGGAGCTCACCGGCGACGAGCGGGACCGGTGGTGGGAGCGCGCGGTCGCCGCGTACCCGACCTACGCCGAGTACCAGGAGAAGACCGACCGCGTGATCCCGGTCTTCGTCCTCGAACCGACCGGCACCTGAGCGACGGCCCCCGCCCGGCGGCCCCACCTCAGCTCGCCGGCCCGATCCCCTCGGGCAGGGCGGCCACCACCAGGGCGACGGCCTCCTCCGCGGTCCCGGTGCGGGCCACCACGTCGCCCCCCTTCCCCACCGAGTACGGCCCGTCGTGGTCCACGGCGATCACATAGCCGACGTTCGCCGTCCAGGGCCGCTCGATCCTGGTGGAGAACCAGAGGTCGAAGTGGCTGTTGACCGGCATCAGCCGGCGGAGCACCGGCTGGGCGTACGCGGCCGCCAGCAGGGCGTGGGCCCGCGGGTGCCGGTCGTAGGGCGGCATGTGGACGCGGTCGAGCTTGATCCGCCACGTCAACTCCACGCCCACGAAGGGCTCCCGCTCATGGTCGAGGGCCCAGGGCCGGAACCGGACGAACGGGGCGCGCGCCCTGGTCCGCTCCAGGCCATCTCCGCCCAGCCACGCCGTCGTCGCCCCGACCACCTCGGCCAGGTCCGAGGTCCGCCCGTAGGCCAGGCGCGTGCGGCGGTCCTGCAGACTCACCTCGAAGGTCCGCCGCCTCCCGGCGGGCGGATCCACCTGCACCCGCCGCCCGCTCCCCGCGTCGACGTACGTCGCGCGCTCACCCGGCAGCTCCTCCGCCCCGGGCAACACGAGCCCGAGCCCCTCCGCCGTCCGGCTCAACGCCGCCCGAAGAGCCCGGCCCCCGCCACCATCATCCCGATCACCCATCCCCCCAGTATCGGGCTCCGGACGGCCCCTGCGGAGGCTCCGGCTCACGGACCGGAGCCGCTGATCCCTGCCCGCGCCACCGTCGCAGCGGCGGCGCGGGCAGGGCCTTCCGGCGGGGTGTCAGCGGTGCTTGAAGACCGCCGGGCGCTTCTCGGCGAAGGCGGTCATGCCTTCCTTCTGGTCGGCGGTGGCGAAGGCGGCGTGGAAGAGGCGGCGTTCGAAGCGGACGCCCTCGGCGAGGGTGGTCTCGAAGGCGCGGTTGACGCTCTCCTTCATCATGATCGCGGCCGGGGTGGACATCTCGGCGACCTTCTCGGCGGTGGCGAGGGCCTCGGCGAGGAGGTCGTCGGCGGGGACGATGCGGGAGACCAGGCCGGCGCGTTCGGCCTCCTCGGCGCCCATCATCCGGCCGGTGAGGCACAGTTCCATGGCCTTGGCCTTGCCGACCGCCCGGGTGAGGCGCTGGGAGCCGCCGATGCCCGGGATCACGCCGAGCTTGATCTCCGGCTGGCCGAACTTGGCGGTGTCGGCGGCGATCAGGATGTCGCAGAGCATCGCCAGCTCGCAGCCGCCGCCGAGCGCGAAGCCGGCCACCGCCGCGACGACCGGCTTGCGCAGCGCGCCCAGGCGGTCCCACGGGCCCAGCCAGTCGTCCAGGTAGACGTCCGGGAACCGGTTGCCCTGCATCTCCTTGATGTCGGCGCCCGCCGCGAAGGCCTTCGCCGATCCGGTGATCACCAGACAGCCGATCTCCGGGTCCCGGTCGAAGGCGGTGGCCGCGGCCACGACCTCGTTCATCAGCCGGTTGTTGAGCGCGTTGAGCGCCTCCGGCCGGTTGAGCGTGATCAGCCCGACCCGGCCCTTGCGGTCCACCAGGATCGTCTCGTAGGTCTCGGTCATCGCCGTTGACTCCCATTCCGTTGTGCTCCGACGGACCCAACGATCTCCGAACCGGACCGCCTCGCGCCAGTCTCGATCCGCGAGACGGTCGTCACCCGAGCCGCAGGTCACCACCGTGCGGCGGCTCGAAGAACGCGGCCACCGTCCGCGGGCCGACCTCGGCGAGGGTGGCCGGCGACCAGTGCGGGTCGCGGTCCTTGTCGACGACCTGGGCGCGGATGCCCTCGACCAGGTCGTGGTGGCCGAGCGCGGCGCAGGACACCCGGTATTCCTGCGTCAGGCCCTCCTCCAGGGAGCCGTGCGTCCGGGCCCGGCGCAGGGCGGCCAGGGTGACCTTCAGCATCGTCGGCGAGCGCTCGGCGAGCTCCTCGGCGGCCTGCTTGGCCTCGGGCACGCCGCTCGCCGTCAGCCGCGCGACGATCTCCTCGACGGAGTCGGCCGCGTAGCAGGTGTCGATCCAGGCGCGACGGTCGGCGAGCGGCGCGGCCGGGGCGGGCTCCGCGTACCGGCGCAGGACCTCGTCGACGGGCGCGCCGGCCAGGTCGGCCAGCAGCGCGGGCAGCTTCTCCGACGGCACGAAGTGGTCGGCGAACCCGCACAGCAGCGCGTCCCCGGCGGTCATCGAGGCGGCGGTGAGCCCGAGGTGGGTGCCCAGCTCGCCCGGCGCGCGCGACAGCAGCCACGTCCCGCCGACGTCCGGCACCAGGCCGATCCGGGTCTCCGGCATGGCCACCACCGAGCGCTCGGTGACGATCCGCACCGACCCGTGGGCCGAGACCCCGACGCCGCCGCCCATGGTGATGCCGTCCATCACCGCGACGTAGGGCTTGGGGTAGCGGGAGACCAGCGCGTTCAGCCGGTACTCGTCCCGGAAGAACGCGCGCGTCCCGGCCCCGCCCACCTTGGCGTCGTCGTGCATCGTCCGGATGTCGCCGCCCGCGCACAGCCCGCGCTCCCCGGCCCCGGTCAGCACCACCACCCGCACCGCGTCGTCCCCGGCCCACTCCTCCAGCACCGTCCGCATCCGCACCACCATCCCGTGCGTCAGCGAGTTGAGCGCCCTCGGCCGGTCGAGCACGATCCGCCCCACCCCGCCGTCCCGCGACGCCCGCACCTCGTCAGCCATCGTCCCCACTCCCGTTCGTCCTCGACCGGCCGTACTCGCGTCAAGACTTCAAGACTTCAAGAATTCAAGACTTCAAGGCTTCACGATTCCAGGGTTTCAAGCCAAGCACGAAGGGCGGCTCCGGTGGTGACCGGGGCCGCCCTTCGTCCGGCGGGGGAAAATGGTTCGGGGGTCCTCAGGGGAGGATGCGGCCGGAGACGTCGCCGAAGCCGACGACGGTGCCGTCGGGGCCGGGGGCGGTGGCGGTGATGGTCACCTCGTCGTCGTTCTCCAGGAAGGCGCGGGTCGTGCCGTCCGGGAGCTTGAGCGGGTTCTCGCCGTTCCAGGTGAGCTCGATGAGGGCGCCGCGGGTCTCGACGTCGGGGCCGCTGACGGTGCCGGAGGCGAAGAGGTCGCCGGTGCGCAGGGAGGCGCCGTTGACCGTCATGTGGGTGAGCTGCTGGGCCGCCGTCCAGTACATGGAGGCGAACGGCGGGCGGGAGACGGTGTGGCCGTTGAGGCGGATCTCCATCGCGAGGTCCAGGCCCCACGGCTCGCCGTCGCGGTCGTCGAGGTAGGGGAGCGGCTCGACGTCGCGGGCGGGCGGGGCGACCCGGGCGTGCTCCAGGGCGTCCAGCGGCACGATCCACGGCGAGACGGAGGTGGCGAAGGACTTGCCGAGGAACGGGCCGAGCGGCACGTACTCCCAGCCCTGGATGTCGCGCGCGGACCAGTCGTTGACCAGGCAGACGCCGAAGACGTGCTCGCGGAAGGCGTCCAGGGCGACGGGCTCGCCGAGCACGGAGGGCGTGCCGACGACGAAGCCGACCTCGGCCTCGATGTCCAGCCGGCGGGTCGGGCCGAAGGACGGAACGGCGTCCGCCGGGGCCTTGCGCTGGCCGTGCGGGCGGACCACCGGCGTGCCGGAGACCACGACGGTGCCGGAGCGGCCGTGGTAACCGATCGGCAGGTGTTTCCAGTTGGGGGTGAGCGGCTCGGAGCCGGGGCGCAGGATCCGGCCCAGGTTGGTGGCGTGGTGCTCGGAGGCGTAGAAGTCGACGTAGTCGGCGACCTCGAACGGCAGGTGCAGTTCCACCTCGGCGAGCGGCAGCAGCAGCGGGGTGAGGGCCTCGCGGTGGGACTCCTCGGTCAGCCAGCGGGTGAGCGAGGCCCGCACCTCGGTCCACACCGGGCGGCCGGCGGCCAGCAGCGGGTTGAGCGAGTCCGCGTCGAGGAGCACCGACGGCTCCCCGGCGGCGCGGGCGGCGGCGCCGGCGTCCAGGACGAAGTCGCCGACGCGCACGCCGATCCGCCGCTGCCCCGGCCGGTCGCCGGCCGTGAAGACGCCGTACGGCAGGTTGTGCACGCCGAACGGCGAGTCGTTCGCGGGGGCGAGCCAGCTGCGGGGGGTGGTCAACGGTCCTCCTGGGGCTTCGGGTCGGGCGACAGCAGGCCGAGGGCGGCCAGGTCTTCCAGGGGCTCGGCGATGCTACAGGTGCCGAACGCGGTGAACGAGTTGCGGATCACCGTGACCTGACGGTCGCTCAGGGCCTGCACGGCCTTGGCGAGCACCTCGCCGGAGCGTTCGGCGAGCACCTCGGCGGCCGCGGCCGGGTCGGTCTCCTGGGCGGCCAGCAGGACGTTCAGGAAGCCGTGGTGCTCGAAGCCGGTCACCGGGTCGGTGTGCCGGACGGCGTGGTGCAGCCCGGCCGTGCACTTGTACGGCAGGCCGCGCTGGGCGCACCCGGTGAGGAAGCCGGCCAGCTCCCGCTCGTCCGGGAAGGCTCCGGCGACGATCCCGCCGGTGCGGAACTTGGCCCGGTAGGGGCTGTCGACCAGCACGTCCAGGACCTCGTCCAGGCCGTCGCCGCGCAGCAGTTCGCGCGGCAGCTCGACGGCCGCCGGCACGTCGGCCGGTAGCAGCAGGTCGAGCGCGGCGACCGCCTCCCGGGCGTCCCGGGTGGCGAGTTCGACGCCGGCCACCTCGAAGGGGGCGGCGGCGGCCAGTGCCGGGCCGAGCTCGGAGCTGCCCCCCGGCAGCACCAGCCCGACCCGGAGGGCGGGGGCGGGGGCCTGGGCCGCGGCAGGGCCGGCGCCCTGCGCCGCGGCCGCCAACTCGCCCAGCCGGCCCGCCCCGCAGAGCAACGGGCCGACCGCGTCGGCGTACCAGGCGGTGCGGTGCGCGCGGTGCGCGGGCACCGCGTCGGCGACCGGCAGGTTCCCGGGCGGGAACACCGCCGCGTCGTCGAAGAGCCCCTGGAACAGCGGCGGGATCACGGGGGTGGTGCTCACTGCTGCGGCCCCCGACCGGACCAGGTCCAGGCGTAGCCGGAGTCCTCCGAGGCGCGGCCGCCCTCGCCCAGCTCCAGCGGGCGGAAGGTGTCCACCATGACCGCGAGCTCGTCGAAGAACTCCACGCCGATGGACCGCTCGTACGCGCCCGGCTGCGGGCCGTGGGTGTGGCCGCCCGGGTGCAGCGAGATCGAGCCCTGGCCGATGCCCGAACCCTTGCGCGCCGCGTAGTCGCCGCCGCAGTAGAACATGACCTCGTCGCTGTCCACGTTGGCGTGGTAGTACGGCACCGGGATCGACAGCGGGTGGTAGTCCACCTTGCGGGGAACGAAGTTGCAGATCACGAACCCGTTGCCCTCGAACACCTGGTGGGCCGGCGGCGGCTGGTGGATCCGCCCGGTGATCGGCTCGAAGTCCCGGATGTTGAACGCGTACGGGTACAGGCAGCCGTCCCAGCCGACCACGTCGAACGGGTGGTGCGGCACGGTGTACCGGGTGCCGGAGATCCCGTTCGGGCCGCGGTGCTTGACCAGGACGTCGACGTCGCCGCCGTCGACGAGCAGCGGGCCGGACGGGCCGCGGAGGTCCCGCTCGCAGTACGGCGCGTGCTCCAGCAGCTGGCCGTACTTGGAGAGGTAGCGCTTGACCGGGGTGATGTGGCTGTTCGCCTCGATGCAGTAGGCGCGCAGCGGTTCGTCGCCGGACGGCACCCAGCGGTGGGTGGTCGCCCGGGGGATGACCACGTAATCGCCCTGGCCGACCTCCAGCGCGCCGAAGACCGTCTCCACGGTGCCGGAGCCGGACTCCACGTACACGCACTCGTCGCCGAGCCCGTTGCGGTACAGCTCGCTCGGCGCCCCGGCGGCGACGTAGGAGATCCGCACGTCGCCGTTGCCGAGGACGAGCCGGCGCGAGGCCACGACGTCCGCGGACTTCCACTCCTGGCCCGCGAACAGCTCGTGCAGCTTGAGGTGGCGGGGGAGCAGGGGATGGTTGGGCACCGTCGACTGGTCGGGCAGTTCCCACGGCACGGCGTTCACGACGGCCGAGGGGATGCCCCGGTGGTAGAGCAGCGAGGAGTCCGAGGAGAACCCCTCCTCGCCCATCAACTCCTCGTAGTACAGCCCGCCCTCGGGCGTGCGGTGCTGCGTGTGCCGCTTGGGCGGGATGCTGCCCAGCTGCCGGTAGTACGCCATCGTCCCTGCTCCTCCCGGACCTTCCTGTGGCCCAGCGCTTCCTACGGCTCCAGCGGTGGCTGCGTGCCCCGGAGATCGCCGGCCCCGGAGACCGGCGGCCTCCGGGGCGGCCCGCCTCAGAGGTTGCCGCGGCGCTCCTGCTCGCGCTCGATGGCCTCGAAGAGCGCCTTGAAGTTGCCCTTCCCGAAGCCCAGCGAACCATGCCGCTCGATGAACTCGTAGAAGACGGTCGGGCGGTCGCCGATCGGCTTGGTGAAGATCTGCAGCAGGTAGCCGTCCTCGTCGCGGTCGACCAGGATGCCGCGGCTCTTCAGCTCCTCGATCGGCACCCGGACCTTGCCGATCCGCTCGCGCAGCTCCGGGTCGTCGTAGTACGAGTCGGGGGTGTTGAGGAACTCGACGCCGCGCGAGCGCAGCACGTCGACGGTGGTGAGGATGTCGTTGGTGGCCAGCGCCATGTGCTGGCAGCCCGCGCCGGTGTAGAACTCCAGGTACTCGTCGATCTGGGACTTCTTCTTGGCGACGGCCGGCTCGTTGAGCGGGAACTTCACCCGGTGGTTGCCGCTGGCGACGACCTTCGACATCAGCGCGGAGTAGTCGGTGGCGATGTCGTCGCCCACGAACTCGGCCATGTTCACGAAGCCCATGACCTTGTTGTAGAAGGTGACCCACTCGTCCATCTTGCCGAGCTCGACGTTGCCGACCGCGTGGTCCAGGGCCTGGAACAGGCGGCGCGGCGAGCCCTCCGGGTGCTGCACCTTGCTCCGGGCGGTGATGTAGCCGGGCAGGTACGGGCCGGTGTAGCGGGAGCGGTCGATCAGGGTGTGGCGGGTCTCGCCGTAGGTGGCGATCGCGGCGCGGCGCACGGTGCCGTTCTCGTCGGAGACGTCGTTCGGCTCCTCCAGGACGGTGGCGCCCTGGGCGCGGGCGTGCGCGATGCACTTGTCGACGTCCGGGACCTCCAGGGCCAGGTCGACGACGCCGTCGCCGTGGCGGCGGTGGTGGTCCAGCAGCGGGCTGTCGGGGGAGACACCGCCCTTGATCACGAAGCGGCAGGAGCCGGAGCGCAGCACGAAGGCCTTGCGGTCGCGGCGGCCGGTCTCCGGGCCGGAGTAGGCGACCAGCTCCATGCCGAAGACGGCCTGGTAGAACTGGGCCGTCTGGGTGGCGTTGCCGACCACGAACACGACGGCGTCCTGCGCGGTGACCGGGAACGGGTCGCTGGCGGGGTCGTGCTCGACGAGGCCGACGAGGCGGCGCAGCTGCTCGGCGTCGAGACCGGCCTCGCGCTCCTCGGGGGTCAGCTCAAGGGCGTGGGACTGCGGGGTCATCGGTCGTTCCTCCACATTGAGGCCTCGGCATTGAGGCATCCGCTTGAGGCTGCCGCTCCGCGGGGTTGGGGTGGGGGCGGATGCGGGCGGCTGAGCGGAGAGCTTGCTCCAGTCGGGCGGATTGGGCAACAGATCGGGTTTTCACTGTTCAATGTGTACAAGGTGATCAGGAAATCGCTGGTCGTGCTGTGCAGAATGCTCGGTGGATCGGGGGGGTTTCACGAGTTCTGCGCATCGGCCCCGATCGGGCGAGTGCGCTGGTCAGGGCGGTGGAGCCGGGTGGAGGGGGTGGAGGCAGGTGGAGGGGGGAGGGGCGGTGGGAGCGGCTCAGGGCGGGGGAGCGCAGGGGGCGAGGTGGCCGTCGAACCAGTCGCGGGCCAGCTCGGCGACCCGGTCCAGCGTCCCGGGCTCCTCGAACAGGTGCCCGGCGTGCGGGACGACGGCCAGCTCACTCTCGCAGCGCAGCCGCTCGCGCGCCCGCCGGTTGAGGTCGATCACCACCTCGTCCCGGCCGCCGACGATCAGCAGCGTCGGCGCGAGCACCGTGCCCAGCGCCTCCTCCCCGGCGAGGTCCGGCCGCCCGCCCCGGGAGACCACCGCGCCCACCCCGTGCCCGAGCCGGGCGGCCGTCCACAGCGCGGCGGCGGCGCCGGTGCTCGCACCGAACAGCCCGAGCGGCAGGAACGCGCCTCCGGCCGCGCGGGCCTGCTCGGCGGGCAGCGCGCGGGCCACGTCGGTCAGCCGGGCGCCCAGCAGCTCGACGTCGAAGACGTTGCGCCGGTCCTCCTCCTCGTCCTCGGTGAGCAGGTCGAACAGGAAGGTGGCCAGCCCGGCGTCGTTCAGGCGGGCGGCCACGTGGCGGTTGCGCGGGCTGTGCCGGCCGCTGCCGCTGCCGTGCGCGAACACCACGATGCCGCGGGCGCCGGCGGGCACCGTCAGCCGGCCGGTCAGCCGGGCGCCGGCGGCGGGCAGCGTCACCTCGCGGTCGGACGCCGGAACCCCGTCGTCGTCGGCTCCCGGTGGGTCGGTGGACGCCGCCCCACCGCCGGACCCCGCTTCGCCGCCGGACCTCGCCCCACCGCCGGACCCCGCTTCGCCGGCGCGGGCCGCGGCGAGGTGGCGCAGCACCTCCGCGTCCTCGGTCTGCGAGAAGTCCGCGTAGAACTCGCCGATCGCGAAGAACGGCGACGGCGTGCCCACGCACACCAGCTCGTCGGCGACCCCGCTCAGCCGCTCCGTCCACTCCCGCGGCGCCACCGGCACGGCCAGCACCACCCGCTCCGCCCCGCGCGCCCGCACGATCAGGCAGGCGGCCCGGGCGGTCGAGCCGGTCGCGATGCCGTCGTCGACCACGACCACCGTCCGCCCGCGCAGGTCCACCGGCGGGCGCCCGCCCCGGTAGCGGTGCGCCCGGCGTTCCAGCTCGGTCCGCTCCCGGGCCTCCACCGCGGCCAGCTGCTCCGGCGTCACCCCGGCGGGCCGCAGCACGTGGTCGTTGATCACCCGCACCCCGTCCTCGCCGATCGCCCCCATGCCCAGCTCCGGCTGGTACGGGACGCCCAGCTTGCGGATCACGCAGATGTCCAGCGGCGCGCCGAGCGCGGCGGCCACCTCGGCGGCCACCGGGACGCCGCCGCGCGGCAGGGCCACCACCACGGTGCGGGGGCCGCGCAGGTGGCCCAGCAGGGCGGCCAGCCGGCGTCCCGCGTCGGTGCGGTCGGTGAAGTGGGTACCGGTGGCGTGCATGGTGTCGGCCTCCGGTTCCACCGTACGTCGCCGGGGTGGCGCGCGGCGCGACCGGGAGGCCCGGGGCCCGGCCCGTCCACCCACGTCCCGGGCGGGGCCGGGACGGTCCGGGACGCGGATGGGGCCGGCCGCCCGTGCGTCCGGGACGACGGGCGGTCCAGCGTGGTGCACACCGGTCCGGTGGGCCCTCCCTCACCCGCCGGGCCGTCCGATCCGCCGACCCCGCCGAAGGAGCCGACCCGTGTCCTTCCCCCACCCGCAGCACCACCCCGCCCCCGACGTCGCCGCCGCGCCCGTCCCCGCACACGTCCCCGCGCCGCACGACCCCGCCGCGCACGTCCCCGGCCTGCACGCCACCGGCAACCCGGTGAACGGCGCCCCCGCCACCGGCTGGACCGTCGCCACCGCGCTGCCCGTCAGCTACCGGGTCCGCTTCACCCCCGGGGTGCTGGACCCGCGCAACCCGGCGCTCGCCCGGGCCGGCGGCCCGCCCGGGCGCCGGCTCGTCGTCGTCGACGCCCGCGTCCACGACCTGCACGGCGAACGCCTGCGCCGCTACCTGGCCGCCCAGGGCGTCGAGCACGAGACGCACGTCCTGCTCGCCCACGAGCAGGTGAAGACCATGGACGCGGTCTTCCAGGTCGCCGACCGGATGGACTCCTTCGGGATCTCCCGCCGAGGCGAGCCGGTGATCGCGGTCGGCGGGGGCGTGCTCACCGACGTCGTCGGCCTCGCCTGCAGCCTCTACCGCCGCTCCACGCCCTTCGTGCGCGTCCCCACCACGCTGATCGGCCTGGTCGACGCGGGCGTCGGCGCCAAGACCGGGGTGAACCACGGCCGTCACAAGAACCGCCTCGGCACCTACCACCCCGCCGTCGACACCCTGCTCGACCCGGCCTTCCTCGCCACCCTGGACCGGCGCCACATCGGCAACGGGCTCGCCGAGATCCTCAAGGTCGCGCTGATCAAGGACGCCGACCTCTTCGTCCTGCTGGAACGCCACGGGCGCGACCTGCTCGACACCGGCTTCCAGTCCCCGGGCGCCGGCGCCGCCGTGCTCGGCCGCGCCGTGCACGGCATGCTCCAGGAGCTCCAGCCCAACCTCTGGGAACACCGCCTGGAACGCCTGATGGACTACGGCCACTCGTTCAGCCCGACCGTCGAGATGCGCGCGCTGCCCGAGCTCCTGCACGGCGAGGCGGTCTGCGCCGACATGGCGCTCACCACCGTCGTCGCCCGGCGCCGCGGCCTGGTCGACGCCGGGCAGGCCGAACGGATCCTGCGGCTGATGCGGCGGCTCGAACTGCCCGTCTGGCACCCGCTGATGGAGCCCGTCACGCTCGGCGAGGCGCTCGCCGACACCGTCCGCCACCGCGACGGGCGGCAACGGCTGCCGCTGCCCCGCGGGATCGGGGCGGGCGTCTTCGTGGACGACCTCGACGGGGCCGAACTCGCCGACGCGGCCGGGTGGCTGCGCGCCTGGTCGGCCGGGGACGGTGCCGGTGCCGGTCCCGGTGCCGGCGCCGGTGCGGGGGCTGCGGAGGGGAGGGGGACGCGTGCGTAGCGCCGTCGTGATCGCCGACACCACCGCACCGGCCGACGTCCACGGGGTGCACGGCGCCCCCGGGACCACCCGGTGGACCTGCCTCGCGCGCCGTGCCGGACTCGCCGGGGACTGGGAAGCCGTCGAATGGGCGAGCATCCCGGCGGGCGGCGTCAGCGGCGAACACCTCCACACCCGCACCCGCGAGGTGTACGTCCTGCTCGCCGGGGAGGGCGAGGTCACCCTCGACGGCCGCCCGCACACCGTCCGCGCGGGCGACGCCGTCCTGACGGCGGTCGGCACCCGGCACGGGCTGCGCAACACCGGGACCGGGCCGCTGGACTGGCTGGTGATCGAACTGCCCGCCGATCCGCCCGCCGACCCGGCGGCCGCCGCCCCGGTGGGCAGCACCGTGGTCCGCGACCTGCGACGCACCGGCCCGATCGACCCGTCCGCCGTCGTCGGCGGACCGCTGCGCTTGCTGCGGCACGTCGAACTCGCCACCGGGGAGCGCGACTTCCTGCTCGCCGACGGCGTCGAGCACACCGCCTTCGTCGTCGGCGGCAACGGGCGGGCGGGCGCCGGGGACGTCCGGGTGCCGCTGCGCCCGGGCACCGCGTTCACCCTGCCGCTCGGCACCGACCTCCACCTCGCGGCCGGCCCCGGCGGCCTCGTCTACCTGCACGCGGAACTCGTGCCGAAGAGCGGGGGGCGGCGATGATCGTCACCCGGACGGCCGCACCCCGCCTGCTCCTCGGCCCCGGCACCCAGCGGATCCGCACCCGCTGCCTCGCCCGCCGCGGCATGCTGCACAGCGAGTGCGAGGCCTTCGAACACATCAGCCTCGGGCCGGGTGCCTGTTACGACCTCACCGGCCGTGAGTCCACCGAGGCGGCCTGGTACGTGCTGCGCGGCCCGGTCGTCCTGGTCGACTGCCCGGACCACCC
>NZ_JBHVTL010000005.1:80938-81593 GCF_042884635.1 Kitasatospora sp. NPDC058115
GCCGCAGCTCGTGCGCGGCCCGGTGCCCGATGGCGACAGCGGCCGGCCGCCGGCCGTCCGGGCGCGGGTCGGGGCGGACCGCCCGGGCGCGAGTTGAGGGCCTGGTGGCGCCGGTTGGTGGCCGGGGGTGGGGTGGGGCCTGCTTTCGACGTGGGTGTCGCTCGGTGGGGTTCGGGGCCGGGTCGTCCCGGGACCTGCCCGGCGGCTCCGGCCGGTGGTCGTGGGTGGGGTGGGGCTTGTTCCCGACGTGGGTGTCGCTCGGTGGGGTTCGGGGTTCGGGGCCGGGCCGTCCCGGGACCTGTCCGGCAGCCCCGGCCGGTGGCCGGTGGGTGGGGTGGGGCCTGTTCCTGACCTGGGCGTCGCCCGGCGAGGTCCGGGGGCCTGAGCCGAGCCCTCCCGGCGCGGGTCGGGGCGGATCACCAGGGTTCCTTCCGGGGCGTGGGTGGCGGCGGCCGGTGTCCATGGGGGTGCGGGTGGGGCCGGCTCCGGCCGTGGGCGTCGCCCGGTGGGGGTGCGGGGCCGGGGCCCGCCGCCGTGTACAGGCGGGCCGCCGGCCATCCCGGGGCCGGGCCCGTTCCTGCGCGGGTCGGGGCGGAGCGCTCGGGCCCGTGGTGGCGCCGGTTGGTGGCCGATGGGTGTTCGTGGGGTGCGGGTG
>NZ_JBHVTL010000005.1:81689-296395 GCF_042884635.1 Kitasatospora sp. NPDC058115
GGTGAGGTCGGCTCGGGACGTGGGTGTCGCCCGGTGAGGTTCGGGGCTCGGAGCTGGGCCGTCCCGGGGCCCGTCCGGCGGCCCCGGCCGGTGTCCGCGGGGCGTGGGTGGGGCCGGCTCGGGACGTGGCGGCCCATCCGGGCCCGTGGTGAGGGGGGCTGCGCCGGCCGTTGGTGGTCGCGGACGGTGTCCGTGGGGCGTGCGTGGGGCCGCTCCGGACCTGGGTGACGCCCGGCGGGGGCGGCGAGGCCCGCTCCGGCGCGGGTCGAGGCGGAGCGCTCGGGCCCGTGGTGGCGCCGGTTGGTGGCCGGTGGGTGTCCGTGGGGTGCGGGTGAGGTCGGCTCGGGACGTGGGTGTCGCCCGGTGAGGTTCGGGGCTCGGAGCTGGGCCGTCCCGGGGCCCGTCCGGCGGCCCCGGCCGGTGTCCGTGGGACGCGGGTGGGGCCGGCTCGGGACGTGGCGCCGCCCGGTCTGGGTGCAGGGGCCGGGGCCCTCCGCCATGGACCGGCGGGGTCGGGGCGGACTCGGTGAGGGGTGGGTGGCCCCGGCCGGTGTCCGTGGGGCGCGGCCGGGGCCGGTTCCCGCCCCGGGGCGTCCCGGGCGGGGGTGCGGGGCGTGGTGGGGGCCGGGGGCTCAGGTGGGCGGGGCGGTGGGTGGCGCAGCGTGGAGGCCGTGGTCCGGAGCCGTCCGGACGGGAGGAGGCCGCCATGCGTCGAGGCGTCCGGCTCGATCGCCGCATCCAGGCCGGTGCCGCACAGCTCTCCCTGGCGGTGCGCAGCGGCGAGGCGTCGTGGGCCGAACTCGGGGCGCGGCTGGACGGGTTCGGGGCCGGCCGGTTCGTCGTGGTGACGGACGGCACGGCGCCCGCCGGTCCGCTGGGCCGGGTCCGCGCACTCGCCGCCGGCCTGGCGCCCACCACCGTGCACGACCTGCGCGACGGACCGCTGCCCGCCGCCCCCGCCGCCCCCGCCGGGGCCGTCGTGGTTGCCGTCGGCGGTGAACGCGCCTGCGGGTACCCGGCCGACGTCCGGGTGCCCACCGACCTGGCCGCCGCGTGCGGTCCGGCACTGGCCCTGCACCGGCCGGTCCCGGCCGCGGCGCTGGCCTGGGTGCCGGCCGACGTGCTCGCCGAGCGCCCCGCCGCGTGGACCCGCGCCGGGATGGTCGCCGTCGTGCGCCACGTGCTCGCCGTCTGCCCGGCCCGCTACTCGACGCTCGCCGCCCTCCTCCACCCCGGCGCGCGCTACGACGAGCCGACGCTCACCGCCCTGCTCGCCCTGTGCGCCGACGCGCGGGCCGCCCTGGTCTGCTTTGACCCCGAGGAGACCGGCCCCGCGCTGGCCCTCGGCTACGGCCGCGGCCTCGCGAGTGCCGTGCGGGCCGTCGCCGGCCCCGCCCTCGCGCCCGGCGACGCCGGGGCGCTGGGCCTGCTGCTCGCCGCCCGGGTGGCGGCGCGGCTCGGGCTGGCGGACGGTGCCACCGGCTGGGCCCACCGGGAGCTGCTGGCCCGCAACGGTTCGGCGACCGCCCTGCCTTGCGGGGTCGACCCGGACCGGCTGACCGCCGCGCTCGCCGCCGCGAGCGCGCCCGGGCTGCTGCTCCTCGCCGAGCTCGGCCGCCCGTACTGCGCCGGTGGCAGGCTGCTGACCCCGGTGGACGGCACGGTGCTGAGGGCCGCGGTCGACGGTCTGGCCGACGGTGCGGGGGCGGGCGTCCCGCGCAGCCGCACCGGCAGCCCGGAGCCCGCCCGGGCCGTCGCGCTGCGGGCCGCCGGACCGGTCCCGGGCACGCCGTGAGGACGCGGGGACCCGGGCCCGGGGGCCGCCCGGGCACCGTCCGGGAGCGGGCCGGGAGAGGGCCGGGAGCGGGACAGGACCCGGCTCCCGTGCGACCGGGACGACAGGCGCCACATCGTGGACAACGGAAGCGGCCCCGTACGGACCGCAGGAGACCAGAAGGAGTTCCCGTCATGCCGGGCACCGTCATCACCGACCTCCGCCGACGCGGCGCCGTCGACCCCAGCCGGGTGCTGACCGGACCGCTGCGCGCCGTCGGACTGCAGTGGCTCGACCCCGGCCGCAGCGTCGAGGTCACCGCCGAGGGCGTCGAGCGCGCCCTGTACATCACGGCCGGCTCGGGCACCGCCACGGTGCCGGGGGCCGAGGCCGACGCCGGGTCCGAGGCCGGGAACGAGCCGTCGGCGGCCGGCGACTCCGGGATCCCGCTGGTCGAGGGCACCGCCGTGACCCTGCCGCTCGGCGCGCGCACCGTGTTCACGGCCGGCACCGCCGGTCTGGAGTTCTTCCACGCGGTGCTCGCCGTGGCCGGCCACCCGGGCCGGGCCCTCGCCCACCCGGCGGCCGACCGGCCGAGCACCGAACGCCCGGTGGACGGCCACCCGGCCGCCGGACGACCGGAGACCGACCACCCCGACGCCGACCACCCCGACGCCGGACATCCCGCCGCCGAACGTCCCACGACCGGCCGCCCCGACCCCCGGCGTCCCGCGACCGGACGCCCCGCGACCGGACGCCCCGCCGCCGGCCGCCCCGACCACCCCGACACCCCTCCGAGCCCGAAGGGAGGCGAGCCCCGGTGATCGTCACCACCGCCACGGCCTCGGCCGCCGTCATCCTCGGCCCGAACGGCGAGCGCGTGCGCCTGCGCTGCCTCGCGCGCCGCTCCATGCTCGCCAGTGCCTGCGAGAGCTTCGACCACCTGCGGCTGAGCCCCGGCGCCCACCACCTGATGCCGGGGCGGCCCGAGACCGAGACCGTCCTGTTCGTGGTGCGCGGCTCCCTGCTCGTCGGCCGGACCGCCGACGAGCCGGACCACCTGGCCGCCGACGGCGATCTGCTGCTGGCGACCCGGGGCCGGGAACTGCTCCTGGAAGCCGGTCCGCTCGGCGCCGAGGTGCTCTGCCTCGCCCTGGCCGCGCCCCGCCGCACCACCGCGACCAGGCGCTCCCTGGCCCGGCGGCGCGCCGAACGGCGGAGCCGGCCGTGACCGGCCCCGCCGCGGCCGCCGCGGCGCGCACCTCCGGCCGCGTCCCGGATCGCACCGAGGCCCCCGCCCGTACGGCGGGGGCCGCCGGTGCCACGGCCGACGCCGCGACCATGGCGGCGCTGCGCTTCGAGGCACCGCACCGGGTCGTGCTCGCCCGGGTGCCCCGGCCCGCGCCGCCGGGGCCGGACGCGGTCACCGTGCGCACCTCCCTGGTCGGCCTCTGCGGCACCGACCTCGAACTCCTCCACGGCACCGCCGCCTACCTGCGCGACGGGCGGGCCCGCTTCCCGCTCGTCCCGGGGCACGAGTGGTGCGGCACGGTCGCCGAAGTCGGCCGTGCGGTCACCGAGTTCGCGCCCGGCGACCGGGTGGTCGGCCACACCATGGTGCACTGCGGCCTGTGCCGGATGTGCCGGCGCGGCCGCCGCCCGCTGTGCGAACGCCTCACCGAGGTCGGCCTCTACGGCCGCCAGGGCGCCGCCGCCGAGTACGTGGTGCTGCCGGAACGCTCGCTGTCCCGGATCCCCGCCCGGGTGCCGGACCGGGCCGCCGTGCTGACCGAACCGGCGGTGACGGTGGTGGCCGGGCTGGAACGGTCCGGGTGCGGGCTCGGCGACCGGGTGGTCGTCCTCGGCACCGGCACCATCGGCCTGCTCGCCGTCCAACTCGCCGCCCGGCTGGGTGAGTCGGTGGACGCGGTGGGCATCGACCCGGCCGGGCGGCGGCTCGCGCTGCGCTGCGGTGCGCGCCGCGCGCTGAGCCCCGAGCAGGCCCGGGCCGCCGGCCCCGGCCGCTACGCGCTCGCGGTCGAGGCGTCGGGTGCGGCGCCGGCGTTCGCGCTCGGCCTCGACCTGCTCGAACCGGGCGGCCGGCTCGTCGTGATCGGCGTGGCCGGCGGCCCGTGCCCGGGCTTCGACCCGGGCCGACTCGCCCTGCGCGGACTGGAGGTGATCGGTGTCCGGCACGGCCTGGACCACTACGACCGCACGCTGCGGCTGTTCCGCGACGGCGTGCTGACGGCCGAGCCGCTGATCGCCGCCGTGCTGCCGCCGGCCGCCGGGCCGGAGGCGTTCCGCTTGCTTGCGGGCGGCCGCAGCGGCCCGCCCAAGGTGCTCCTCGACTTCGGCCGCGTCGGCGACGCGGCGCCCGTCCCTCCCCCCGAAGGAGATCCCGCGTGATCCTCGTACCCGCCGCCGTCCCCCGGACGGCCCCCGCGTTCCGGCGGCTGATCGACCCGCAGCACCTGCCGTCCGCGCACGGCGGTCTGACCGTCGAGACCCTGCCGCCCGGTGTCCGCGTCGAGCACCACCCCTCCCGGGTGGGCGAATCCGTGACGCTGGTGCTCTCCGGCGGGATCCGCTCGGCCGGGCGCGTGCTCGGCCCGGGCGAGGGCCTCTACCACCCGCCCGGCAGCGTCTGCGGACTCACCGCCCTGCCCGGCGCGCCCGCCGCCGTGCTGACCGTCCGGCCGCTCGCGGTGCCCGGCGACCGGCCCGCGCCGCGCCCCCACCCCGTCCCGCTCGCGCCGCCGAGGCCCGGCCTCCGCTCCCACGGCGACGTTCCGGACCCGCCCGCCCCCGACCCGCCCGCCGCGGCGGTGCCCGCCGCACGCAGCAGCGACACCGACGTCGGCGCCAGCACCGGCCCCGGCACCGGCAGCGCGCCGATCGCCGGCTCGGCCGGCATGACGGTGCACTGGCTCGCCACCGACGAGACGGTCGGCGCCCTGCGGCTCACCGTCGCCGCCTCGCGGTTCGGCGCCGGCGGCAGCCACGACCTGCACCGGCACCCGCACGCCGACGAGTTCTTCCTCGTCCTCTCCGGCGGCGGCACCCACCTCACGGAGACCACCGGGATCCCGGTCCGCGCCGGGGACCTGGTGTTCGTCCCGGCCGGTGAGTGGCACGGCTTCCGCACCGGCCCGGCCGGTCCGACCGACGCCCTCTACGGCTACCTGGGCGCGCCGAGCCTCGCCCGGGCCGGCTACCGGGTCCGCCCCGCCGCCGCGGCGGAGGTGACCCGATGAGCGTCCCCGGACCGCACGACCGGCACCCCGACGGCGGTGCGCGGCTGCCCACGGTGGCCGTCGTCACCGGGGCCAGCTCCGGCATCGGCCGGGCCACCGCCGTCGCCCTGGCCCGGGCCGGGCACGCGGTGGCGATCGGCTACCGCACCGACCGCGCCGCCGCCCGCCGGACCGCCGAACTGGCGGGCGGGCGGACCGTGCTGCTGCCGCTGGACCTCGCCGACCCGGCGGGCGCGGCGCGGGCCGTGCACGGCGCCGCCGAGCAGCTCGGCGGCATCGACATCCTGGTCAACTCGGCCGGGATCAACCATCGTTCACCGGCCCTGGAAGAGAACCTGGACGACTGGTGGCGGATCCTCGCGGTGGACCTCACCGGCCCCTTCGCCTGCGCCCAGGCGGCCGCCCGCCGGATGGTCGGCCAGGGGCGCGGCGGGCGGATCGTCAACGTCACCTCCGTCCACGAGTTCACCCCGATCCTGGGCGGCTCCGCCTACTGCGCGGCCAAGGGCGCGCTCGGCGCGCTCACCCGGGTGATGGCCCTGGAGCTGGCGCCGTTCGGGATCACCGTGAACGCGGTGAGCCCCGGCGAGACCGCCACCCGGATGAACGGCGTCGTCGACGACCGCGTCCTCGACGACCGCGCCCTGGACGGCCGTGACCTCGGCGCCCTCGCCCGGCCCGCCATCCCGGTGGGCCGGCCCGGCCGGGCGGCCGAGGTCGCGGCGGCCGTCGTCCACCTGACCGGCCCGGACGCCGGGTACACCACCGGCGTGTCGCTCACCGTCGACGGCGGCCTCAGCCTGATGAGCGCGATCGCCAACCAGCGCGACGCCGCCCACGAACGGGCCCTCCGCCCCGAGCGGCCCGACGGCCCGGAAGCCCCGGAAGCGGAAGCCCCGGAAGCCCCGGAAGCCTCCGGATTCCCGAACGCCCCCGGAAGGAGCGCCCGATGACCGGCATTCCCGGCGCGCGCGCCGTGCACCACGTCGCCTACACCGTCCCCGACCTCGACCAGGCGGTGGCGTTCTTCACCGAGGTGCTCGGCGCCCGCCTGCTCTACCGCCTCGGACCGGTCGCCGCGCCGCCCGGGGACGAGGACTGGATGCACCGCCAACTCGGCGTCCACCGCTCGGCGGTGGCGCACATCGCGATGCTGCGCCTGGGCCCGGTCAGCAACCTGGAGCTGTTCCAGTACACCGCCCCGGGCCAGCGCCGCGAGCAGCCCGCCAACAGCGACTGGGGCGGGCACCACCTCGCGATCGCCGTCGACGACGTGGACCGCGCCGTCGCCCACCTGCGCCGCCGGCCCGGCGTCGAGGTGCTGGGCGAGCCGCAGACGATCGCCGACGGCGGACCGATCGACGGCGACCGCTGGGTGTACTTCCGCGCGCCCTGGGGGCTCCAGCTGGAGGTGCTCGCGATGCCGCCCGGCATGCCCTACGAACGCGCCACCCCCGACCGGCTGTTCGCACCCCCGGGGCCGTGGGACGCCGCCGGCGCGCCGGCGGACGGGACCGGTCCGTCGTGATCGAGACCACCGCCGCCGTGGTGCGCGGCACCGGTGGGCCGTTCCGCCCGGAGACCGTCCGGCTGGACGGCCCCCGCGCGGACGAGGTCCTGGTCCGGATTCGCGCCGTCGGCATCTGCCACACCGACCTGAGCGTGCGGGCCGGCCGCACGCCCGCGCCGCTGCCCGCCGTCCTCGGCCACGAGGGCGCGGGGACCGTCGAGGCGGTCGGCGACGGCGTCACCCGGCTGCGGCCCGGCGACCGCGTCGTGCTGACCTTCGACTCCTGCGGCGCCTGTCCGCCCTGCCGGGCCGGGCTTCCGGTGCGCTGTGACCACTGGGCCGCGCTGAACCTGTTCGGCGGCTTCCGGCTGGACGGCAGCGCCACCGTGCACGGCACGGGCCGCCACCGCGGCGCCACGCTGCACGGCCACTTCTTCGGCCAGTCCTCCTTCGCGGGGCACGCGCTCGCCGACGAGCGCAACGCCGTGCCCGTCACCGGCCCGCCGGTGCCGTTCGAGGTGCTGGCGCCGCTCGGCTGCGGCGTGCAGACCGGCGCGGGCGCCGTCCTCAACGTGCTGCGGCCCGAACCCGGCGACACCCTGGCGGTGTTCGGCGCGGGCGCGGTGGGACTGGCCGCCGTCCTGGCGGCCCGGTCGACCCCGGTGGTGCGGATCGTCGCCGTCGACCTGCGCCCCGAGCGGCTCGCCCTGGCCCGCGAACTCGGGGCCACCGACGTGGTCGACGCGGGCACCGCGGATCCGGTGGCGGCGCTGCGGGACCTCACCGGCGGGCGCGGCGCGCAGCACACGCTGGAGACCAGCGGCAGCGTCCGCGCGCTGCGCCAGGCGGTGGAGGCGCTGGCCGTCGGCGGGACCTGCGGGGTGGTCGGCGCGCCGCCGGCCGGCAGCGAAGTGGGCCTGGACGTCCCCGGGCTGCTCGCCCGGGCGCCCAGGATCGTCGGGGTGAACCAGGGGGCGAGCGTGCCGCAGCGGTTCCTGCCGGTGCTGGTGGACCTGTTCCGGGCGGGACGGCTGCCGGTGGACCGGCTGGTGCGGACGTTCCCGTTCGCGGCGGTCGAGGAGGCGGCCGCGGCGGCGGAGGCGGGGGAGGTGGTGAAGCCGGTGCTGATGCTGCCCTGAGCTGCGCCGATGGCCCGCCGTCGGGTCCGCCGTCCCGTTCTGGGACCGGAACGGGACGGCGGGCCCATGTGCCCGGGGCGTGGCGCCGACCAGAGTGGAGTGCGGAGCGGTTGATCGGCTCGACCGCCCGGAGCTGAAGAATCTGGAGCACCCATCCCATGGCAACGAACACGACCTCGAAGACGCTCGGCGTCGCGTCCGCCATCGTCGGCATCGCCGCGGCGACCGCGGTCATCAGGAGCGCCGTCATCGGCGCGGTGGCCAAGTCGGCTCCCGCGCCGGCGGGCTCCGCCGCGGAACCCGAGCGCCACTGCAAGCCGGGCCAGAAGGACTGCTGAACCGGTCACCCGTGATCGCTTCCGCCGGATCCCTCCCCGGCCCACCCCCGACCCCCCGCCCCCGCTCCCGGTCCTGCCGGAAGCGGGGGCGGGGGGCGTCGTGGTGCGCCGCCGCTCAGGACGCGGGGCCGCGCCGCTGGGAGGGGTGCCGGGGGAGGACGGCCAGCACCCGGGTCCCGCTCTGCTGCGTGAGCCGGGCGATGGTGCAGTGTCCGCCGATCTCGGCCGCCCGGTCCGCCATCGACCGCAGCCCGACCCCGCCGGACGACCCCAGCCGCGCCAGGTCCGTTCCCGCGGGCCCCGGTGCACCCGGGGGGCCCTCCTCGGGCGGCTGCGGGACGCCGAGGCCGATCCCGTCGTCCTGGACGGTCAGCGTCAGGTTCGCGTCGTCCACCCGCATCGTCACCCGGGCGTGCCGGGCGTCGGCGTGCCGCAGCACGTTGTTGAGCGCCTCGGCGGTGATCCGGTACGCGGCCACCTCCACGGCGGCGGGCAGGTCCGGCAGCGGGTCCGGGTGCAGGGCGGCCGTGACGGCGAGCCCGTCGGTGCTGAACGAGGCGGCCAGGTGCTGGACGGCCCGGGTGAGGCCGAACTCGCCGAGCGGCGCCGGCCCGAGCCGGTCGGTGATCCGCCGCACCTCCTTGATCGCCATCGCCAGGTCGTCCGAGATGCCCTGCAGCGTCCGCGCGATCCCCTCGGCCGCCGCCCCGGCGGCCCCACCGGTGCCCGTCCCGCCCGCTGCCCCGCCCGTCCCGCCCGCTGTCCCCGCCGCGCTCCCGGCGGTCCCGGCCGTCCCCGCGCCCGCCGTCCCCGCGCCCGCCGTCGTCTCGGCCGCCGAGGCCGCGTTGTCGACCCGCAGCCGCAGCCCGGCCAGCGCCGGGCCGAGTCCGTCGTGGATGTCCCGCCGCAGGCAGCGCCGCTCCTCCTCGCGCGCGGCGACGATCTGCTCGCGGCTGGCCTGGAGGTCCTCCGCCAGCCGCAGCGAGGCGACGGCCGGCGAGGCCTGGTCGGCCAGCGAGCGCAGGATGTCGGCGTCGCTCGGCTCCAGCTGCTCCTCGCCCGCCCGCAGCCCCACCGTCAACTCCCCGATCACCACGCCGTGGTGGACCAGCTCGAAGCCCCGCACCGGCCCGTCCAGCCGCCCCACCGCCGCGAGCGGCCGGCGCCCGGCCCGGGTGGAGACGGCCAGCGCCACGCCCGGCAGCCTGAGCTCCTCCGCGACGGCCGTGCACAGCGCCGCCGGCAGCCGCTGCGGCTCGACCACCTGCCGGACCTGCCCGGCCAGCGTCCGCAGCACCTGGTAGGGCTGGGCGCGGTCGCCGTAGTAGAGCCGGTCCACCACGCCCACCGCCCACCGGGCGGCCCGCGGCAGACCCGCGCCCAGCGCGAAGACCAGCGCGATCAGCAACAGCGCGGCGGCGCCCCGGCCGGGCACCAGCCACGCGGACAGCACCGCCGCGCACGCCACGAACAGCACGGTGAGCCCGGTGGCGAGCAGCAGCCCGGTCAGGACGGAGCGGGCCGCCCGGTCCAGCCGCCACCCGCCGTCCCGGACCACCAGGAAGGCGACGGCCACCGCCCACACCGCGCCGGCCGCCGTGAACAGCGCGTAGCTCAGCCAGTACTCGTACGCGTAGCGGCGCTCGTAGTACTCCTGCATGCCCGCCCACAGCAGGTAGGCGCCCAGCATCCCGGCCAGGTGCGCGCGCCGCCGGGGCGCGCTGCGCCGCAGCAGCCGCACCAGCAGCACGGTGGCGGCGATGCCGATCAGCAGGTAGTTGGTGGCGTCGTAGAGGCCGCCGACGTGGTCGGCCACGGAGCCGAAGAAGTTCGCGGGCGCGGTGTCGGCGAGCGGGTTGGGGCGGCCGTAGACGGTCGGCCGGTCCAGGAAGGACATCGTGTCCGGGATCACCCAGAGGGTGACGGCGCCGATGTACCACCACCACCGGCGGGTGGTGAGCCGGGCGGCCGGCAGCCAGAGCGGCAGCACGTAGAACAGGGTCACGCTGACGGTGTCGCAGACCGCGCGCACCACCGCGGCGGTGCCCACCAGCCCGGGGTCGGTGACCTGCACCGAGACGGGTGCGGCGACGGCGCTCGGCAGCATGGACGTCAGCGCGTAGAGGAGCATCACCCAACCGAGCGGATTTCCCGGCCGGTGGGCGTGCAGCAGCATGCCCGCCGCCGCCGTCGGCAGGGCGTAGACCAGGATGGCGAGCTGGTCCCGCGGACCCTCCACCCCGGAGGCGCCGAGGTGGACCAGGACGTAGCAGATCCAGAGGGTGGCGACCGCCAGGCAGAGCACGGTGAGCGCGGCGGCGCCGGTGAGCCGCCGCTGGGCGGGCGTCCGGCGTGGCGGAGCCCCGGCCCGCGTGTGCGGCCGGGGGCGGGAGGGGATCACCGTGGTCATGGCACCGCCTAGGGACGGGTGGGGAACGGGCCACCGACGGCCGGTCGCGGGGCCGGGCGCGCTTTGCTCCAGTGTCGGCCGCCCGCCGTCCCGGGCGCATGGGGTCGTGGTCTCGTCCGCCCCGGTCGGGGGACGCCCCCGTCCACGGCCCGTCCGCCGGGCGGGCACCCGCCGTCACCGTCGTCACGCAGAGTCGCGAAGATATCGCTGGTAGTGTCGGCCACGTGGAGGAAAACCAGCCAGCCGAAGAACCGCGGCAGCCGGAGGGCCGGGCGGACGAGGTCCGGGCGGACGAGGAACGGGCGCCCGCACCGGTCCGGGTCCTGATCGTCGACGACCACCCGCTGTTCCGCGAAGGCCTGAAGGCCGCCCTGGAGAGCGCCGAGGGCATCGTCGTCGTCGCCGAGGCCGAACGCGCCGGCGACGTACCGGAGGCGGTCGCCCGCCACCACCCCGACATGGTCGTGATGGACCTCTCGCTCCCGGACGGCTCCGGGCTGGAGGCCACCCGGCGGCTCTCCGCCGGCCAGCCGGCCCCGCCGGTGCTGATGCTCACCATGGCGGACGACGACGGCAGCCTGCTCGCCGCCCTCCAGGCCGGGGCCCGCGGCTACCTGGTGAAGGGCGCGGGCCGCGAGGAGGTGCTGCACGCGGTGCGCACCGTCGCGGCGGGCGGAGCGGTCTTCGGCGCGGACGTCGCCGAACGGATCACCACCCTGCTCGCCGGGGCCCGGGTGCGGGAGGCCGGCCAGCTCTTCCCGGCGCTCACCGCCCGCGAGGCCGAGGTCCTCGACCTGGTGGCGCGCGGACTGGACAACCGCCGGATCGCCCGGGAGCTGGTGGTCGCGGAGAAGACGGTCCGCAACCACGTCACCCACATCTTCGAGAAGCTGCACGTCGCGACCCGCGCCGAGGCCGTCGCCCGGGCCCGCGACATGGGACTCGGCGACGGCTGACCGCTCCGCGGGCACCCCGCCGCCACCCCCCGGGCCGGCCGGGCCGGGGCCGGGACCGGACCGTCGTCCCGCGCCGCCGGGACGGCGGGACCCGCAGGATGCGGGGGAGGAGGCCCTCATCATGAGCGAACCGGCCGCGACCCCGGCCACCGCCGTGGCCCGGCACACCGCCGGCCCGGCCACCCGGCCCGCCCGCCCGCCCGGCCCGGCGGGCTCGTCCGCCACCACGGCGCCCCCGGCGCCGCACCCGGCCGCGCCCCGGCGCGCCGTCCTCGGCCCGGCGGCCTGGGTCTGCGTCGCGACCCTGCTCAGCGGGCTCGGCTGGGTCCTGCTCGCCGTCACCCACCCGAACGCCCCGTGGACCGCCCCGTTCTACCTCCACGACGGCGAGACCGTCCTGCTGGGCTTCGCCTTCGCGCTCTCCGGGCTGCTCGTCCTCGCCCACCGCGCCGCACCCGCCCCCGACGGCGCCGCCCCGGCCCCCGCCGCCGCGCCGGCCGGCCGCAGCCTCGGCCGCTGCCTGCTCGCCGCCGGCCTCGGCGGCTGCCTGTCCCGCTTCGTCCTCCTCGCCGCCGCGGTCACCGACGCCGGACCGGCGGCGAAGGCCCTCGGCGCGGCCCTGCTGCTGGCCTCCGTCGCCCTGTTCATCTTCGTCTCGCTCGCCCTCCCGCTCTGGCTGCCCGAGGGGCGGCTGCCCGGCGGACCGGGCCGGGCCTTCGTCGCGGCCATCGCGCTGTGGAGCGCCGTGCACGCGTGCGCCGTCCGCCTGCGCAGCCCGCTGCCCTACCACGGCGACGTCCTGCTGCCGCCCGGGCGCGGACTGCCGCTGGACGAATGGCACGCCACCCTGGTCGCCTGGGGCCTGGTCGCCGCCAGCCTGGCCGTCGCCGCCGTCCGCTGGCGGCGCTCCGCCCGGCCGCACCGCAGCGTGACCGCCGTCCTGGTGCCCTACCTGGTCTGGCTGGTCACCACCAACATCGCGCTGCGGCTCGGCAGCTCGGAGAGCGTCGCGGCGGTCGCCTACTTCGCCGGCTCCGCGCTGTGGATGCTCGGCGCGGTCGGCTACGCCTTCACCCGCGACCGCTCCCGCTACCTCGACCGGGCGACCCGCCGGATGCTCAGCGTCCTCGCCCTCACCGCCCTGCTGATCGCCGGCTACCTCGGCGTCGCGCTGCTGCTGCGCCGCGCCGTGCCGCAGGCCAGCAGCGCCCCCGCGCAGCTGCTCGCCGCCGCGGCGCTGGCCATCGGAGGCCTGCTCGGGCCCACCACCCGCTGGGTGGTGCGGGCCGTCGACCGCTTCTACTACGGCGACCGCGCCCGCCCCTACCAGGTGGTGCGGGCGCTCGCGGAACGGCTGAGCCGCGCCGTCAGCCCCGCCGACGCGCCGCCGCTGCTCTGCGACACCGTGGTGACCGCCCTCGGCCTGCCCGGCGCCCGGGTCGTGCTGCACACCCGCACCGGCCCGCACGAGCTCGCCTCCGTCGGCACCCTGGGGCCCGCCAGTCAGGTCTTCCCGCTCAGCTACGAGGGCGCGGTGATCGGGGACCTCTACGCGCCCCCGCGCACCGGGCAGCCCGAACTCGACGCCCAGGACCACGAGGTGCTGCGCTTCCTCGCCGACCAGGCCGCGCCCGCGATCGCCTCGCTGCGGATGTACGAGGAGCTCCAGCGCGGGCGGCGGCAGATCGTGCTGGCCCGGGAGGAGGAGCGCCGGCGCCTGCGGCACGATCTGCACGACGGCCTCGGCCCGACCCTGTCGGGCCTGCGGCTCGGCGTCGACACCGCGCGGGCCGCCGTGCCCGAGGACTCCCCGGCGGCCCGCTCGCTGATCGCGGTGTCGGCCGGGATCGGGCAGGCGATCGACGAACTGCGCCGGATCACCGAGGGGCTGGCGCCCGCCGCGCTGGCGGGGGAGGGGCTCGCGGTGGCGCTGCGGCGGCTGGTCGCGGAGCTGGACGGGGCGCGGGTGAGGATCTCCCTGGTGCTGGACCCGGACCCGCCGCCCGCGCTGCCGGCCGCCGTCGAGGTGGCGGCGCTGCGGATCAGCGGCGAGGCGCTGCACAACGTGCTGCGCCACTCGGGGGCCGGGCGGGCCCGGTTGACGCTGCGGGTGCGTCCGGAGGCGGTGGTGCTGGAGGTCTGGGACGACGGCCGCGGCTTCCACGCGGGGGGCGGGGGAGGCGCCGGGGCCGTCCGGCGGGCCGGTTCGGGCGTCGGGCTGCGGTCGATGGCCGAGCGGGCCGAGGAGCTGGGCGGCCGGTTCGAGACGGGCAACCACGACGGCGGCGCCGTCGTCCGGGCCGTGCTGCCCCGCACGCCCGAGCTGCCGCCGGTCGACGCCTGACCGCCGCCGCCTGACCGCCGACGGCTGACGGATATCGGCCGTCGCCGCTCCGCCGCCCCTTGACGGGGACCTCGCTTCGCCCAATCATCATGGTCGCGTCAACTTTTCCGCGCGGCCGGTGGCCCCACGCCCCCTCAGTACCCCCCTGCCGCCCGCGAAGTGGCGCGCTTCCGTTCTGCCCCACCGGATACCGGAGCCCCCATTGACCGAGCGCGCCCCGCGGCGATCCCGCCTGCGCCGAACCGCCCTGTCCGCCGCTGCCGCCGTCACCCTCGCGGCCGCCTTCCTCGTCCCCGCCGCCTCGGCGGCCCCCGCCCCGGCCGGCGCCCCCGCCGCGCCGACGGTGGCCGCCGCCCCCGACATCCCGGTCGCCAACGTCAAGGCGCACCTGGCCCAGCTCCAGTCGATAGCCACCGCCAACGGCGGCAACCGCGCCCACGGCCGCACCGGCTACAAGGCCTCGATCGACTACGTGAAGGGCAAGCTGGACGCGGCCGGCTACACCACCACCCTGCTGACCTTCAGCTACAACGGATCGACCGGCTACAACCTGATCGCCGACTGGCCGGGCGGCGACACCTCGCACGTGGTGATGGCCGGCGCCCACCTCGACTCCGTCAGCGGCGGCCCGGGCATCAACGACAACGGCTCCGGCTCGGCCGGCGTCCTGGAGACCGCGCTCGCCGTCTCGCGGGCCGGCCTCAAGCCCACCAAGCACCTGCGGTTCGGCTGGTGGGGCGCCGAGGAGTACGGCATGGTCGGCTCCAAGAACTACGTCAACGGCCTCGGTGCCACCGAGCGTTCGAAGATCGAGACCTACCTCAACTTCGACATGATCGGCTCGCCCAACCCCGGCTACTTCACCTACCGCTACGACAGCGCGCTCGACGCCCTGTTCCGCGACTACTTCGCCGGCCTGGGCATCAGCACCGAGCAGGACTTCGAGGGCGACGGCCGCTCCGACCACGCCCCGTTCCAGAACGCCGGCATCCGCGTCGGCGGCCTGTTCAGCGGCGCCGACTACACCAAGACCAGCGCCCAGGCCGCCAAGTGGGGCGGGACGGCGGGCCAGCCCTTCGACCGCTGCTACCACTCCTCCTGCGACACCAGCGCCAACATCAACGACACCGCGCTGGACCGGATGAGCGACGCCATCGCGCACGCGATCTGGACCCTCGCGGCCGGCAGCACCACCCCGCCCACCGGCACCGTCTTCGAGAACACCGCCGACGTCCAGATCCCCGACTACGGCTCGGCCGTGACCTCCGAGATCACCGTCACCGGCCGCACCGGCAACGCCCCGGCCGCGCTCCAGGTCGGCGTGGACATCAAGCACACCTTCCGCGGCGACCTCGTCATCGACCTGGTCGCGCCGAACGGCACCGCCTTCCGCCTCAAGTCCTCCAGCAGCGACTCCGCGGCGAATGTGCAGACCACGTACACCGTGAACGCCTCCGCCGTGCCGGCCAACGGCACCTGGAAGCTCAAGGTGCAGGACGCCGGCCCGCAGGACACCGGCTACATCGACAGCTGGAAGCTCACCTTCTGACGACGCGCCGGAACGCTCCGGGGGCGCCGGTCCGCCGTGCGGCCGACGCCCCCGGAGGTCCGCCTACGGGGCCATCTCGTACGCGCCGGAGAGCGCCTCGACCATGCCCCACACCTTCGCCGCCCGTGCGCCGTCCGCGACCGGGCGGCGCACGTGCGCCAGGGCCCACGCCGCCTGGGCCTCACTGGTGGACGCCTTGCCGTGCAGCTCGGTGGCGTGCGCGGAGAAGTCCCGCACCAGCGCGTCGAAGACCTGGTCCAGCAGGTCCGCGTCCAGCCCGGTGAGCGCGGCCTGCTCCAGCACCAGCTGCCCGTAGACGATCAGCGCGAACAGCTGGCCGATCTCCAGCAGGAAGTCGAGGTCCGCCTGCTGCTCCGTGCCCGGTGCGTGGTTCAGCAGCAACTCGCAGAAGCCGTCGGCCTGTTCGCGGAACCGGGCGACGTTCGGCAGGTGGCCGTGGGCGTCGTAGGCGGCCCGCCAGTCGTGGAAGCGGATCGCGCCCAGGCCGCGGGCCGGGCCCTGCCGGAACAGGAAGGCGTCGTCGGCGGCGTCCTGCCGGGTCGGCACCGGGGCGTACTCGGCCGGGTCGAACAGGTAGTTCGCCATGAACTTGAGGATCAGCGCCAGGTTGACGTGGACGGTGCCCTCCAGCTTCGGCAGGCCGCGGATGTCCTTGGCGGCCTTGTCGAAGTAGGTGTCCGCCTCGAAGCCCTTGGCCGCGATGACGTCCCACATGAGGTCGATGACCTTCTCGCCCTCGGTGGTGACCTTCATCTTGGTCATCGGGTTGAAGAGCAGGTAGCGGCGGTCCTCGGGGGAGGCGGTGCGGAAGTAGTCCACCGCCCGCGCGGAGAACAGCTTCATCGCCACCAGCCGCGCGTAGGCGTCGGTCAACTCGCGGCGCACGTGCGGGAAGTCGGTGACCGGCTTGCCGTACAGCACCCGGTTGCGGGCGTGCGTCACGGCCTCGTACATGGCGTGCTCGCAGATGCCGACCGAGGCGGTGCACAGGTTGAACTTGCCGACGTTCACGGTGTTCAGCGCGGCGTCGAAGGCCGCCTTGCCGGTGTGCAGCACGTCCTCGGCGCGGACCGGGTACTCCTCCAGCCGGAACTCGCTGACGTACATCTGGGCGTTGACCACGTTCTTCACCAGGTGGTACGCCTCGTGGCGGCTGTCGGCGGCGAAGAAGACGTAGCCCTCCGGCCCCTCGACGTCCGAGCGGCGGCCGAAGACCGAGACCAGCCCGGCGACGTTGCCGTTGCCGATGTAGTACTTGGACCCGGTGGCGGTGAAGCCGCCCTCGCCGTCCGGGGTGAGGATCATGTCGGTCGAGTAGATGTCGGCGCCGTGGCCGCGCTCGGAGAGGCCGAACGCCATGACGTGGCCCTCCGTCAGGAGTCGGGCGGCGCGCGCCCGGACGGCCTCGTTCTCGCTCTGCCACACCGGGCCCAGGCCCAGGATGGTGACCTGCCAGGTGTACCAGTAGCCGAGGCCGTAGAAGCCGAGGATCTCGTTCAGCTCGGCGATCCGGGCGGTGTCCCAGCGCTTGGCCGGATCGGCGGCGGAGGGCGTCAGGAACTCGGCGAACAGGCCTTCCTTCGCGGCGAAGTCGAGGAAGTCGCCGTACCAGGCGCGGTCGACGTAGGTGTCGATCAGCGCCTTCTTTCCACGCGATTCGAACCAGTCGACGGTCGCGCGCAGCAGCCGGCGGGTCGGCTCGTCGAACTGCGCGGGGTCGTAGGTGCGCGGGTTGAAGAGCATCGCGGGCTCCCGGGGGTCGAGGGTGAGGGTGAGGGGTGGGGGGGGAGAGGGGGTCAGCGGCCCGGGGCGTCCGGGCCGCCGGCCAGCTCGCGCAGGGTGGCGAGCACGTCGTCGAGCCAGGCGATCGTCATCCGCTCGTACTCGATGCCGCCGCGCAGCACCACGTGCTGGAGCCGCTGCTGGGCGTCGAGCGCGGCCGGGGCCGGGTCCGGGCCGGCGGCCCCGGGGCCGGTGGTGTCCGGTTCGCCGGCGCCCGGGAAGTCGCGCCGCTCGCCGTGCAGGTAGCGGGCGAGCAGGGCGGCGTGGCCCTCCCGGTGGCGCTCGACCTCGGGGATCAGCGCGGCCGGGTCGTCGAAGGCCGCCGCCCGGATCCGGACGGCCAGCTCGTGCCGGACGGTCTCCGGCTCGACGGGCTCACGCAGCCAGGCGGCGAGGGCCGCACGGCCGGGCGGGGCCGCCGAGTACACCTTCTTGTCCGGCCGGCCGTCCTGGGCGACCTCCTCGGCGCGGACCCAGCCGTCCGCCTCCATCCGCCGCAGCACCCGGTAGATCTGCTGGTGGGTGGCGGTCCAGAAGCGGCCGATGGACCGGTCGAAGCGCCGGGCCAGCTCGTAGCCGGAGCCGGGCCGTTCCAGCAGCGAGACGAGGATCGCGTGCTCCAGTGCCATGGGCGGCATCCTGCTATGCAACGAATTGCATAGGCAAGGGCGGCGGGTGGCGGTGAGACGGAGCTCACCCGCCGCAGCGGCGTGGGCGCGGAAGGGTAACCGCCCAGGTCAAAAGGTGCAAAACGGTCGAACGGCGCCAGAATGGTACTGGGCTAGAGCCCTCCATGTTCGCAACCTAGGAGGTGGTATCGGTGTCGACCCAAGCGCCGATGGGCATGGAGCACCATCCGGACATCGTCGAACTCCGGGAGCACTACGAGCGGGTCACCCTGACCCCGCGGGCCCAGGCCGTCGAGGCCCTGGCCGTTCTGGCCGGTCTGTTCCTGGCGGCTTCGCCGTGGATCGTCGGCTTCACCGCGTTCAACACGCTCACCGTCACCTGCCTGATCGTCGGCATCGCCTACTGCGTGCTGATGGCCGGCTACGGCTCGGCGTACGAGCGCACCCACGCACGGGCCTGGGCGGCGACCCTGCTCGGCGCGTGGACGATCATCTCCCCGTGGGCCGTCTCCGGCGAGGCGGACCGGGGCCGGAACATCATCACCTGCCTGATCGCGGGCGCCGTGATGTTCCTGCTGGGGCTCGCCGCCATCTCGATGGCGACGATGACGTCGAACGGAGCAGCGATGCGGCGCGGCCGGGCCGGCCGGGCCAGGGGCTGACGGTCACCGCGAGCCCGACACCCGGGGCGCGGACGGCGGCGCCGCCGTCCGCGCCCCGGGCGCGACCCCGTCCGGCGGCTACGGCCGGGTCATCCGCAGCACGTCCAGCGCCTCGTCCAGCTGCTCCACCGTGAGCCGCCCCTGCTCGACGTAGCCGCGCTCCAGCACCACCTGACGGATGGTCTTGCGCTCGGCGAGCGCCTGCTTGGCGACCTTGGCGGCCTCCTCGTAGCCGATGTACCGGTTCAGCGGCGTCACCACCGACGGCGAGGACTCCGCGTACTCCCGGGCCCGCTCGGCGTTGGCCGTGATCCCGTCCACCGCGCGGTCGGCCAGCAGCCGGGCGCCGGCGGCGAGCAGCCGGACCGACTCCAGGACGTTGCGGGCGATCACCGGCAGCATCACGTTGAGCTCGAAGTTGCCGCTCGCCCCGGCCACCGTGACGGTGGCGTCGTTGCCGATCACCTGGGCCGCGACCATCAGCACCACCTCGGGCATTACGGGGTTCACCTTGCCCGGCATGATCGAGGAGCCGGGCTGGAGGTCCGGCAGGTTCAGCTCGCCGAGACCGGTGCGCGGCCCCGAGCCCATCCACCGCAGGTCGTTCGCGATCTTGGTGAAGCCGACGGCGACGGTGCGCAGCTGGCCGCTCAGCTCGACCAGGCCGTCCCGCGCGCCCTGTGCCTCGAAGTGGTCGCGGGCCTCGGTCAGCGGCAGCCCGGTGGTGCGGGCGACCTCCTCGATCACCGCCGCCGCGAACCCGGGCGGGGTGTTGATGCCGGTGCCCACCGCGGTACCGCCCAGCGGCAGTTCGGCGACCCGGGGGAGGGTGGCGAGCAGCCGCTCCCGCCCGTGCCGCACCTGCGCCGCGTAGCCGCCGAACTCCTGGCCGAGGGTGACGGGCGTGGCGTCCATCAGATGGGTGCGCCCCGCCTTGACGACGTCCGCGAACTCCGCCGCCTTGCGTTCCAGCGCCTCCGCCAGGTGCTCCAGCGCCGGGATCAGCTCCTGGCTGACGGCGGCGGTGGCGGCGATGTGGATCGAGGACGGGAAGACGTCGTTGGACGACTGGCTGGCGTTGACGTGGTCGTTGGGGTGGACCGGGCGGCCGAGGCGCTCGCCGGCCAGGGTGGCGATCACCTCGTTGGTGTTCATGTTGGACGAGGTGCCCGAACCGGTCTGGAAGACGTCCACCGGGAACTCGGCGTCCCAGCGCCCGGCCGCCACCTCCTCGGCGGCGGAGGCGATCGCGGCGGCGGTCTCCTCGTCCAGCACGCCGAGCCGGGCGTTGACCCGCGCGGCGGCGGCCTTGATCCGGGCCAGCGCGGCGATGTGCGCCCGCTCCAGGCGCTGGCCGGACACCGGGAAGTTCTCCACCGCCCGCTGCGTCTGCGCCTGCCACTTCGCCCCGGCCGGCACCCGGACCTCGCCCATCGAGTCGTGCTCGATCCGGTAGTCGCCGGTCATCTGCTCGTCACCCATCGTGCGCTGCACCTCCTGAACGGTCCCGGCCGGTGCGGGGCCCCTTCGGGCCCGGGGTCCCCGCTCCCGGCCGGGTACGGCTTCCGCACACCACAGCCGCGCGCGGGCCCCGGGTATTTCCGGGCCGGTACCGGTGCCGGTGCCCGCCACCCGCGTCCGGAGAAGTGGCGGGCGTCCGAGGTGCGTGCCAGGCGTCGCCCGGCAGGCGGGGGTTTGAAGACGACCCCCTAGCCCAGGACGGCGGTCACGACCTCGTCCGGTGCCGTGCCCGCCCTGGCGACCTCGGTGCCGTCCGGCGCCCAGACGCCCGAGCCGCCGGAGGTCGCGGCGAACTCGCCGCTCGGCCCGGCGGCGGTGGCCAGCACCACCCAGAGGCCGTTGTCCGCCGCGCGCGCGGGGTACCGGGCCTCCTTGGTGGCCAGGGCCTCGGCGCCCGCCCCGTACAGCGTGGAGGCGACGTAGGCGTCGGCGCCGAGCGCGGCCAGCCGCCGGGCGTGCCCGGGGTCGGCGGCGTCCGCGCAGATCGCCAGGCCCAGCCGCCGGCCGTCCAGCTCCAGGACGGACGGCCGGTCGGCGGCGGTGAAGCGGTCGGACTCGCGCCCGTAGAGGTTGGTCTTGCGGCAGACCACCGTGGCGCCCGCGCCGGTGACGGCGAGCGTGGCGATGTACGCGCGGCCGTCGGCCGCGGCCACCGGTGCGCCGACGAGGGCGGTGGCGCCGGTCCCGGCGCAGGTGGCGACCAGGGGCGCGAGCCGTTCGTCGGACGGGTCGACGGCGGGCGCGGCCAGGTCGTAGCCGGTCAGCGAGAACTCCGGGAACACCACCAGGCGCACCGCCCCGGCCGCGCGGACCGCGGCGGCGTGCCGCTCGACGTTGACCGCGACGGTCTCGGGCCGCCCCGAGGGGTGGCAGGCGGGCTGGGCGACGGCGACGGCCAGGGGAGCGGGCGCGGGCACGGCGGGGCCTCCGGGGGTGAGCGGGCGCGGGTGCGCGGGGGTGACCGGCGGTGGCGATCACGATCAACCTATGAGCCCACCGGCGACCCGGCAAGGTTCACCCGTTCGGGTGCAGGTGAGGGGCGCCGCCGCCCGGCGGCCCGTCAGACGTGCTCCATCACGATCACCGCGAGGGTGCCGGGCGCCAGGGCCCGGAACACGTGCGGCACGTCGCCGGGGTAGCTGACGTAGTCGCCCGGGCCCAGTTCGACGGGCGCCTGCGTCGGACCGGCCAGCGCCCGGCCGGCGCCCAGCAGCACGTGCTCGACGGTGCCCGGCATGTGCGGGTCGGAGGCCCGGGTCTCGCCCGGCTCGGCGTCGATCCGGTAGATGTCGCGCCGGGCGTTCGGCGGGCAGGAGGCGAGCAGGGTCGCGGCGTAGTCGGCCCGCTCCGAGTGGGTGACCGGACCCTCGCCGGCCCGCACCACCCGGACCACCGGGCGGGGCGGGTCGACCAGCCGGCTGAACGGCACGTCCAGGGCCACGCCGAGCGCCCAGAGCGTCTCGACGCTCGGATTGCCGGCGCCCGACTCCAGCTGCGAGAGCGTCGATTTGGCGATCCCCGCCCGCCGGGCCAGCTCGGCCATCGACAGCCCGGCGCGCTCGCGCTCGCGCCGGATCGAGGCCGCGATCAGCTCGATCAGTTCGCCCCCCGAGGGGCCCGCGCCGTTGTTGCCACTCATCCGCGTTCGCTCCACCCTGCCAGGCGTTCGCCTTGACGAACGACCCCTGTTGCGTTCACTCTACTGGACATGCGTTCGCTCCTCCGAACCCTCGAACGCGCCACCCTGCGCGACATCGCCCTGGTCTGCCTCGCGGACGCCCTGGTCGGCGCCTCGTTCGGGGCGATCTCCGTCTCCGGCGGCCTCCCGCTCTGGGTGCCCGTCGCCATGTCCGTGCTGGTCTTCGCCGGAGGCTCGCAGTTCGCCGCGGTCGGCATCGTGCTCTCCGGCGGCGGCCCGCTCGCCGCCGTCGTCACCGGTGTCGTCCTCAACGCCCGCCTGCTGCCCTTCGGCTTCACCGTCACCGACGTCCTGGACGGCCCCCGGTGGCGCCGGCTGCTCGGCGCCCAGCTGCTGACCGACGAGTCCGCCGCGTTCACCCTGATGCAGTCCGAGCCCCGGCGGCGCCGGGCCGCGTACTGGATCAGCGGCCTGGCCCTGTTCGTGATCTGGAACGTCTCCGTCGTGGTCGGCGCGGCCGCCGGCGGGCTGATCGGCGACACCGACGCCCTCGGCCTGGACGCCGCGTTCCCCGCCGTGCTGCTCGCCCTCGTCCTGCCCGCGCTCGGCGAGCGCCGCACCCGCACCGCCGCCCTGGCCGGCGCCGCCGCCGCGGTGGCCGCCACCCCGTACGTCCCGGCGGGCCTGCCGGTGCTGCTCGCGCTCGCCGGCCTGCTGTTCGCCGCCCGCCCGGCCACCCCGGCCACCCCGGCCGCTCCTGACACACCTGACGCTCCTGACGCACCGACGGCCGGGGCGCCCGGAGCCGGCCACGAGGAAGCCGGGGCCGCCCCCGGCCGTGCCGTGCGCCTCGCCGAGGAGGTCCGCTGATGCCCCTGACCGCCATCCTGCTGCTCGCCGCCGGCACCTACGCCTTCCGGGTCGCCGGACCGCTGCTCGGCGACCGCCTCACCGTCTCCGACCGCCTGCGCCACCTGCTCACCGTCTCCGCCGCCGTGCTGCTGGTCGCCCTGGTGGCCACCGGCGCGCTCACCCAGGGCCACGGCTTCGCCGGCTGGGCCCGGCCGGCCGGCGTCCTGGTCGCGGGCCTGCTCGCGGTGCGCCGCGCGCCGTTCCCGCTGGTGGTCGTCGCGGCCGCCGCGACCACCGCGCTGCTCCGCCTCTGCGGCGTCTCCTGACCACCCGCCGGGCGGCCGCGCCCCGCCGTTCAGCCGGCCCCGCCCCCGGCCTCCGTGAGCCGGTCGCGCTGCACCTCGGGCCGCTCGCTGTCCCACAGCAGCTCCCACACCGTGAACACGCAGTGGTAGTCCCGCATGCTCCCCTCGGTGATCAGCAGGTAGTCGTCGCCGTCCCGCAGCAGCCGGCGCCGCCGCCCGTTGAACGGGTGCTGCGGGGTGTACCCGGGCACGATCCGCCGCAGCTCGGCGAGCGCGTCCTCCCGGCCGCCCTCCACCTCGGCGAGCACCTTGGGACCCCAGATCCGGTTCTCCCCGATGCCCTCGGTCTCCTGCACGACCACGGCCCACCGGCCCACGGTCCACCACCCTTCCGGTTCGTTCCACGCCCCGCCCTGCGCGGGAGCGTCAGCGCGGCGACGCGGCCCCCGCGCCGCCCAGCGGCTTGTAGAAGACGGTCGTCCCGCGCGGGACCCCCGTCGGATCGGTCGCGAAGTCCGGCACCGTGCCGACCCTGGTCCAGCCCGCCGCCGCGTACATCCGCTCGGCGGGGCTGTCCGTCTCGGTGTCCAGCACCAGCGTCCGCAGCCCGCGCGCGGCGGCCGCCGACTCCAGGGCCGCCAGCAACCGCCCGGCCAGCCCCCGCCCCCGGTCCGCCCGGTGCACCATCAACTTGGCGACGTCCGCCCGGTGCCGGCCGTTGGCCGTCACCGCCGGACGCAGCTGCACCGTCCCGGCGACCCGCCCTCCCCGCCCGCCGGGCCGGGTTCGGCCACCCAGACCAGCAGCCGCCCCGCCGCCACGTCCGGGGCCAGCGCCCGCCACCAGTCGGCCGCCGCGACGCGGTCCAGCGGGGCGAGGAAGCCGACCGAGGCGCCGCCGTCGACGGTGTCCGCCAGCAGGTCGCCCAGCCGCTGCGCCGAACCGCGCAGGTCCTCCGCCGTCAGCTGCCGGACTGTGTACATGGTCACCCCTTCGTCCGCGGTCCGGCGCCGGCCGGGTGCGCCATACTCGCCGGTACTCAACGCCGCGACGGTTCGCACCCGCCGAGACTACAAGGAGCTTCCATGGCGAAGCCGACCAGGATCGACCCCGCCGACCTGCTCGCCGTCGGTGACCTGCTCACCGACGAGGAGCGCCTCGTCCGCGACACCGTCCGCAGGTTCGCCGACGACCGGATCCGCCCGTACATCGCCGAGTGGTTCGAGCGCGGCGTCTTCCCCGCCCGCGAACTCGCCCCCGAACTCGGCGCCCTCGGCGTGCTCGGCATGCACCTCGACGGCTACGGCTGCGCCGGCTCCGGCGCCGTCGCCTACGGCGTCGCCTGCATGGAGCTGGAGGCCGCCGACTCCGGCCTGCGCAGCTTCGTCTCCGTCCAGGGCTCACTCGCCATGCGCTCCATCCACGCCTTCGGCTCGGAGGAGCAGAAGCAGCGCTGGCTGCCGGGCCTCGCCGCCGGCGAGCTGATCGGCTGCTTCGCCCTGACCGAACCGGACTTCGGCTCCGACCCCGCCAACATGCGCACCCGCGCCCGCCGCAAGGGCTCCGGCGAGGGCGCGGACTGGGTGCTCTCCGGCTCCAAGACGTGGATCACCAACGGCGGCATCTGCGACGTCGCGGTGGTCTGGGCGCAGACCGAGGACGGCGTGCGCGGCTTCCTGGTCGAACCCGGCACGCCCGGCTTCACCACCACCGACGTGCCCGGCAAGCTGTCCCTGCGCGCCTCGGTGACCAGCTTGCTCGCCTTCGACGACGTCGTCCTGCCCGCCGACGCCGTCCTGCCCGGCGTCAGCGGCCTGCGCGGACCGCTCTCCTCCCTCAACGAGGCCCGCTACGGGATCCTCTGGGGCACCGTCGGCGCCGCCCGCGACTGCTACACCGCCGCCCTCGACTACGCCGGGAGCCGCGTCCAGTTCGAGCGCCCGATCGCCGGCTTCCAGCTCACCCAGCAGAAGCTGGTCGAGATGATGCTGGAGGTCGAGAAGGCCTACCTGGTCGCGCTGCGGATCGGCCGCCTCAAGGACGAGGGCGCGGCCCGCCCGGCGCACATCAGCTTCGGCAAGCTCAACAACGTGCGTGCCGCTCTGGAGATCGCCCGCAGCGCCCGCACCGTGCTCGGCGCCAACGGCATCACCACCGCCTACCCGGTCCTGCGGCACGCCAACAACCTGGAGTCGGTGCTCACCTACGAGGGCACCAGCGAGATCCACACCCTCGTCCTCGGCGAGGCCATCACCGGCGAGTCCGCCTACCGCTGAGTCCGGCGATCCCGCCGATCCCGCCGATCCCGCCGACCCCGCGCCACCGCGAAAACCGGTACCGCCGCCGGGCCGTTCATGGCCACCGTCCCTGCCCATGCCCATGAACGGCCCGACGAACCCGACCGCGCCCACCCCCGCCACCACCACGCTCCGGCGCCCGACCGGCCCTCAGGAGCCGGCCCTGGTCGAGGCGGCGAACTGGCGCGCCTGGCCGCCGCGCCTGCCCGACCAGCCGATCTTCTACCCGGTGCTGAACGAGGACTACGCGATCCGCATCGCCCGGGACCGGAGCGTCCCCGCCTCCGGCGTCGGCTACGTCACCCGCTTCGAGGTCGACACCGCCTTCCTCGCCCGCTATCCCGTCCGCCGGGCCGGCGGCCGCACCATCCTCGAACTCCGGTTCCCCGCCGAGGACCTGCCCGCGTTCAACCGCCACCTGGTCGGCCGCATCGAGGTGGTCCACGCGTTCCGGCCGCCGCGGTGACGGCGCCGGCCACGGTCCCGTCCTCCTGACCCCGGCCCGGGCCCAACGGGCCGACCACCGGCTCACCACCCTCGCCGAGGGCGTGGACGCCGGGCCGGCCGGCCTTCGTCGAACCGCCCGCCGACGAGTCCCTCCCACCCGCCGTCCATGCCGACGGCGGCCGCCTGCCGCACACCGGCGAGCGGATCGGCCCCGACGCGCCCGCTTCGGCCGGCTCGGCCCGGGGCCGCTCACCGGACCGGCCGTCGCCCTCGCGCCGCGCCTGCCCGCCGCCGTCGCCCTCGCGCTGCGCCTGCCCGCCGCCGTCGCCCCGGACACCGGAACGCTGCTCGACCCGTACGATCCGGCCGAACGACGGGCCGTGGTCGAGGCGAACCCGCCGTGGTCCGCCCACTGCTGCGCCGCCGACCGGCGCCTCGTACGCCCCGCCGCGGGCTGCGGGGCGGAGGAGGGGATTCCGGACGCCGCCCGTCCACCCGGCCGTCCCCTCCAGGACACCCGGCGGCCCGGCGGGGCGTGAAGCATGGCGCGGTCGCCGCCGCCCGCCCCGGTGCGGGCGCCGCCGACGCCCGCACCGTGAAAGGAACCGCCCCTCATGCCCACACCGCCGCCGCGCCCCCACGTCCTCGTCGTCGGGATCGACGGCGTCCGGTTCGACCTGCTGGAGCGGGTGCCGATGCCGAGGCTGGCGGAGGTCGCCGCGGCCGGGTTCCTCGCGCCCGTGACGGTCGCGGACTCCACGCCCACCATGTCCGGCCCCTGCTGGGCCACCATCGTCACCGGCGTCGAGCCCGCCAAGCACGGCGTGTGGGGCAACCACCTGGGCGGCAACCGCCTCGACGTCTTCCCCGACTTCACCACCCGCCTCGCCCGCGGCGAGGGGCGCCGCACCTTCGTCGCCGCCGGCTGGGACCCGCTGGTCATCGGCGAGTCCGGCGGACCGCTGTTCCGCGCCCCCGGCCGGCTCTGCTACGTCGCCCCCGCCGAGGACACCCCCGAGGCCTGGGACGCCGTCGACGAGGAGGTCACCCGGGAGGCCGTCGACGTGCTGCGCGACGCCGACCCCGAGGCCTCCTTCGTCTACCTCGGCGCCGTCGACGAGACCGCCCACTTCCTCGGCTGCGGCGAGGAGTACCGCACCGCGATGCGGGCCGCCGACGAGCGCCTCGGCCGACTGCTGGACGCGCTGCGCGCCCGGCCCGGGTACGCCGGGGAGGACTGGACGGTCATCGTCGTCACCGACCACGGCCACGTCGACACCGGCGGCCACGGCGGGCGCACGCCCGAGGAGCGCACCGCCTGGGTCGCCTGCGCCGGCCCCGGGATCCCCGCCGCCCCGCCCGTCGGCGAGATCCGCCACCCCGACGTCGCCGCCCAGGTGTACGCCGCGCTCGGCCGCCCGATCGACCCGCACTGGACCCTGGACGGCCGGCCCTTCCCGCTCGCCGCCCCCGTCCCGGCGGCGCTCTGACACCCCCGCGCCGGCCCGGGCGCCGGGCCCGGCAGTATCCGGCGACCGGGTGGCCGCCGCACCCGCCGGCACCCGGGCGGGTGCGGCCGGGCTGCGCCGCCGGTCGCGGCGGGCCAGGCTCGACCAGGGGGAACCCCGAGACCGGCCGGGCGCGCGTACGCCTCAAGGTGGAGGGCCTACCCCCCAAGGACGGCGCAAGGTCGCGACCTGCCGGTGACGATCCGGCACCCCGGCGCGGGTCAGGATGGAGACACACCGGGAGACCGGGGCCGGAGTCGCGGGCCCGGGACACCGGACGCACCGCAGCACCACACGGGAGAGGACAGTCGGCATGAACGGCATCGCGGGCAGGATCGCACTCGGAGTCGCGGGCACCGGCATGGCCGTCGCCGTCGCCGCCGTGGTGGCGGGGCCGAGGGTCGCCGAGTGGTACGACGGCCGGCACCAGGAGCAGTCCAGCTACGCCAGCGGCAGCGCGGCCAAGGCCGACGGGCGCGCCGTCCCGGCCTGGCTGCCCGACAACGCCTCCTCCGTCCGCTACCTGATGTCCACCACCGGCGACGACCGCCTGCTGACCGCGACCCTCCCCGAGGGCCGGCTGCCCGCCGGCTGCCGGGTCGGCGAGCCCGGCAAGGGCAACCACCCGGCGCCGGTCTCGCTGCGGGCGGGCTGGTTCCCGGAGGGCGTCACCAACAAGGTCACCGGCTCCTGCGGGCACTACCACGTCACGCTGACCGGCAACCAGCTCTACGCGTGGCAGGACGGCGCCGCCGTCCAGGCCGCCCTGCGGGCCGAGCGGCTCGCGCGCTGAGACGGCGTCACCGGGGACCGGCCGCCCCGCCCGGCGGCGGAAGGGCGGCCGACCCCCGACTGTCGGCGGCCCCGGGGGCTGCGGTAGGACGGAGCGAGCACGAACGCCGTGCTCGTTCCGAGAGGAGCCCCATGCCTGGTCCGACCGCCGGCCCCGCCGGTGACACGTCGACCGCCGCCTCCGCCACTCCCGCCGACTCCCTCACCGGCACCGACTCCCTCACCCCCGCCGAAGCCGCCGCCCCCTCCGGCCCCGCCGATCCCTCGGGCCCCTCCGGCCCCGCCAAGGCCCGGCCGGGCGGCGGCCCCGGCGGCCGCGCCACCATCGGCGTCCTCGGCGGCCTGGTCGCCCTCGGCCCCCTCACCACCGACCTCTACCTGCCCGGCCTGCCCGCGATCGCCGACGACCTCGCCGCCGAACCGGCCGCCGTCCAGCTCACCCTCACCTTCTCGATGTTCGGCGTCGCCGCCGGCCAGCTGCTCTTCGGACCGCTCAGCGACCGCTTCGGCCGCCGCCCGCCGCTGCTCGCCGGACTCGTCGTCTACACCCTCGCCAGCGTCGCCTGCGTGATCGCCCCCAGCCTGCCCGTGCTGATCGCCGCCCGCTTCGTCCAGGGCGCCGCCGGCGCCGCCGGCCTGGTCATCGGCCGCGCCGTCGCCCGCGACCGCTTCGAGGGCGTCGCGATGATCCGCTTCCTCGCCTCGATCACCCTGATATCCGGTCTGGCCCCGATCCTCGCCCCGCTGTTCGGCGCGCAACTGCTGCGCGTCACCTCCTGGCGCGGCACCTTCGGAGCCCTGGCCGCGCTCGGCCTGCTGCTCACCCTGGTGGCCTTCGGCGCGCTGCGCGAGACCCTCCCGGCGTCCGCCCGGCGCGGCGGCGGCCTGGGCGCCACCCTGCGCACGATGGGCGGGCTGCTGCGCGACGTGCCCTTCCTCGGCCTGCTGCTGACCAGCACCTTCGCCTTCGGCGCGCTGTTCGGCTACATCAGCGGATCCTCGGTGGTGCTGCAGCACGTCTACCACGTGTCCCCGCAGACCTACAGCCTGCTGTTCGGGCTCAACTCGGTGGCCATCGTCGCCGCCACCCAGGTCAACGGGCGGGTGCTCGCCCCCCGCTTCGCCGCCGCCACCCTGATGCGGACGGGCCTGGCGGTCCTGATCACCGCCGGGACGTTCCTGGTCCTGGCCACCGCCGTCTGGGACCTCGGGCTGGCCGCCGTCTGCGCCTCGCTGTTCGTGATGATGGCGGGCCTCGGCATCGTGCTGCCGAACTCGGCCGCCCGGGCGCTGAGCGTGGTCGCCCCGCAGACCGCGGGCTCGGCCTCCGCCCTCCTCGGCACCGCCAACTTCCTCTGCGGCGCCGTGGTCGCCCCGCTCAGCAGCCTGGGCGGGAACCCCTCGGCGGTGCTGCTCGCGCTCGTCGTGCTCGGCTGCTCGCTGCTCGCGGCGGCGTCCTACCTGCTGCTCCTGCGGCCGGGGCGGTCCGCCCCGGAGCCCGCCGCGGTGTGACCGACCGCAGTGGGACCGACCGCCGTTCGACCGATCGCCGTTCGACCGGTCGCGGTGTGACCGGTCGCGGTGCGACCGGCGTCATCGGCGGCGGCGCGCCCGGCACGGGTGCGGCCGTCCGCCGGAACGGGACCCGCCGGGGTGCCACGACACGAGGGTCGCGGCACCCCGGCGGGGGAGTGGAACGGGGGCCTTCGGCCGTCAGGCGATCGAGAAGTCGTCGCCGAAGACGTTGCCCTGGCCGTACCAGCCGTGCAGGTACACCGTCACCGTGCCGGAGGCGCCGGTGGTGAACGGGACGGAGAGCTTGGTCCAGCCGGAGCCGCTGGTCCACGCGGAGCCGGTGGCGCCGCCGCTCACACCGATGTAGGAGTAGCTGCCCTGGACCCAGCCGGTCAGCGTGTACGCCTTGTTGGGCGCCAGCGTCACGGTCTGGGCGCACTCACCGGTCTGCGAGCCGGTCGCCGCCGCCTGGAGCGCGTACGAGCCGGAGTGGACCGGGGTGCTCACCACGGAGCCGCCGGCCTGGCAGGTCCACGGGCCCAGGCTGCCGGTCTCCAGGCCGCCGTTGACCAGACCGCCGGGCGGGGTGACCCCGGTGACGGTCAGGGTGTAGGTGGCGGTGTGGCTGCCGGAGGCGGCGGTGCCGGTGATGGTGAGCGGGTAGCTGCCCGGGGTGGTGGTGGCCGCGGTGGCGATGTTCAGCGTCGCGGGCGAACCGGCGGTGACGCTGCCGGGGTTGACCGTGGCGGTGACGCCGGCCGGGGCGCCGCTGACGCTCAGGGCGACGCTCTGCGCGGAGCCGGCGACGACACCGGTGTTGACGGTGGCGCTGGCGGAGGAGCCGGCCGTGACCGAACCGGCGGCCGGGCTCACGGCGACCGAGAAGTCGTTGCCGGGCTGGGTGCTCGTCACCTTCAGCGTGTAGGTGGCGGTGCGGGTGCCGCTGGTGGAGGTGCCGCTGACGGTGAGCGGGTAGCTGCCCGGGGCGACGGAGGCCGTGGTGGTCACGGTCAGCGTCGCGGGCGTACCGGCCAGGACGGTACCGGGGTTGACCGTGGCGGTGACGCCGGCCGGCGCGCCGCTGACGCTCAGGTTGATGCTCGGCGCGGTGCCGGTGGAGCCGCCGGGCGGGGCGACCTCGGCGGTGAGGACGGTGGCGGTGGTGGAGGAACCGGCCGTCACGGTGCCGGTGGCGGGGTTCAGGCTGAGCGCGAAGTCATTGGTGGACGGGGTGTTGCTGGTGAAGGGCGCGAAGATCTTGCTGAAGTCCCAGGTGTTCTGCTGGATCCCGGAGCAGTCGTCGCGGCCGCCGACGCCGGGGCACTTGCCGGTGTCGCGCTGCAGCGCCCAGAACGACAGGGTGCTGATGCCCCTGGACAGCGCCCAGTTGTAGACCGTGGTCGCGTTGGCCAGCGTAAAGGTCTCGGCCGGGCCGAAGTCGTCGATGCCGGGCATCTCGATGATGCCGATCGAGCCCCAGAGCTGCGTGGGGGTCTTGGTCGGGTACAGCTTGGCCAGCTGGTTGTACAGGCCGGTCGCCGCGGTCTGGGTGTCGGCGGCCATGTCGTGCGTGGCGTTGTCGTAGTAGTCGAACGTCATGAGGCTGACGACGTCGATCCGCGCGTTGTTGGTGACGGCGTTGCGCAGCAGCGCGAGGCCGTTGGAGGCGAGGCCGCTGGTCGTGGTCGGCAGCGTGTAGGCGAACTGGACCTGGCGGCCGTTGGCGGCGGCCCAGTCCTGGGTCAGCTTGATCGCCTTGTTGCGGCGGTCGACACCCGCGGCGTTGTCCAGCGAGTCGGCCTCGATGTCGAGGTCGATCCGGGTGATGTCGTAGGTGGTGATCAGCTTCTGGTACGCGGCGGCGATCTGGTTGACGTCGGTGCAGCTGTCGGCCAGTTCGGTGCCGGTGGTGTCGGCGGTGTAGCCGCCGAACGACGGGATCACGTTGCCGCCGTTGGCCCGGATGGTGGCGAAGTCGGCGCCGAAGGACGACTGCGCGATCGGCAGCGAGGTGTCGCCGTTCCAGTACGGCGTGCAGGAGCCCTTGGTGGCGGTCTGCAGGAACGCCATCGTCAGGTTCTTGGCCCCGGACTGGGCGGACAGCGCGGCGGGGCTCTCGCCGGTCCAGGACTCGAAGTAGGGGGCGAACACCCGGCTGGGGATCGGGGTCGGGGCGGCGGCGACCGGGGCCGCGGCCTCGACGGAGACCTGGTTCACCGGGGCCGCGCCGGCCGACACCGCGCCGGCGACCAGGCCGGCCGAGGCGACGAGCGTGGCGCAGGCCGTCAGGGCGGCCTGAACTGTTCTGTGTAGACGCATGGGTTCTCCAACAGACGTGGTGGGGCAGGGCGTTGGTGAAGCGTGCGGAACTGCGCCCGCAGAACTGCGCTGCGGGCCTTGCGGGGGCGTGCAGGGGCGTGCGGAACCCTCGTAGGGGAGAGGGGCGTGCGGCGGGACGGTGGCGCGGGGGTGTGCGGGACCCGCAGGCGCGCGGCACGGACGGACGGCGTGCGCGGACGCGCGGACGCCGTGACGGGGCCTGGGGGCGGAGCAGAGCAGGGCATGGCAGGGCAGTGCCTCAGCCGCCGGTGGTCACACCCCCACAGTGCATCCCGGTCGGATCGACATGCCTATGGTTGGACTAGACCACTCGTCTGTCAAGAGTCCTTACAGTTCGTCAGCGAACCGCAGCCGGTTCGAGGTTGGCCGAGTGAGGGTCAACCGCCGACAAATCCGCTTGTGGCCCGGTCGGCCGCTCCGACATCATCGGGGCATGCGAGACCTCGACTGGAAGTCCGACAGAGAGGGCGGCTGCCGCCCGCACCGGTGAGCCCCCGGCTCCCGGGTCCCGGCCCGCCGCCATCGGCGGCCGGCGGCCGGACCGGCCCCGTCCGCGCCCGCTCCCGTTCGTCCGTTCTGCCGATCCTTCGCCCTCCCGTGCCTGCGTGCGCCCGATCTCCCGGGCGTGCGCCGCCGTGGACGGCTCTTCACTCCCACGCGCCCGTGCACCGGGCGTCCGCAAGGCGCACCACCGCGCCCGTGCGCCCGTCATGGCCGGCGCCGCGGCGGCGTGACGGTGCGCTCCGTGTCTGTGCGTTCTCGCGCCTGTCGACCCCCGGAAAGGAGGAACCCGTGGACTTCATCACGTCCGACGACAAGGACACCGCCTGGAGCCTGGTCTGATCCAGGGGGTGGGCCGTGGCCGCGCGGTGGTCGTCGCGCGCGGCCACGGTGGCCCGGAGCTCAGGACACCGGGCCGTTCGGGGGGTGCCGGCGGTTCAGGCCGGCGGGCAGAGGGTGGTGCGCAGCGCGTCCAGGATCTTGTCCGCCTTCTCCGGTCCGAAACCCAGGGGATGGGCGGGATCCGTAAAGCGCTGGTCGGCCAGCTCGGCCAACTTGGCCCGGTCCTTGGGGAACCGGTACATCGCCTGGCACTGGTTGCGGGCCCGGTCGACGGCCTGTTCGGGATTGCCGCCGACGATCGCCGGGTCGATCGCCTCCAGTGCGGCGATCAGCCGCGCGGTGACGTCCGCGGCGGGTGCGGCCGGCAGCCCGGCGTCGGCGGGGGGTGCCGGCTTCGGCGCCGCCGGGGGATCGGCGGGGGAGCCGGCCGCCGGTGGGGTGCCGGTGGCCCCCGCCGCGGGGGGCGCCGGGGGAACGGTCGCGGCCGTGGGGGCGGTGGCCGGTGCGCCGGCCGGGCTGCCGGGGCGGGAGGGGGCCGCGCCCGACGCGACCGGGGCGTCGGGCGCGTCGGAGGCGCCCGGTGCCGGGGCGGAGGCGGTCGCGGCCGGCGTCGCGGCCGGCGTTCCCGATGGTGCGGGGGCGCCCGGTGCGGCGGCCTCGGTGGGGCCGGCCGCGGCGGTTCCGGCCGGGGTGGTGCCGGCCGCGGTGGTGGCGGAGCCCGAGCCGGAGCCGGAGCACGCGGCGAGGCTCACCGCGGCCAGGGCCGTGAGGGTGGCGGCGAGAAGGCGAGTGCGCATGCCGTCACACTGTCATGTTCGCGCCGTTCTGGGGAAGGTGCTGCCGGACCCGGGATCGGCTCCCGGGCCCGGCATCCGGCGTGGTCAGGAGAGCCCGTTGCTCTTCAGCCAGTCCTTGGCCACCGCCGACGGGTCCTCCTTGTCGACCGCGACCTTCTTCATCAGCGCCAGCAGCCCCGCCGTGTCCAGCTTGGCCGACACCGCGTTGAGCGCGCCGGTCGCCGTCGTGTCCACCTTGGCCTTGTTGACCAGCGGCGTGACGTTCTGGGCGGCGAACAGGTTCTTCGGGTCGGTCAGCGGGACGAGCTTCAACTGCGTGATCTTGGGGTCCGTGGAGAAGACGTTGCCGACCTGCACCGAGCCGTCCTTGACCGCGTTGGCGGTGGTCTCGCCGGTCGACTTCCACTCCTTGAACGTCACGCCGTAGACGTCCTTGAGCGGCTGTTCCTGGCGCGACTTGAACTCCGGCGGGCCGCCGATGGTCAACTCGCCCGCCTTGCCGGCCAGGTCGGCGATCGACTTCAACCCGTACTTGTCGGCGGTCTCCTGGCTGACGCTCAAGGTGTCCTTGTCCTCGGCGGGGGAGGAGTCCAGGACCGCGAGCGAGGCGGGCAGCGCCTTGGCCAGCTCGGCGTTGACGGCGCTCGTGCCCGGATCCGCGGACTTGCCGCCGAGGTAGGCGAGCAGCGAGCCGTTGTACTCGGGCAGCACGGACAGGCTGCCGCTCAGCAGCTGCCCGTAGAGCACCTCGCGGCTGCCGATGTTGAACTTCTCCTCGACCTTCACGCCCTTGGCCTTGAGCGCCTGCGAGTAGATCGAGCCGAGCAGCACGTTCTCGGGGAAGTTGGCCGAGCCGACCACGACCGTCCCGCCGGCCGGGGCACCCGCGGTGGCGCTGCCGGCGGGCGCCGGGGCCGCCGAGTCCTTGCCGCCGAGCGGGTCGCCGCCGGAGGAGGAGCAGGCGGTCGCGGTCAGGGCGAGCGCCGCGAGGGCGGCCAGCGCGGCGGCCCGGCGGCCGGCCTTCACCGTTCTCAGCGGCGTGGATACGGATGTCGACATGGTGATGGGTGTCCTTTCGAGGTGGACGTCACGGTCGGTCGAAGGAGGTGAAGGAGGTGAGGGAGGTGAAGGAGGCTCGGGAGTGAGGGGAGCGGGCCGGAACGGTCACGTCGGCTGCCGGGCCGCGGCCAGCTGCTGGGCGCGCAGCCCGGGCGGCAGCGCGTAGCGGGCGAGCAGGGCGAAGAACGCCTGGGCCCCGACGGCGAGCAGCACGACCAGCAGCGCGCCGCCGACCGTCATCGCGTAGTCCCGGGTGGCCAGGCCGTCGACGACGTACCGGCCCAGACCGCCGAGCCCGACGTACGCGGCCACCGTCGCCGTCGCGATCACCTGCACGGTCGCCGTCCGGAAGCCGGCCAGCAGGGTCGGCAGCGCGGACGGCACGCAGACCTGCCGCAGCACCTGCGGATGCGTCAGCCCGACGCCGCGCGCCGCGTCCCGCACGTCCGGGTCGGTACCGCGCACCCCCTCGACGGCGGCGACCAGCAGCGGCGGCGCGGCCAGCGCGACCAGGGGCACCAGGACGGCGGTGTCGCCGACCCCGGCGAGCAGCACCGCCAGCGTCACCAGCCCGAGCGTCGGCAGCGCGCGGGCGGCGCCGGCCAGCGCGGTCACGGCGGTGACGCCGCGCCCGGTGTAGCCGATCAGCAGCCCGAGCGGGACGGCCAGCAGCGCGGCGAAGAGCAGCGCCTCGCCGGAGAACAGCAGGTGCTCGGCGATCCGGTTGACGATCGAGTTCGGGCCGCTGCGGCGGTCCGGGTCGGAGAAGAAGTCCCCCAGCCAGGTGAGCCAGTTCACCGGCCCGCCCCCCTCTCCCGCACGGCCCACGGCGCCAGCAGCCGGCGGGCGCCGACCAGCAGCAGGTCCACGGCCAGGGCGAGCGCGGCGATCAGTACGATTCCGGCCACGATCGGGGTCGGGAAGGTGCGCTGGAAGCCGTCGACGAACAGGTAGCCGAGGCCGCCGCGCCCGACCAGCGCGCCCACCGAGGCCAGCGAGATGCTGGAGACGGCGGCCACCCGCAGACCGGCCACCAGATAGGGGACGGCGGCGGGCAGTTCCACCGCGGCCAGCCGGTGCCACGGTCCGTACCCCATCGCGGTCGCGGCCTGGCGCACCGGGTCGGGCACGGCGCGCAGCCCGTCCACGGTGGTGGGCAGCAGCACGGCGAGTGCGTAGAAGGTGAGCGGGATCATCACGGTGGCCTGGGTGGCGAGCCCCGTGTAGGGGATGAGCACCACGAAGACGGCCAGCGAGGGCAGGGCGTAGACGATGTTGAAGACGGCGGCGAGCGGCTGGTAGAGGCGCGGGTAGCGGGTGCAGGCCAGGCCGAGCGGGACCGCCAGCAGCAGGCCGATCAGGACCGGGAGCAGCGCGATCGCGGCGTGGTCGGCGAGCAGGTCACCGAGGTAGCCGAGGTGGTCGCCGATCCAGTACCAGCGGACGATCGGTTCATCGTCCACCGGTGGCTCCGTCCTTCTCGGGCTCACCGGCGCCGGGGGCGTGCGCGCCGGGTGCGTCCGCGGCGGATGCTTCTGCGGCGGGGGCGTCCGGACCGCCCGTTCCGGCCGTGTCCGCGCCGGCCCGGTCCGCCGGGGGGACCCGGGCGACGACGGGCGAGGGGGCCGGGGGCGCGGCGAGCGCCGCCAGGACGGCCTCGCGGTCGGCCGTACCGGTCACCCGGCCGTCGGTGTCCAGGGCGGTGGCGATCCCGGCGGGGGAGAGCACGGCGGCGTCCAGCGCCGCGCGCAGCGTGTCGGTCCCGGGCCGGAACCCGGGCGCGGGCTGCAGGGCGGCCCCCGCCGCGTCCCGGTCGATCCACCCGATCGGGCGGCGCTCGTCGTCCAGCACGAGTTCCCAACCGCCGAAGAGCGCTCCGCCGGTCCCGGCCGGTATCGGCCGCACCGCGACCGCCGCGGCCGGCCGCAGCCCGAGCCCGCGCAGGCCCCGGTCGCGGCCGAGGAAGGCGGCGACGTCCGCGTCGGCGGGCGCCGTGAGCAGCGTGTGCGGGTCCGCCAGCTGGGCGATCCGGCCCCGCTCGCGCAGCACCACCACCTGGTCGCCGAGCCGGACGGCCTCCTCGATGTCGTGCGTCACGAACAGCACCGTCTTGTGCAGCTCGGACTGCAGGCGCAGCAGCTCCTCCTGGAGCCCGGCCCGCACCACCGGGTCGACGGCGCTGAACGGCTCGTCCATCAGCAGGACCGGCGGATCGGCGGCCAGCGCCCGAGCGACGCCGACCCGCTGCTGCTGGCCGCCGGAGAGCTGGAACGGGTACCGCTTGGCGGTCTCGGGGGCGAGCCCCACCAGGTCGAGCAGCTCGGCCGCCCGGGCGCGGGCCTTCCTGCGGTCCCAGCCGAGCAGGTAGGGGACGGTCGCGACGTTGTCGATCACCCGGCGGTGCGGGAACAGCCCGGCCTGCTGGATCACGTACCCGATGCCGCGTCGCAGCTTGGCCGGATCCAGCGCCGCCACGTCGGTGCCGTCCAGCAGGACCCGGCCCGAGGTCGGCTCGACCATGCGGTTGACCATCCGCAGCAGGGTGGTCTTCCCGCAGCCGGACGGGCCGACCAGCACGGTGGTCCGGCCGGTGGGGACGTCGAGGTCGAGGCCCTCGACGGCGACCGTGCCGTCGGGGTGGCGCTTGCCCGCGCCGTCGAATCTGATCACGGGGTGTTTCCTCGTCCCGGCGGCCCCCGGCGGCGGCGCCTGTGGTGTCGTCTGTCGGTCTGTCGGTCTCGGTCGGTGTGCCTGTCGCTCGCGTGGCTGCCCGCCCTGGCGGCGGTGGAAACTCTGATCAGCCTATGACCTGACGACCCTTGTGTCCCTGATTTCCCAGCCGTGGTCGGATCCGCCGGGCGTCGCGGCCCGCACGGATCCGACCACCGGCCGGGTTCACGGCAGGGCCCGCTCAGCCGCCCTGACGGGTCGGCAGCCCGGCCGCCGCCCAGCCGACGAAGCCGCCGTCCAGGTCGGTCGCCCGGTGCAGTCCCAGCTCACGCAGCGACGCCGCCGCCAGGCTCGACGCGTACCCCTCCGAGCAGACCAGGATCACCTCCAGGTCGTACCCGGTGGCCTCGGGGATCCGGTGGCTCCCCGCCGGGTCCAGCCGCCACTCCAGGACGTTGCGCTCGATGATCAGCGCGTCGGGGATCTCCCCCTCGGCCGCGCGCTGCGCCGCCGGGCGGATGTCCACCAGCAGGGCGCCGTCGCGCTGGGCGCGGTGCGCCTCCTCGGCGCCGGGCCGCCGGACGCCCTCGCGGGAGCGGGCGAGCAGGTCGTCGATCGTGGTCACCACTGGTCGGGTCCTTCCTCGGAGGTGCGGACCAGACCGCCGGCCCGCAGTTCGTAGTGCGCCATCGAGCTCAGCGGCGGCGAGTAGGCGTGCAGCGTCACGGCCGGGCCGGACGCGGTGTTGCGGACGTCGTGCACGTACTCCGGGCCGAACGCGCGGACGGTGCCGGACTGCACCCGCCGGATCAGCAGGCCCTGTTCGGGGCCGCCCAGCGAGAGTTCCTCCAGCTCGCCCAGCGCCACGGTGAACGCGCCGCGCGAGCCGCCGTGGTCGTGGAAGCCGGTGGACTGGCCCGGCAGCCAGCTGATCAGCCAGACCTCGTGGTCCTCGTCGGCGGCCAGCCGCCGGTACCAGCGCTCCTCGGTGGAGAGCCGTACGTGGTGGATCCACTGGTCGGGCTGTTCGGCCAGCTCGCGGACGATCGTCCGCAGGGTGTTCGGGGTGAGCGGTGCGCGGGTGTCCCCGGCCGGGGCGGGCGTGCCGGGGGCGGGTGCTCCGGGGGCGGGGGTGTCGAAGGCGAGGTCCAGGCTCATGTGGGTGTCCTCGGAAGAAGGCGGAGGGGAACGGGAGCGTGGGGGCGTACGCGCCGGACCGCACGGGACCGCACCACCGCGCCGGTCGGGCGTCGGCGGACGGCGCGCTCGCGCGGGGCGAACGCGGCGCGAAGGCGCGTCAGGAAGACGGGTGTGGCTGTCCGGCGCGAACCCTGGGGGGCGTCACAGGGCGGGGCCGGCGGGGGAGGGGGAGATCAACAACAGGCACAGATGGAACTCGCCTGGCGTCGGAGGTCGACGTGCAGGCGGCAGACCAGAGTGGTGCCGGTGTCCATGAGCCGGATCCTTCCTGACGGAAGCGGTAGGAGTCAAGCGCACACCGGCACACCTGCCCGTCACGCCCGTCCGTCGGGCCCCTGCCCGTTGCGCCCCTGGTCGGGCGCGGTGGCCCCGCGTTCCGCGCCGGGCGCGCGCCCGGGCGCGGGGACGGTTCCCGTCCGGCCCGGGCGCCGGCCGTTGGACTTGGGGTCCGGGGGGACCACGGCCGGTTCCGCCGGCTCCCCTGCTCCTTCCGGTTCCGCCGCTCCTCCCGGTTCCGCGCGTTCCGGTGCTTGCGGTGGGACCTCCGCCGGGATCTCCCCCGGGTTCGCCAGCGCCGCCGCGACCGCCGGTGCGGCCTGCTCGCCCAGGTACCGGCCGAGCGTCTGGTAGGCGTCGAACTGCCGGTGGTCGAACCACTGGTCGCCGGCCCCGTCGTTGGGGAAGGCCGGATCCGCCGCCGCGTACGCGTGCAGCTCGTACGGCATGCCCGGGGTGAGGACGGCCTGGGCGACGATCAGCGTGCCGTGCCGGGCCGACCCCGGCGGATCGTCGGCCTCCCCGAGCTCCAACGGCCACGGGTACACGATGTCCCCGACCACCACCGCCCGGGCGGAGAGCCGTTCGGCCAGCCGCGCCGCCAGACCGCGCAACGGCGGCCGGCCGCTTCCGCCGGGCCCGCTCCCGCCGGAGCCGCCGCCCCCGGCACTGCCCGGGACCAGCAGCTCCGGCTCGCGCAGCGTGATGGCGATGCCCAGCTCCTCCCGCGCCAGGGTGATCGCCGCCGCGAGCGCGCCCGCGAAGGCGGAGTCGCCGCTCGCGTCGATGCACACGGCCGTCCGTACGCCGTGCCGCAGCAGTTCGACCAGACCGAGGTTCTCGTAGTGCCCGCCGTCGGTGGTGAGCAGGAACCGCGCGTCCATCGGGTACCGCCCGCAGGCCTCCCGCAGCTGGTAGGAGAGCCGCCGGACAGCCGGCTGCGGCGCGTAGCGCCAGTCCCGCTCGGCGGCCCAGAGCGGGGCGAGCGCCGCCGGGTTGGGCAGCCAGGTGCCCAGCCGGGCGTTGGTCACCGCGAACAGCCCCTGGTAGGCACGGGAACGGCGGCCCATCGCGGAGGAGAACGCCGCACCGGAGACGGCCATCGCGGACTGCACGGTGAGGTCCCGCGCGATGTGCCGCCGGGTGCGCCGCTCCAGCAGGTCGGTGCGCGCGTACCCGACGTCCGGCCCGCCCACGTAGTCGTGGGAGAAGGTGAACGACACCGCCCGCCGCCCGGGTGGCGTGCGCGCGCTGCCGGAGAGGTTCGCCGCCGCCGCGAAGATCACCTGCGGGAAGTCTGGCCGCCGGGCGCCGTAGTGGCTGAGCCGGGTCTGCTCGCGGAAGAAGTGGTACGGCCGGGCCAGCACCTCCCCGGACCCGTCCCCGCCGGCCGCCTCACCGCTGCCCCCGCCTGCCCCGCCCCCGCCTGCCCCGCCCCCGCCTGCCCCGCCGCCGGTCCCGCCCCCGCCTGCCCCGCCGCCGCCGTCCCCGTCCCCGCCCTCGACGACCCGGCGGACGGCGAAGGCCGAGGCGAGCCGGCGCCGGTAGAAGGGGTGCAGGCCCATCCAGGTCTGGTCGAGGTTGAGCCCCACCGTGACCAGCACCAGCGGCAGCAGCACCTGGACCGCGCCCGGCCAGGCGTGCCCGGTCGCCACCGCCCAGCCGAAGGTCAGCAGCGTGCCCGAGGTGAGCGCGGTCAGCGCCGACCAGAGCACCAGGTACTCGGTGATCCGCCCGGTGAGGCCACCGGGACGCCGCACCCCGGCGCCGTGCCGCACCCCGCGCAGCACCCCGCCGAGCACGGCGGCGCCCTGCTCGATGGCGTGCCGCCCGTGCCACAGGATGCCCAGCAGCAGCGCCAGGTAGCTGAGCAGCACGGTGAGGCTGATGCCGGCGCCGGTCTGCCGGGCGCCGACCGCGAGCGCCCGCTGCAGCGCGACCGCGCCCCATGCCAGGCCGGGGACGGCCAGCACCCCGAGGGCGGTCAGCGCGGCCAGCGCCAGCGCGCCGTGCGAGAAGCGGCGCAGGACGCGGGGCAGCAGCGTGTTCCAGCCGAGCCAGGAGAAGGTGAGCAACCACAGCAGCCACCCGGTGACGGCGGCCGCCAGCAGCCCGGCGAGGGCGAACAGGGCGGGGGAGCGCACCGAGGGCGGGCCGTCCAGGTCGGCGAGCGGGACGAGGTGGTAGCAGCGGCTCAGCCCCAGGCCCAGCACCAGGACGGCGGCGAGCAGCAGGGAGAGCGCCGCGACCAGCCCGCGCAGCAGGGTGCCGAGCGCCACCAGCCACTCGCCCGCGCCGTCCGCCAGGTACTTGGAGTGGCGGCGCAGGTGGTCCTCCTCGGGCGAGCCCGGTTCGAGCACGGTCTCGGCGCTCAGCCCGGAGCGGGCCCGGACCGGACCGCCCGGCGCGGAGTCGCTCAGCGCCAGCTGCATCGCGCCGACGGTGTACCCGCCGCCGGAGACGGCGACCAGGTAGCGGGCCTGCTGCAGCCAGGGGCGCAGCGCCTGCAGCGCGCCGAGGGTGACGCAGGCCGAGCGGATGCCGCCGCCGGAGACGCAGAAGCCGAGCCGGGCGTGCTCGCGGCCGGGCGGCACCCTGGCGGCGTTGCGCCAGCGGGCGTGCCGGGCGAGCGGCCCGTGGGCCCGGGGGCCGGGCGGCCAGCGCCCGCCCCGCGCGGTCGCCACCGGCCACGGCGGGATCAGCGCCGGTCCCGCCCCGCCGTCGCCGCCCGCCTCCTCCGCCGGCCGGGGCAGCAGTGCCCGCACCGCCCGGTGGACGGTGGCGGTGCAGACGACGACCGCGACCGCGCCCGCGGGCGGCAGCAGCAGCCATTTGACGGTGGCGAACGCGGCCGCCGCGGCGAACGGCGCGTCCCCGCCCGCCGGTCCCGGGCCGGCGGGGCCGAGACCGGCGTCCAGCAGGACGTCCTCGGCGAGGTCGCAGCAGCCGGCCAGCACGCCGGCCAGGCCGGCGACCAGCGCCGTCCGCCGCCAGTGCGCCCGGGTGAACACGTAGCCCCCGAGCAGCCCGGCCGCCGCCAGGGTGACCGCGAGGCCGCCGATCAGCCACAGGTCGGCCGCCAGCGAGGCGCGGAAGGCCGGGGCCCGCCCGGCGAGCACGGCCTCGGCGGCGGCCCGCGAGCCGGCCAGCTGGAGCCGGACGTCCAGGGTGCCCTGGCCGGCGGGCGTCCGGCGGACGAACAGCAGCCACCCGAGCACCGCCGGCAGCGGCACCCCGAGCCCGAGCAGCACCCCGCCCCAGGCCGGCACCCGCACCGGCTCCGCCGCCCCCTCGGCCGTCCCCATCCGGCCACCTCCCCCTCGACCGCCACAGCCACGTCGTGTCACCGGCTTCCTGCCCCGCACCACGCGGTTCCGCTCCTGGATTCACCCGAATGAGTAAGAAGGGCGGTCCCGGGGTAGATGACCGTTTCATCCCATCAATTCATCCCGCCTGCGGGGCCCCGCGTGTCAGCGCACCAGGATCGCCCCGGGCGCATCGCGTCCGACGTATTGTCAGGCGACCGAGGCCGGGCCTACGGTCGAGGCACCCACCCTCTACGCACGTAGACCGCGCACCGGCCGCACCGGCGGACCATGCGCGGACCGCTCGGAGACATCCACCGCAGGCAGCACCGCCCGCCGACCCTCGGACCGCGGGCCCGCCCCCGGACGGGCCGCGGAGTTGCGGAGGTACCCATGTCGCAGATCGTCCGTGCCGCCCTCGTCCAGACCCGCTGGACCGGCGACCAGGAGAGCATGATCGCCCTCCACGAGCGGTACGCCCGCGAGGCCGCCGCCCGGGGCGCGAAGATCCTCGGCTTCCAGGAGGTCTTCAACGCCCCGTACTTCTGCCAGGTCCAGGAGCCCGAGCACTACCGCTGGGCCGAGGCCGTCCCCGACGGCCCCACCGTGCGCCGGATGCGCGACCTCGCCCGCGAGCTCGGCCTCGTCCTCGTCGTCCCGGTCTACGAGGAGGAACAGCCCGGCGTCTACTACAACACCGCCGCCGTGATCGACGCCGACGGCAGCTACCTCGGCAAGTACCGCAAGCACCACATCCCGCAGGTCAAGGGCTTCTGGGAGAAGTACTACTTCAAGCCCGGCAACCTCGGCTGGCCGGTCTTCGACACCGCCGTCGGCAAGGTCGGCGTCTACATCTGCTACGACCGGCACTTCCCCGAGGGCTGGCGCGCCCTGGGCCTGGCCGGCGCGCAGATCGTCTACAACCCCTCCGCGACCAGCCGCAGCCTCTCCGCCTACCTCTGGCAGCTCGAACAGCCGGCCGCCGCCGTCGCCAACGCCTACTACGTGGCCGCGATCAACCGCGTCGGCACCGAGGAGTACGGCGACAACGACTTCTACGGCACCTCCTACTTCGTCGACCCGCGCGGCCAGCTCGTCGGCGACGTCGCCTCCGACAAGGAGGAGGAACTCGTCGTCCGCGACCTCGACCTCGGGCAGATCGAGGAGGTCCGCCGGCAGTGGGCGTTCTACCGCGACCGCCGCCCCGAGGCCTACGGCCCGCTGACCGAGGCCTGACGGAGGCGAACCCCCTGTGACCAGCAGCGCATCCCGGCGCACCGCCGTGCGCGGCGGCCTCGTCATCACCGCCACCGAGGAACTGCACGCCGACGTCCTCATCGAGGGCGAGCGGATCGCCGCCCTCGCCGCCACCGGCAGCGACGCCGCCCTCTCCTGGAGCGCCGGCACCGTCATCGACGCGACCGGCCACTACGTCCTCCCGGGCGGCGTCGACGTCCACACCCACATGGAGCTGCCGTTCGGCGGCACCCACGCCTCCGACACCTTCGAGACCGGCACCCGCGCCGCCGCCTGGGGCGGCACCACCACCATCGTCGACTTCGCCGTCCAGCCCGTCGGCGGCAGCCTGCGCGAGGGACTGGACGCCTGGCACGCCAAGGCCGAGGGCAACTGCGCGATCGACTACGCCTTCCACACCATCGTCTCCGACGTCACCGATGCCGTCCTCAAGGAGATGGACACCCTCGTCGACTCCGGCGAGTCCACCTCCTTCAAGCTGTTCATGGCCTACCCCGGGGTGTTCTACAGCGACGACGGACGCATCCTGCGCGCCATGCAGCGCGCCGCCGCCAACGGCGGGATGATCATGATGCACGCCGAGAACGGCATCGCCATCGACGTCCTCGTCGAACAGGCCCTCGCCGCCGGCCGCACCGCGCCCCGGTACCACGGCGAGGTCCGCCGCGAACTGCTGGAGGCCGAGGCCACCCACCGGGCGATCAGGCTCGCCCAGGTCGCCGGCAGCCCGCTCTACGTCGTCCACGTCTCCGCCGCCTCCGCCCTCGCCGAACTCGCCCGCGCCCGCGACGACGGCCACCCCGTCTTCGGCGAGACCTGTCCGCAGTACCTCTTCCTGTCCACCGACGACCTCGCCGCGGAGGGCGACGACGGCTTCGAGGGCGCCAAGTACGTGTGCAGCACCCCGCTGCGCCCCCGCGAGCACCAGGCGGCACTCTGGCGGGGCCTGCGCACCAACGACCTCCAGGTGGTCTCCACCGACCACTGCCCGTTCTGCTTCACCGGCCAGAAGGAACTCGGCCGCGGCGACTTCTCGAAGATCCCCAACGGCCTGCCCGGCGTGGAGAACCGGATGGACCTGCTCCACCAGGCCGTCGTCGACGGGCGCCTGGGCCGCCGCCGCTGGATCGAACTCGCCTGCACCACCCCGGCCCGGATGTTCGGCCTGCACCCGCGCAAGGGCACCCTCGCCCCCGGCGCCGACGCCGACGTGGTCGTCTACGACCCCACCGCCGTGCAGACCGTCTCCGCCGCCACCCACCACATGAACGTCGACTACTCGGCGTACGAGGGACGCACCCTCACCGGCCGGGCCCGCACCGTGCTCTCCCGGGGCACCGTCGTCCTCGACCGCGGCACCTGGCTCGGCCGGGCCGGCCACGGCACCTTCCTGCGCCGCGACACCTGCCAGTACCTCGGCTGAGCCCGCCCCCGTCCCACCCGCCTCCCCGTCCCGACTCCCGGAGCCCACCATGGACATCGGCCTCGTGCTGCAGACCGACCCGCCCGCCCGCCTGCTCGTCGAGCGCATGGTCCGCGCCGAGCGGGCCGGCTTCAGCCACGGCTGGACCTTCGACTCCTGCGTGCTGTGGCAGGAGCCCTTCGTCATCTACAGCCGCATCCTCGCCGGGACCAGCACCCTCACCGTCGGCCCCATGGTCACCAACCCCTCCACCCGCACCTGGGAGGTCACCGCCTCCCTGTTCGCCACCCTCAACGACATGTACGGCAACCGCACCGTCTGCGGCATCGGGCGCGGCGACTCCGCCATGCGCGTCGCGGGCCGGCAGCCCGCCACCCTGGAGCGGCTCTCCCACGCCATGCACGCCATCAAGGAACTGGCGGAGGGCCGCACCGCCGAGGTCGACGGCACCGAGCTGCACCTGCCCTGGGTCGGCGAGGGCGCCACCCTGCCGGTCTGGATGGGCGCCTACGGCCCCAAGGCGCTCGCCCTGACCGGCCGTCAGGCCGACGGCTTCATCCTCCAGCTCGCCGACCCCTTCCTCACCGAGTACATGGTCAAGGCGGTCCGCCGCGCCGCCGCCGAGGCCGGCCGCGACCCCGACGCGCTCACCGTCTGCGTCGCCGCTCCCGCCTACGTCACCGCCGACGACTCCCCGGCCGCCCTCGCCCACGCCCGCGAACAGTGCCGCTGGTTCGGCGGCATGGTCGGCAACCACGTCGCCGACCTGGTCCGCCACTACGGCGAGCACTCCGGGCTCGTCCCCGACGCCCTCACCGCCTACATCAAGGACCGCCAGGGCTACGACTACAGCCACCACGGCCGCGCCGGTAACCCCGACACCGCCTTCGTCCCCGACGAGATCGTCGACCGCTTCTGCATCATCGGCCCCACCGCCACCCACCTCGCCCGCCTCGACCAGCTCCGCGCCCTCGGCGTCGACCAGTTCGCCGTCTACGCCATGCACGACGCCGTCGAACCCACCATCGACGCCTACGGCACCTCCGTCATCCCCCGCCTGTCCGCCGGCAGCTGAGCCCCCGCCCCCGCGAGGACCGCGACCACCAGCCCACCACGGCGGACTCGTGAAAGAGTCGGGGCAGCGGCAGGCACACGTGCGAGGAGGGCTCGGTGGCACAACCGGAACGGCAGGTCCACGGTCGTCGGCAGCTGTACGGCTCGCCCTGGGTCAAGCTGTGGCTCGACGACGTGGAGGTTCCCGGCGCCGGCCGCGGCGAGCACCACGTCGTCCGCATGCCCCGCGCCACCACCACGGCGGTCGTCACCGACGAGGACGGGCGCTTCCTGCTGATCCACCGACACCGCTTCATCACCGGCCGGTGGGGCTGGGAGGTCCCGGCCGGCTGGGCCGATCCCGGGGAGGAGCCGGCCGCCGCCATCGCCCGCGAGGTGGAGGAGGAGACCGGTTGGCGGCCCGGGAAGGTCGAGCCGATGACCGAGTACGACGCCATGCCCGGCCTCGGCGACGCCCGCTTCCGGAGCTACCACGTCACGGGCTGCACCCGTGTCGGCGAACCGCAGGACGTCGCCGAGGCGGCCCGGGTGGAGTGGCTGCCGCAGGCCGAGGTGGTCGGGCTGCTGCTCGGCGGCGGGGTGCCCGACGGCCCGTCGCACGCGGCGCTCTCCTTCTCCCTGGGGCCCTGGCGCCTCACCCGCGGGGGCCGTTGACCCGGCCGGCCGTCCCCGGCCCCGGGGGCCGGGCGAGTGCGGAGGCGAGCAGGGCGGCGGTTGCGGCGAGCAGGGGCTCGTCGGGCGGGGCGGCGGGGGCGTGTCGGGTGGAGAGGAGCGCGATGGTGATCGGGGGGCGGCCGGGGGGTGCGGTGAGGCCGACGTCGTTGGTGGTGCCGTAGTCCCCGGTGCCGGTCTTCTCCGCGACGGTCCAGTCCGCGGGCAGGCCGGCGCGCAGGCGGTGGGCGCCCGTCGTGTTGTGCAGCAGCCAGCCGGTCAGGCGGCGGCGGTCGGCGGGGTCGAGGGCGTTCCCGAGGGTGAGACGGGCGTAGTCGCGGGCGATGGCGCGCGGGCTGGTGGTGTCGGTGATCCGGCCGGGTTCCGCGGAGTTCAGTGCGGGCTCCCAGCGGTCCAGGCGGGTCACCCGGTCCCCGAGGGAGCGGCAGAAGCGGGTGACCGCCGTCGGGCCGCCGAGCGCGCGCAGCAGGAGGTTGGCGGCGGCGTTGTCGCTGTGTGTGAGGGCAGCGGCGCACAACTCCTCGACGGTCAGGCCGCCTTCGAGGTTCGCGGGCAGGCCGGTGACCGGTGCGTGACCCGCCTGCGTGACGTCCCGTTCCGTGTAGTGGAGCCGTTCGGCGAGGAAGGTGCCGTCGTGGTCGAGGTCCCGCAGGACCGCGGCGACGGCGAGGGTCTTGAACGTCGAGCACATCGGGAACGGTTCGTCCGCGCGGTACGCCAGTGTCCGGCCGGTGGCCGTGCCGTGGGCGAGGACGCCCAGCCGCGCCCCGTGCGCCTGCTCCAGCGCCCGCAGCCGGCCGGCGAGGCCGCGTTCGCCCGTGTCCGGGGCTGAGCCCGTGTCCGGGGCTGAGCCCGGGTCCGGGGCTGAGCCCGTGTCCCGCGCGAAGGCCCGGCCCCCGGTGGGGAGGGCGGCCGCGAGGGCGGTCGCGGCGGCCCCGCCGAGGAACCGGCGCCGGCCGCGGCTCACCGCTGCCCGTGCCGTGCGGCGACGCGGGTGATGCGGGTGAGGACCTCGGCGGCGCCGTCCTCCTCCGCCAGGGCGTCGGCGAGGAACCGGGCGCGGGTGCGGTGGCGGGGGTCGTCGAGGGCCCGGCGGATGGCGGCGGCGAGCCGGGGTGCGGTGAGCCGGGCGAGGGGGACCGGCCCGGGGGAGGTGCCGAGGCGGGTGAGGCGGTCGGACCAGAAGGGGGCGTCGAGTTGGGCGGGGACGGGCACCGTGGGGGTGCCGGCGCGCAGGGTCGCCGCGGTGGTGCCGGCGCCCGCGTGGTGGACGGTGACGGCGGTGCGGGGGAAGAGCCAGTCGTGCGGGGTGTCGCCGATGGTGAGGACGTCGTCGGCGCCGTCGGGTGCGGCGAGGCCGCTCCAGCCGGACTGGACGACGGCGCGGACCCGGGCGGTGCGGACGGCGGCGAGGAGGGTGGCGCTGAGGCGTTCGGGGTCGGGGACGACGAGGCTGCCGAAGCCGAGGTAGACGGGCGGCGGTCCGGCGGCCAGGAAGTCGAGGAGGCGTTGCGGTGGCCGCCAGCCGGGGTCGGGGTGCGGCCACCAGTAGCCGGCGACCTCGTGGGCCGGGCGCCAGTCGGCGGGGCGCGGGACGACGTGACGCGAATAGCCGTTCAGCACCGGGTGGTTGCCGAGGTCGCGGGCCGCCGGGCGCGAGGGCAGGCCGAGTTGGCGCCGCAGTGCGCGGACCGCCGGGGCGGCGAAGCGGTCGGCGGCGGCCTGGACGGCCCGGCCGGCGAGCAGGTTGCCGGGGCCCCCGAGCGAGCGGGCACCGATGACGGGCGGGGCGAACGCGCGGGTGGCGAGGAGGGGTTGGAGGCTGAGGGTGATGCTGGGGATGCCGGCCGCCTCGGCGACCACCTCGCCCAGGTGGGCCGTGGTGCTGGTGGTGAGCAGGAGGTCGGCGCCCGGTTCGGCCGCGGCGGCGATGCCGGAACCGAGGGCGGGCAGGAACGAGCTTGCCATCCGGGCCAGTCGGACGAGGCCGAGCGGGCCGGTCCCGGTGCGCAGCAGCTGCTGACCGCGGGCGGAGGCGAGTTCGGTGCGCGGGTCGACGGGCAGCGGGCGGAATTCCAGACCGGCGGCGCGCACGGAGTCGGCGAACGCGGTGTGGGCGGCGAGGGCCACCTGATGGCCGGCCGCGCTCAGGCGGGCGCCGAGTCCGGTGAAGGGGGCGACGTCGCCCCGGGAGCCGGCGGTGGCGATCAGGATGCGCATGGCCGCAGTATCGCGGGGCAGTCGGGAGCGCGGAAAGGGCGCCGCGCCGACCGTTCCCGCAGCGGAGGCGGCGGGGGCGGGAACCGCCGGCCGGTGGTGCGGCGTCCTTGCAGGCAGTACGGCGCGCACGGGGCCGCCGTACGGTGCGAAGGGCGGGAGGACACGGATGAGCTTCGTCGCATGGATCGTGCTGGGTCTGGTGGCCGGAGCCCTGGCCAAACTGCTGCTGCCGGGCCGGGACCCGGGCGGCCTGGTGGTGACCACCCTGATCGGCATCGCCGGTTCGTTCGTCGGCGGCTGGATCTCCGCGAAGGTCCTGGACCGCCCGGTGACGGCCCAGTTCTTCGACCTGGCGACCTGGGGGGCCGCGATCGGCGGGGCCCTGGTGCTGCTGATCCTCTACCGGCTCGTGTTCGGGCACTCCCGGAGCTGAGCGCGGGGGAGGAGCGGGGACGGATTCGGGGCCGGGCCGGTCGCGCGGGATGCGCGACCGGCCCGGCCGCGTCCCCGGCGGTCGCGCCGCCCGCGGTGGTGGTGGTGTCCAGGTCGTCCCAGCCCTCCCGGGTGTGCCGGAGGGCGTCCGGATGCCCGGCGGCGGACCACCGGGCGTCCGGCAGGGAGTCCGGCGCCCGTCCGGGTGGACGTACGTGGTGCGGGCCTGGAGTTCGGCCTGACGGACGACGGCGTGGAGGTCGTCGGCGAACCAGCGGTCGCCGAACGCGTCGCCGAGGGCGAGGCCGTGCAGGCTGTCGAGGGCGGGCGCGGGTCGGCGGCTCCCGCCGCCCCGGGCGGGCCGGGTACCCGTCAGGCGTCGGCGGCCAGGCCGCGCAGGAGGAGCGCCCAGAGGGCCTCGAAGCGGTCGCCGGCCGCCGGGTCGGACCAGCCGGACGCGTGGGCGGGGTCGTGGAAGTGCGCGGTGGCCTCGAACACCGCGAGGGCGGTCGGGTCGACGGGGGCGTGCCGGAACTCCCCCCGGTCGACGCCGTCGCGCAGGATCCGGGCGATCTGGCCGACCAGCGTTCCCAGGTGGGCGTCGACGACGTGGCTGGCCTCGCCGACCAGCGTCAGGTAGGTCGCGAAGAGCTGGGGGTCGTCCAGGGCCTTCCCGCGCTTGGCGGCGAACAGCGTGGTCAACCACCGGTGCAGGCGCTCGGGGGCCGGGCCGGACTCGGCGGCGACGGAGCGCAGCTCCTCGTGGGCCTGGGCGAGCCAGCGCTCGGTGACGGCCTCGCGCAGCGCCGCCTTGCTGGGGAAGAAGCGGTAGACGCTGCCGTGGCTGACGCCGAGGGCGCGGGCCACGTCGACGACGGTGGCCTTGGCCGGGCCGAACCGCCTGAGGGCGTCCTCCGTCGCGCTCAGGATCTGGTCGGCGGTGAGCGCGCTGTCCGTGGCCACGGGGAGGTTCGTCCTAACGGGTGAGACGTGCGCCGGCCGGGTGCGGTGGCCGGCCGACGGTGGGTGGCCCGCGGCGGGTGGGCGCCGCGGGCGGGGCCGCGGCTCAGCGCTCGCTGTCGAGATGGGCCATCTGGGCGGCAGCGTACCGTTCCCCGGCGGCGGACCCGGCCGGGACCGCCGCCTCGACGGCCGCGAGGTCGGCCCCGGTGAGGGTGACGTCCAGCGCGCCGAGCGCCTCGGCGAGCCGGTCGCGGCGGCGGGCGCCGACCAGCGGGACGACGTCCCGGCCGCGCGAGGCGACCCAGGCGACGGCGATCTGCGCGACGGTGGCGTTCCGCTCGGCGGCGACCGCGCGCAGGGCCTCGACGAGCCGGAGGTTGTGGGCGAGGTTGTCGCCCTGGAAGCGGGGGCTGTGGCCGCGGAAGTCCGTGCCGGACAGCTCGCGGTCGCCCCGCCAGTGGCCGCTGAGCAGGCCGCGCGAGAGCACGCCGTACGCGGTGACGCCGATCCCCAGCTCGCGGGCGGCGGGCAGGATCCCGGCCTCGGCGGAGCGGGAGAGCAGCGAGTACTCGATCTGGAGGTCGCTGATCGGGTGGACGGCGGCGGCGCGGCGCAGGGTGTCGGCGCCGACCTCGGAGAGGCCGATGTGGCGGACGTGGCCGGCCCGCACCAGCTCGGCGATCGCACCGACGGTCTCCTCGACCGGGACGGCCGGGTCCAGCCGGGCCGGGCGGTAGACGTCGACGTGATCGGTGCCCAGCCGGCGCAGGGTGTAGGCGAGCGCGGTCTTCACGGCGGCCGGGCGGGCGTCGTAGCCGAGCCACCGGCCGTCGGGGTCGCGCTGGGCGCCGAACTTCACGCTGAGCAGGACGTCCGCGCGGTCGCGGCCGCGCAGCGCCTCGCGGATCAGCAGTTCGTTGTGGCCCATGCCGTAGAAGTCGCCGGTGTCGAGCAGGGTGACGCCGGCGTCGAGGGCGGCGCGGACGGTGGCGATGCTCTCGGTGTCGTCGGCGGGGCCGTAGAGGTCCGACATGCCCATGCAGCCGAGGCCGAGGGCGGAGACGACCGGGCCGGTGGCGCCGAGGCTGCGCCTCGGGACGCGGGGGAGCGGGGTGGAGGTGGACATGGGGCCAGGGTGCACCCGTCACTGACAGGTGACAAAAGCTGTCACCTGAAATCCGCCGGGAGCCGGCCGTCAGTCGCTCACCCGGCTCCGGTTCTCGTACGCCAGGTCGAGGTACTCGGGGTGCCGGGCCATCCACGCCTTGATGAACGGGCACGTCGCCAGCACCGCCAGCCCCCGGGCCCGCGCGTCGTCCAGCGCCGCCCGCGCGAGCGCCCCGCCGATGCCCTGCCCCTCGTACGCCGGCTCGACCACCGTGTGCGGGTACACCACCAGCTCGCCGCTGCGCAGGTACTCCGCGAACCCGGCCAGGGTGTCGCCCACCCGCGCCTCGAAGCGGCCGGCCTCCTCGGCGTCACGGATCGTGACCGTCATCGTGGCTCCCTCACTGCTGCTCGCTCACTGCTGCTCGGCACGGAGCCGCGGCCGGCGGCCCCGGTCCATCATCGAGCGGCCGACGCCTCCCCGCCCGTCGGGTCGCCCCCGCCCGGCGTGGCGTTCCGGCGGCCGCCGGGTGCGCGCAGCAGGTGCGCCCGCGCCGGCGGAACGTTCCGCCACGCCGTCCGGCTCCCCAGCCCGTACTCCTGCTCGAACCGCCGCAGCAGCCGCACCACCGCCCGGTGCTGCGCCCCCCGGCGCGGCCCGGACGTCAGCAACCGCGCCGCCGACGTCCCCAGGTAGGAGAAGTACGTCAGCTCGCCGCCGGGCACCAGCAGCCGCAGGTAGAGGTCGAGGACGCGCTGGACCTCCGCCGGTGCGAAGTTGGTGAACGGCAGGCCCGACACGATCACGTCGTACCGCTCGGCGGCCGGCCCGGCCCCGCCGTCGCCCCCCGGCCCGCCCGACTCCGCCGCGCGGGCCTCCGGAAGGTCCTGCACCCGGCACTCCGAGACCCGCAGCCCCAGCTCCGGCCCGCGCCGCGCCAACTCCGGATCCGAGCGCAGCCGTTGGGCGAACCGCGGGTTGGCCTCCACCGCGTGCAGCCGGTCGCCCGCCCGCAGCACCCGCACCAGCCGGCGCGTCACCGCCCCCGTGCCGGCGCCCACCTCCAGCACCGAGATCGGCCGGTCGGGACGGCTCGTCGCCGGGACCACCAGCGCGTTCACCAGATCCGCCCCGCTCGGCGCCACCGCGCCCGTCAGACGGAAGGTGCGCAGCGCCTCGGAGAGGAAGAACCAGCCCTCGCCGCCGCCGTCCGCCCGGGGCCCGCCGGGAACGACGGGCAGGGCGTCCGGGTGGACGGCGGCGGAGGGTGCGGGGGAGCCGGGGCTCGGAGCGGAGCCGGGGACGGGGTCCGGGCGGAGCTGATCGGTCGTCATGACACCGAAGCTAGAGACGCCCCGGCCGCCCGGGATCGGCCGACCGACCGCCCGCACCCCCGACGAAAGTCGAGGGTGCCGCTGGTCGATCGTCAGGGGCCGCGGCCCGCCGCCGCGTCGTAGCATCAGGGCGCTGGAGCCGCCGAGGAGGGAGAGGAGGAGGGAGCCGGATGGCCGCCGATCACCTGCCCCGGCCCCGCACGCCCCGCCCTGCCCGCCCCGCCCGCCCCGGCCGTCAGCCCCGTCCGCCCCGCCCGCCCCGCCCGCCCCGCCCGTCGGAGGGGCCGCGGCCCGGGCGCACCGCGCTGTTCGGCTGGTACGCCCCCGGCCGCAACCGGCTGACCGAGACCCTGCTGCTGGTGACCGTCCTCGTGCTCGTCGCCGAGGAGATCGTCTTCCAGTGGCTCGACCACGACCTGCCGCTGCGCCCGCTGCGGATCGTCGGCGCCGCCCTCGCCGCACTCTCCCTGCTGCTCACCCGCCGCCACCCGGTCGCCGCCGCGGTGCTGCCCGTTCTCGTCAGCGGACTGCTCAACCGCGCCTTCCCCGGCCTGTTCAGCGTCTTCCACCTGGCCGCCACGGGCCGCACCGGACCGGCCTTCGCCGCCGGGGCCGCGATGGCGGCGCTCAGCGCGTTCCGGGCCGACTCCGTGCTCGACCGGGTCGGCATCACCGGCTCCCAACTCCTCGTGGACACCGCCGCCGTCTTCCTCGGCCTGTGGTTGCACGGCCGCCGCGTGCTGATCCGCACCCTGCACACCAAGGTCGACGCGCTGCGCCGCGAACGCGAGCTGCGCGCCGAGCAGGCCCGCGCCGCCGAACGGGCCCGGATCGCCCGTGAGATGCACGACGTCCTCGCCCACCGGCTGAGCCTCCTGGTGCTGCACACCGGCGTGCTGCGCGACCAGGCCCGGGCCGGCACCGTGGCGGACGACCCCGAGCGCCTGGCCCACCGCCTCGAACTGCTCCGGGCGACGGCCGCCCGGTCGCTCGACGACCTGCGGGACGTCCTCGGCGCGCTCCGGGCCGACCCGCCGGAGCAGCCGGACCCGGCCGACCCGGCCGACCCGGCCGACCTGCCCGGCCTGTCCGACCCGTCCGACCTGCCGGACCGGCCCGACCCCGCGAGCGCCGCCGACGGCGACGACGCACCGCCCGGCCGGCGCCCGGACCCCAGACCCGTCGCCGCGCCCGCGCTGCGCGACCTCGCCGAGCTGGTCGGCGAGGCCACCGGCGCGGGCCAGCGCGTCGAACTCGCCCTCACCGGGGACCCGGAGAGCATTCCGACCACCCACCGGCTGGCCGTGCACCGGGTCGTCCAGGAGGCGCTGACCAACGCCCGCAAGTACGCGCACACCGCGCAGGTCACGGTCCGCGTCCAGTACGGGGCGCCCGCGACGACCGTCGAGGTGCACAACGGCGCGGGCGACCCGGCACCCTCCGGTGCCTGCACGGGCGGCGGCTACGGTCTGGTCGGGCTCGGTGAACGGATCGGCGCGCTGGGCGGGCACTTCGACGCGGGCCCCGATGGCCGCGGCGGCTTCCGGCTGGCCGCCCGTCTCCCCGCCCCGCCCCGGCCCCCGGTCCGCCCGCCGGCCCGACCGCCCGAGCGGACTCCCCCCGGGCCCGTCCCGGCCGACCCGCCCCCGCCCCTGCCTCCGATACCGCCCCTGCCTCCGATACCGCCCCCGCCCGCGACGCCGGCTCCGGCTCCGCGTCCGGGCCCGAACCCACCGAGTGAGGCGACGTGATCCGCACGATGGTCGTGGACGACGACGCGCTGGTCCGGCTCGGGCTCGTCGACCTGCTCGCCCAGGACCCCGAGCTCACGGTCGTCGCCGAGGCCGCCGACGGTCTGGAGGCCGTCGAACTCGCCGGACGGCACCGCATCGACGTCGCGCTGATGGACATCCGGATGCCCCGGCTCGACGGCATCGCCGCGACCCGCCGCCTGCGCGAGCTCCCCGACGGCCCGCGGGTCATCGCGCTGACCACCTTCGACCTCGACGAGTACGTCTACCGGGCCCTGGCCGCGGGCGCCGACGGCTTCCTGCTGAAGGACACCCCGCCCGCCGAGATCGCCCGCGCCGTCCATGTCGTCGCCGGCGGACAGGGCATGCTCCACCCGGCAGCCGCCCGGCGGCTCATCGACCGCTACCACCGCACCGGCGCACCGCGTGCGGTCGCCGCCCGGGCCCGGCTGGCCGGGCTCACCCCGCGCGAGACCGATGTGCTGCGCGAACTCGCCGTCGGCCGTTCCAACGCCGAGATCGCGCTCGCCCTCGGCATGCGCGAGAGCACCGTCAAAGCCCATGTCAGCCGGATCCTCACCGGACTGGGCGTCGGCAACCGCGTCCAGGCGGCGCTGCTCGCCCGGGACGCGGGCGTGGTCGACGACCCGGCCTGACCGACCGTCGCCCGCCATGACCGTCCCCGGCCATCGTCGTTGCCCGTTCCACCCGGCCTCCTCCGGATTCATTCCGGTTGAGGGGGAATCGTCCCGTTCCGGCGATGTGCGATCCGCGCCACGCGGTACTCGCCACCGGCCCGCCATCACCCATCTGGCTTGGAAAAGGCGCGCCTTGGCGCCCCGCGCTGCCGAACCCCGGCGCCGGGTCCATGGTGGAAGTGGGCGCGATCCGGCGACCGCGCCCGCGCGCCGGGCAGGATCCGTACGCCGTGCGCCGACCGCGGCCCGCGGCCGCGCGCCGGGGCGGATCCCGGTCCCGGCACGCTGGGAGCAGGGCCACCTCGCAGGAAACCGAACGGTTCTTCTAGGCTCACATCTCGGCTTCCCTGCAGTGGTGCGCTGATCTGCGCCCGCCGCGAGGGAAGCCGCCGTCCACGGAGGCCCCGGGACGATCGGGGCCACCGGATCGAGCGAGGAGGACGTACATGCCACAGACGCCGCCCAGCCGTTCCAGCGCACTTGGACCGGAGGGCCACCTCCGCTGTCCCGCCGTCACGGCCGGGGCCGTCCGCCCGGCACCCCGGTCCGGCCGGCCCGCCCGGCCGCTCTATACCGGCGGCGGCCGCGGAGGCGAGCGTTGAGTCCTCAAGCCGTCCGCCCGTCCGCCGCACCGGCGGCCCCCGCGACCGCCGTCGCTCCCACCGCCGTTGCCGCCGCCACCACCCAGGGCGCCGCTCCGGGCGCCACCGTCGGCACGCTCACCGCAGCGCCGGCACCGCCCCCGGCCCCCGTGCCGTCCGCCGCCCCCTCCGCCGTCGCCCCCGCCGCCTCCACCGCGACGGCAGTCGCGCCAGCCGCGGCGGTCACCGCCATCACCACGACCGAACCGCCCGGGACCCCCGGCGCCGCGCCCGTCGCGGCCGTGCCCGGCACGACCAGGACCGCCGGCACCGTCCGGACCGCCCTCGCCCCGGCCGCCCCCGCCGCCGCCGCCGCACCACCCACCGCGGCGGCCCCCCACGCTCCGGCCGTCCCCGACAGCGAGGGCCAGTCCGGCCCCACCGCCGCGCTCCCCGGTCTGCCCCAGGCCCTCTCCACCCGGGCCCGCACCCTCGCCGGAGCCGTCCGCAGACGCTGCGCGGACCTCGCCAGGATCGAGTCCCCCAGCGGCGACGCACCCCGACTCGACGCGCTCGCCGAGGAGTTGTCGGCCGGATTCCGCGCCACCGGGGCCACCGTCCAACGCGAGCCCGGTCCGGCCGGCGACCACCTGGTCCTCCAGTGGGACGGCCGGGACGAGAGCCTGCCGCACCTGCTCGTGGTCGGCCACCACGACACCGTCTGGCCGGCCGGCATCCTCGCCGACTGGCCGGTCACCGAGCGCGACGGCACCCTCAGCGGGCCCGGCGTGGTCGACATGAAGGGCGGACTCGCCATCCTCGAAGGCGCGTTCGCCCTGCTCGCCGACCTCGGCCAACGCCCGCACCGCACCGTCCGCCTGGTCGTGGTCTCCGACGAGGAGGTCGGCAGCCCGGACGGCCGGCGCCTCGTCGAACGCCAACTGCGCGGAGCCGCCGCCGTCCTGGGCCTGGAACCCCCGCACCCGGACGGCCGGCTGAAGACCGCCCGCCGCGGCTCCACCCGGGTACGGCTCACCGTCACCGGCCGTGAGGCGCACGCGGGCAACGACGCCGCCGAGGGGGTCTCGGCGGTCGACGAACTCGTCGACCAACTGGTGGCCGTCCGCGGACTGGTCAGTCTGCCCGGCACCGAACTCAACGCGGGCCGGATCAGCGGCGGCAGCCGGGCCAATGTGATCGCCGGCCGGGCCGAGGCCGAACTCGGCCTGCGCTTCGCCACCACCGAGGCGCAACGCCGCACCCTCGACAACCTCGCCCGGCTGACCGCGCTCCGGCCCGGCGCGCGGGTCCGTACCGAGGTGCTGTCCAGCAGGCCGGCCTGGCCCGAACGCTCCGCCAACCCGTTGCTGCGCCATGTTCGTTCCCTCGCGGCCGTGCTGGGGCAGCAACTGGACGGCGGTCCGGCGGGCGGCGCGGGCGACACCAACCTGCCGGGCTCGCGCGGACTGCCCACGCTCGACGGCTTCGGCGCCGTCGGCGGGGGCGCGCACGCCCGGCACGAGCATATTCGGATCGACCAGCTGGCACCGCGGATCGCCCTGCTGGCGGCGCTGCTGGCCGTCCCGCTCCCTCGGCTGCGCGACCGCTCGGAGGGCTGAGCGGCACAGCGCGGCGGGTCGTGACGGTGGGCGGTGGATCCCGGGATCCACCGCCCGCCGTCCACCGTCCACCGCCCACCGCCCGTCGGCGCCGGCCCGGTTCCCCCCTCCGGGTCCGTGAGCAGCGGGAAGAGCCCGGCCCCGCGGCGGGCCGGACTCTTCCCGGTGCCGCCTACCCGAGCCCGGCGGCGTCGGCGAGGATCGCCCGCAGGCGCGCCAGGCACTCCGCGACGAAGGCCGGAAAGGTGTGCCGGTAGTACGCGATCCCGCTGGCGCCGACCACGATCGCCCAGGCGCGGGCGCGGGTCCAGGTGGCCTCGTCGAGGTCCAGCGCGTCCCGGTAGGCCCGGCGCGCCTCGGGCGGCAGGTCCCAGACGGTCGAGTGCTCGGCGTCCGGGCGGCCGACCGAGAGGCAGCCGAAGTCGATGACCGCCCGCAGCCCGCCGTCCCGGACCAGCAGGTTGGTGGGCTTGAGGTCGCCGTGGAGCCAGACGTGCGGCCCGGCCGAATCCGGCAGCGCGAGCCCGGCGCGCCACAGCCGCTCCAGCGTGTCGACGTCGAGCCCGCCGCCCCCGTCGGGCAGCTCCGCGTCGGGACCGGTCAGCGCCCGGCACTCCGCCAGGCACCGGGTGCCCCACTCGACGCAGTCCCGCAGGGAGCCGCCGCGGTACCAGCTGAGGTCGCCCGCGCGGACCGCGCCCATCAGATCGAGGCCGTGCAGCTCCCGGACGAACGCCGCGAGGTCACGGCCGAGCCCGGCCCAGTCCCGGACGCTCGCCGGCCCGGCCTCCGCGCCGTCGATCCAGCGGTAGACCGACCAGGCGAGCGGGAAGGCCGTGGTGGGCGCCCCGGCGTGGACGGGGGCGGGGACGGCGGTCCGGCCCAGCAGCGGGGCCAGCCGGGGGAGCCACTCCTGCTCCTTCCGTACCGACCGTGCGGCGTCCGGGGTGCGCGGCAGCCGGACGAGCAGCTCCTCGCCCAGCCGGTACATCGTGTTGTCCGTGCCCGCGCCCGCCGGTGCCAGGGCGAGGCCCGCCCAGTCCGGCCGCTGCGCCCGCAGCAGGGAGCGGACCAGTTCCTCGTCGGCCGCGATCTCGTCCGCGTGCAGTGTCATGCCGGGAAGTCTCGCGCCGCGGGCGGGCCCAGGCCACCGGTTTTCCGCCCGGACGGCCGGAACCGCGGGGCCCGAACCGCACGGCCGGAACCGCGGGGCCCGCCACCGGCGGTGCTCCCTTGTCAGCCGCCCCCTCGCCGCGCACAATAGTACCGACCGAACGGTTGGTCGGTTACCTCTGTCGGGCGCCCGACGGGGCGGCGGGGACAGAGCCAGCGAAAGGGGACCGTGGTGACAGCAGAGGTGGCCGAGCGGCCCGGGGCGTCGCCCGAGGAGACGTTCGAGGCCGTCATCGCCGCGGAGCAGCGGATCGAGCCCCGCGACTGGATGCCCGACGCCTACCGGGCCACCCTCGTCCGCCAGATCGCCCAGCACGCGCATTCCGAGATCATCGGCATGCAGCCCGAGGGCAACTGGCTCACCCGCGCCCCGTCCCTGCGCCGCAAGGCGATCCTGCTCGCCAAGGCCCAGGACGAGGCCGGTCACGGCCTGTACCTGTACGCCGCCGCCGAGACCCTCGGCGTGGACCGCGCCGAGCTCACCGAGAAGCTGATCGCCGGCCGCCAGAAGTACTCGTCGATCTTCAACTACCCGACCCTCACCTTCGCCGACGTCGGGGTGATCGGCTGGCTGGTCGACGGCGCCGCGATCTGCAACCAGGTCCCGCTCTGCCGCTGCAGCTACGGCCCGTACGCCCGCGCCATGGTCCGGATCTGCAAGGAGGAGTCCTTCCACCAGCGCCAGGGCTACGAGCTGCTGATGACGATGATGCGCGGCACCGACGCCCAGCGCCGGATGGTCCAGGACGCGGTGGACCGCTGGTGGTGGCCGTCGCTGATGATGTTCGGCCCCTCGGACGCCGCCTCGCCCAACACCGCCCGCTCGATGGCCTGGCGGATCAAGCGGCACACCAACGACGAGCTGCGGCAGCGCTTCGTCGACATGACCGTCCCGCAGGCCGAGCACCTCGGCGTCACCCTCCCCGACCCCGAGCTGCGCCGGAACGAGGAGCGCGGCGGCTGGGACTTCGGCGAGCCGGACTGGTCGGAGCTGAACCGGGTCATCCACGGCCAGGGCCCGTGCAACGCGCAGCGGACGGAACGCCGCCGGGCGGCCCACGAGGACGGCGCATGGGTGCGCGAGGCGGCCACGGCGTACGCGGCGAAGCGCCGCGCCGAGGCCGGGGCGGGGACGGGAGCGGCACGGCACGCGGCGCCGAACACGGCACAGCACGCGGCACAGCACGCGGAACAGGAGAACGGAAAGTGACCGAGTCCAAGGCCGGCTGGCCGCTCTACGAGGTGTTCGTGCGCCCCCGGCGCGGCCTGAACCACGTGCACGTCGGCTCGCTGCACGCCGCCGACGACCGGATGGCCCTGCTCGCCGCCCGCGACCTCTACACCCGCCGCAACGAGGGCGTCAGCCTCTGGGTGGTCCGTTCCGACGCGATCACCGCCTCCACCCCGGACGAGCGCGACCCCTTCTTCGCGCCCAGCGGCGACAAGGTCTACCGCCACCCGACCTTCTACGACATCCCCGAGGATGTCCCGCACATCTGACCGGGAGCAGCCGAACCATGACCGACGACCACGTGTACCTGAGCCTCGCCGAGGCGTCCCCCGAGCCCGAGGGCGAGGGCCGCTGGGCGTACGGGACGGGCTTCGCCGACCCGCTGCTCGGCGTGGACACCGCCGTGCCGCCCGGCCTGGACGGCGCCGACCTCGCGGCCTACTGCCTGATGCTGGGCGACGACGCGCTCGTCCTCGCCCAGCGGCTGATCGAGTGGTGTACCCGCGCGCCGGAGCTGGAGGAGGAGGTCGCGCTCGCCAACCTCGGCCTCGACCTGCTCGGCCAGGCCCGTCAGCTGCTCACCCGGGCCGGGCAGGCGGACGGCTCCGGGCGCACCGAGGACGACCTCGCGTACTGGCGCGAGGAGCACGAGTTCCGCAACGTCCGCCTGGTCGAGGCGCCGAACGGGGACTTCGCGTACTCGATCGCCCGGCTGCTGCTGTTCGCCACCGCCCGCGGGGCGCTCTACGAGGCGCTGGCCGGGCACGCCGACCCGGTGCTGGCGGCGGTCGCGGCGCGCGGGGCGAAGGAGCTGGCGTACCACCGCGAGTACGCCACCGCGTGGACGCTGCGGCTCGGCGACGGCACGCCGTACTCGGCCGCGCGGATGCAGGCCGGGCTGGAGGCCGTGTGGCCGCTGCTGGAGGAGCTGTTCACCGCGCACCCGGTGGAGCTGCGGGCCGGGGTGGACCCCGGGACGCTGCGCGAGCCGGTGCTGCGCGCGGTGGCGGCGGTGTGCGCGGAGGCCGGGCTGACGGTGCCGGAGGTGCCGGGCCTGGCGGCCGTCGGTGGCCGGGCCGGCCGGGACGGCGTGCACACCGAGGCGCTCGGCCCGCTGCTGGCCGAGCTGCAGGTGCTGGCCCGCGCGCACCCGGGCGCGACGTGGTGACGGCCGTGGCCGGGGCGCGCGCGCCGGGCGGGACGACGGCCTGGGAGGTGGCGGCGGCCGTGCCGGACCCGGAGCTGCCGATGCTGACCCTGGCGGACCTGGGCGTGCTGGCCGAGGTCGCGCAGGACGGCGGCACCGTGACCGCGTGGCTCACCCCGACGTACTCGGGCTGCCCCGCGGTCGCCGAGATGGCCGCCGACGTGGACCGGCGGCTGCGCGCGGCCGGGTTCGCGGACGTGCGGGTCCGGCTGCGGCTCGACCCGCCCTGGTCGACCGACCTGATCACCCCCGAGGGCCGGCGCAAGCTCGCCGAGGCCGGCATCGCCCCGCCCCGGCCCGGCGCCGCCGCCGGCCGGGTCACCGGCGGCGGGAGCACACCGCTGAGCCTCGGCCCGACCCGGCTCGCGGCCGTCGGCGCTCCCGTCGCGGCCGCGCCCGTCGGCTGCCCGCTGTGCGGCGGCACCGACACCGAGGAGCTGTCCCGCTTCGGCTCCACCGCCTGCAAGGCGCTGTGGCGCTGCCGGGACTGCCGCGAGCCCTTCGAACGCGTCAAGGAGATCTGAATGGCCGCCGTCCCCTCCGCGGACCTGCCCGCCGCCCCGGCCGTCGAGCCGCCCGCCGTGCGCCCCGCCCGCCGCCCGTCCTTCCACGCGCTGCGGATCGCCGGGCTGGAGCGGCTCTGCGAGGACGCCGTCGCGGTGACCTTCGCCGTACCGGAGGGGCTCGCGGAGGCGTTCGCGTTCCGGCCGGGGCAGACGCTGACGCTGCGCAGGGTGGTGGACGGCGTCGACGAGCGCCGCTCGTACTCGATCTGCGCCCCCGTCGGCGGCCCGCTGCGCATCGCCGTGCGCGAGGTGCCGGGCGGGCTGTTCTCCCGCTGGCTGGTGCGCGACGCCCGGCCGGGGGAGGAGGTGGAGGTGCTGACGCCGTCCGGCCTGTTCACCCCGGACCTCGCCGAACCCGCCGACCACGTGCTGCTGGCGGCCGGCTCCGGCATCACCCCGATGGTGTCGATCGCGGCCTCCGTGCTGGCGGCCGACCGCACCTCCACGGTCACCCTGCTCTACGGCAACCGGCGCAGCGACACCGTGATGTTCGCCGACGAGCTGGCCGACCTGAAGGACCGCTACCTGGGCCGCTTCCAGCTGGTCCACGTGCTCTCCCGGGAGACCAGGGACGCCGAACTGCTCAGCGGCCGGCTGGACCCGGAGCGGGTCGCGGCGCTGCTGGCGGCGCTGGTGGACACGGCGGCGGTCGGCCACTGGTGGCTCTGCGGGCCGTTCGGCATGGTCGCCGGGGCGAAGGAGCTGCTCGCCGGGCTTGGCGTCCCGGCGGAGCGGGTGCACCAGGAGCTGTTCCACGCCGAGGACGAGCCGGTCGCCGGGCGTACGGCCGACACCCCGGCCGCCGACGCCGACGGCGCCGCGCACAGCGAGGTCACCGTCGTCCTGGACGGGCGCGGCAGCACCCTCACCCTCCCGTGCGACCGCTCCATCCTGGACGGCGCCCAGCGCTCCCGCCCCGACCTGCCGTTCGCCTGCAAGGGCGGGGTCTGCGGCACCTGCCGCGCCCTGGTGACGCAGGGCGAGGTGGAGATGCGGCGCAACTTCGCCCTGGAGGAGAAGGAGCTGGCGGCCGGCTACGTCCTCACCTGCCAGGCCCGCCCGGTGACGGACCGGGTGACGGTCGACTACGACCGCTGACCAGCGGCCGGGCTACGCGGGCACGACCGCCGGCACCGGGGCCCCGGCCGGGGTCCCGGTCCCGCCCTCGGAGCCGCCCTCAGCCCCGGCCGGGGCGCCGAGCAGCGCGACGATCTCGTTGACCGCCGCGCGGCCGGCCCGGTTGGCGCCGACGGTGCTGGCGGACGGCCCGTAGCCGACCAGGTGGATCCGGGGGTCGGCGGTGGCCCGGGTGCCGGTGAGGGCGATCCCGCCGCCGGGGGAGCGCAGGCCGAGTGGGGCGAGGTGGCCGACCTCGGGGCGGAACCCGGTGGCCCAGACGATCGCGTCGACGGCCAGCTCCTGGTCGCCCCAGGCGACACCGTGCTCGGTGAGCCGGTCGAACATCGGGCGCCGGTGCAGCGCGCCCAGCTCCTCGGCCCGGCGGTAGGCGACCGACGGGCCGAGCCCGGTCACGCTCACCACGCTGCGCACCGGCAGCCCCTGGCGGACCCGCTCCTCGACCTTGGCGACCACGGCGCGCCCGTACTCGGGGGTGAACGGTCCGTCGTGGAGCACGGGCGGGGTGCGGGTGACCCAGACGGTCTCGCCGACCGCCGCGACCTCGGAGAGCACCTGGATCGCCGAGGCCCCGCCGCCGACCACCAGCACCCGCCGGCCGGCGAACTCCTCCGGGCCCCGGTAGGCGGCGTAGTGCAGCTGGCGCCCGGCGAAGTGGCCGGGGTAGTGGGGCAGGAAGGGGCGGGTCCAGGTGCCGGTGGCGTTGATCAGCGCCCGGGCGGACCAGGTGCCGGAGTCGGTGGTGACCAGCAGCCGGGCGTCCGGCCGGGCGGACGCCGAGCGCACCGCCAGCACCTTGACGGGGCGTACGACGGGGAGCGCGTGCTTCGCCTCGTACGCCGCGAAGTACCCCGGGACGACCTCGCGTGCGGGGGCCTGCGGGTCGGGTTCGGGGAGTTCGAAGTCCGGCAGGTCGTGGAAGCCGTGCACGGTGGCCATCCGCAGGGAGGGCGCGCGGTGCGCCCAGGCGCCGCCGGGGGCGCGGTCGGCGTCGAGGACGGCGAACCCGCCGTCGATGTCCGCGCGGTACGGCGCGAAGCCGCGGCGGCGCAGGTGGTAGGCGGCGGACAGGCCCGCCTGGCCCGCGCCGATCACCAGGACGTCGACCCGGCGGCCCGCGTCCGACGCGGTCCCGGGCTCCGACGCGGCACCGAGGGTGGTTGCACCGTAAACAGTCACGCCGGTGAAACATGTGGCGGGCGGGCGGTGTTCCCGCTCGCCCGCCCGTCGTGGGAGCCGTGCCCGCCGCCCGTCGTGGGAGCCGCGCCGGCCGGGGGTCAGACCGTGGCCGGGGAGATCACCACCGCAGTGCCGTAGGCGCAGACCTCGGTACCGACGTCCGCCGCCTCCGTGACGTCGAACCGGAACATCAGCACCGCGTTCCCGCCGCGCGCCCTGGTCTGCTCGACCAGCCGCTCCATCGCCTCGTTCCGGCTCTCCACCAGGGTCTTCGTCAGTCCGCGCAGTTCCCCGCCGACCAGCGACTTCAGCGAGGCGCCGATCTGGCTGCCGATGTGCCGGCTGCGCACGGTCAGACCGAAGACCTCGCCGATCACGTGGTCGACCCGGTAACCGGGGATGTCGTTGGTGGTCACCACCAGGACCTGGGCGTCCGGGCGCTGCCCGCCGCCGTACTCGTCGATGTTTGCCATGGGGCCCATCCTGCCGGGAATTCGGACGTCGTCGAACAGAGGCGCGCGGGGCGCGCACGGGAACGCACGGGGCGGTAACGGCGAGAACGCGTAGGGTAGCCGGAACAGACCGGTGATCGGAGGGCCGAAAGGCCGTACCGTAGCCCCATGGGCGAGCGAAGCGATCATCCACAGGGGCCGGGCGCGGCGGAGGACTCCGGTGCGCAGGAGATCGAGGCGACGGTGGTCCTGGGCCTGCGGATCACGAACTGGCCGGCGTTGCGCGCCGCGGCCATCGCGGCCGTGGAGGAGCTGGACTTCGAGGGCATCGATCCGGCCGGGCAGCGCCGTGAGCTGCTGCGCGAGGTGGCCGAGGACGCCAACGCGGCGCTCGGCGCGCTGCTGCACCCGGACCGGCTGGTGGCGGCGATCCCGGGCGTGGAGGCGATCGGCGGCACGCTGGAGATCAGCCTGACCGAGGACTTCGCGCCCGACTTCGCCGAGCTGTTCCCGCTGGACGGCGGCGACGAGGAGGACGGCGGCGGCGCGGCCGGCGACTGGACGCTCACCCCGCGCACCGCGTGTCTGCTGCACGCCCAGCTGCTCGGGCTGGCCGACGCCGCCTACGACGACCTCGACGAGCACGAGGACGAGCCGGTCGCCGACGGCGAGGAGGCCGACTGGACGGTGTTCGGGCGGCTGCCGCAGCGCACCTGGCGCCTCCACCGGGGCTGGCGCCGCGCCATGGCCCGCACCTTCGACGACCTCGCCGACGACCTCGCCCTCGGCGAGTGGCCGCTGCCGCGCTGCCTGGCGGAGGAGATCGCGCTGCGGATGGCGCTGGTCGACGCCCGGGCGCTGCTCGGCGCGCAGCCCGAGTCGGTCGCCGACATGATGGGCGACCTTCCGGCGGACCTCTACGACTACGACTGGGACGGCTGCCACGACGAACTGTTCGGCGTCTACGGGCCGGACGACGGTGATCCGGAGCTGACCGCGGAGCAGCGCGCCGAACTGCTGCTGACCGCCACCCACCCGGAGGGCTGGTTCCTGCCCTACGACGACGCGGAGGAGCGGGACCCGCACCGCGGCTACCGCCGCTGAGCGCGGCCGCGGGGGCTGGCATGCTGGTCGGGTGACTTCTCCGTTCGACACCCCCGTTCCCGACCCGACGCCCGAGGACCGCGACGCCCGGCCGCAGTACGTGCTGCCGCTGGTGGTCCGGCTGGAGCGCGCGACGCCCCCCGGGCGGACCGACGCGCTGGAGACCTCGGCGCGCGCGGTGCTGACGCTGCTCGCCGACCCCCGTGTCGTCGGGGCCGAGGGGGAGTGGGCGGAGCGGGTCGCGGCCTGGGAGGACGCCCGGATCCGCAAGGTGGTCCGGCGGGCGCGCGGCGGCGAGTGGCGCCGGGCCGGGGAGCTGCCCGGGATCACGGTGACGGGCCGGGAGGCGGAGGTGCGGGTCTTCCCGCCGGTGCCGCTGGACGGCTGGCCGAAGGAACTCGCCAAGCTCCAGGTGTCGGGCACCGACCTGGAGGAGAGCGGTCCGGTGGACGCCCCGGCGCCGGGGGTCCCGGTGCTGTGGCTGAACCCGGAGCTGGAGATGAGCGCCGGCAAGACCATGGCGCAGACCGGTCACGCCGCCCAGCTCGCCTGGTGGCGCCTGGACGAGGCGCACCGCAAGGAGTGGGCGGACAGCGGCTTCGCGCTCGCCGTGCGCACCGCGACCCCGGAGGCCTGGGCGGAGCTGGTGGCCGGGGGTCTGCCCCTGGTCCAGGACGCGGGCTTCACCGAGATCGCCCCGGGCAGCTGCACCGTGGTCGCCGACCACCCGGCGCTGCGCGGCTGACGGCGCGCCGCGCGGGCCGGGAGCCGACGGCCGGCGGTCGCCGGCCGACGGTCGTCAGCGGCGGAGCGTGAGGCGCTCCGTGTGGCAGGCGAGGTCGGTGAGCCTGCGGGTCCAGCCGGTGCCGCTGCGGTCGGTGCCGGCCCGGGCCGCCTTCCCGGGAAAGCCGGGGGCCGTGAAGCCGCTCTCCGTCATGCGCAGCCGGGTGTGGTCGCCGGGTTCGGTGGTCAGGGTGAGGGTGACCAGTGTGGTGGCGGCGGAGGTGAGGGCGGAGGTGACGGCCGCCGGGGCGGGGGCCCCGTCGGCCGGGCTCCGGCCGCCGTCGCCCCACGGTCGGCGGAACGCGAGGACGGCGGGCGGCTCCACCCGCTCGACGGGTCCGTGGGCGCCGCCGAGCCAGGCGCCCAGGAACTCCGGCCGGGTGAGCTCCTCCCAGACCCGCTCGCGCGGCGCCGCGATGGTGATCTCACGCTGGATGCTGTCGGCGACCATGCCGTGACCCTCCTCGATCCGTTGCCCGAGGGTCCCACGTCCCGGCCGCCATGTGCAACCCAATGGTTGCGCGTGGCGGCCCGGCGCCACCGTCCCGCGCGCCGCGCCCCCCTCAGGCCGGGTACGCGTGCGTCTGGGCGGCCTTGACGGCGGCCCAGACCGTCGAGCCGGGCGCGAGGCCGAGTTCCGCGGCCGCCGCCGGGGTCAGGTCGGCGGCCATCGGGACGGCCCCCGCCAGGTCGGCCCGCACCTGGTCGCCGTGCAGCTCCAGGCCGGCGACCGTCAGCTCCCACACGTTGCGCGCGCTGCCCTCCGGCCGGGCGGGGTGCAGGGTCACGGCGGAGGGCGGGAACGCCACGAACGCGGGCCCGGACAGTTCCTCGTCCGTCGTCAGCACGGCGCCCTGCGGCAGCGTCACCCGGTGCCCGTCCGCCGTGCCCCGGTAGAGGTTGAGGCCGACCAGCCGGGCGATGTAGTCGGTGCGCGGCCGGCGCGCGATCTCCGCCGGGAGGCCGGACTGCACCTGGCGGCCCTCCTCGATCACCACCAGCCGGTCGGCCAGCACCATCGCGTCCAGCGGATCGTGCGTCACCAGCACCGCGACCGCCTCGAACTCCGCCAGGTGGCGGCGCAACCGGGCCCGGACGTCGAGCCGGGTGCGGGCGTCCAGGGCGGCCAGTGGCTCGTCCAGCAGCAGCAGCCGCGGCCGGACGGCCAGCGCCCGGGCCAGCGCCACCCGCTGCGCCTGGCCGCCGGAGAGCCGGCCCGGCCGGGCGTCCGCGTGCTCGGCCAGGCCCATCCGCTCCAGCCAGACCGCCGCCTCGGCGCGCGCCTCGCGCCGGGAGCGGCCCCGGCAGCGCGGGCCGAACGCCACGTTGTCCAGCGCGCTCAGGTGCGGGAACAGCAGGTAGTCCTGGAAGACCACGCCGACCGGGCGCTCCTCGGCGGGGGTGTGCAGCCGCCGCGCAGGGTCCTCCAGGACGCGCCCGTCCAGCCGCAGGTGGCCGTCGCCGAGCGGCAGCAGACCGGCCAGCGCGCGCAGGGCGGTGGACTTGCCGGCGCCGTTCGGGCCGAGCAGCGCGACCACCTCGCCGGGGGCGGCGGTCAGCGCGAGGTCCAGGGTGAAGGCGGCGCGCTCGACCCGCAGCCGGGCGTCCAGGCCGGTGGCGGGGCCGGGGCCGTGGCCGGTGGCGGTGCGGTCGGTCGGGGCGGTCATCGGCGGAGGCCTCCGGGGACGGGGCCCGGGCGGGCCGGCGGCAGGGGCGCGGAAGGTGTCACGGCGTGGTCAGCCAGCGCTCGCGCAGCCCGGCCAGGACCGCGATCGAGACCACCAGCAGCACCAGCGACAGCGCGATCGCCGCCTCCGGGTCCGACTCCATCGCCAGGTAGACGGCGAGCGGCATGGTCTGGGTGCGGCCGGGAAAGTTGCCCGCGAAGGTGATCGTCGCGCCGAACTCGCCGAGCGCCCGCGCCCACGCCAGCACCGCGCCCGCCCCGATTCCCGGGGCGATCAGCGGCAGCGTCACCCGGCGGAACGTCGTCAGCCGGGAGGCGCCCAGCGTCGCGGCGGCCTCCTCGTAGCGCGGATCGGCGGCGCGCAGCGCACCCTCGACGCTGATCACCAGGAACGGCATCGCGACGAACGCCTCGGCGATCACCACACCGGTGGTGGTGAACGGCAGGGTCAGGCCGAACGCGGAGTCCAGCCAGGAGCCGACGATGCCGCGCCGGCCGAGCGCCAGCAGCAGCGCCACGCCGCCGACCACCGGCGGCAGCACCAGCGGCAGCGTCACCAGGGCCCGGATCAGCCGCCGGCCCGGCAGTTCGGTGCGGGCCAGCAGCCAGGCCAGCGGCACCCCCAGCACCAGCGACACGCCCGTGGCCGCCGTCGCGCAGACCAGCGACAGGCGCAGCGCCTCCCACACCTGCGGGCTGGTGAGCTGGTCGGACAGCGTGCTCCACGGCGCCCGGACCAGCAGCCCGACCAGCGGCAGGACGAGGAACGCCAGGCCGAGCAGCGCCGGGAGCAGCAGGGCGGCCGGCACCCGGTGCGCCCGCCGGCGCCGTCGGCGCGGCGGGCCGTCGGCGGGGTCGGTGCGGTCGGCGTCGTCGTCGGTGCGGCGGATCACGGCGCCTGGAAGCCCGCCGCGGTCAGCACCTGCTGCGCCTCGGGCGACCGGACGTAGGCGACGAAGGCGGCGGCGCCGCCCTTGTTCGGGGCCTTGGCCAGCGCGGCGATCGGGTAGTCGTTCACGGCCTTGGCGGCCTCGGGGAAGTCCACGCCGTCGATCTTCCCGGAATCGGCCCGCACATCGGTGCGGTACACCAGCGACGCGTCCACCTCGCCCAGTTCGACCTTGGTCAGCGCGCCCTTGACGTCCTGCTCCAGGGTGACCGGGGTGAGGTCGACGTTCGCGGCCTTGAGGGCGGTCAGCGCGGCGGCGCCGCAGGGCACCTCCTTGGCGCAGAGCGCGACCTTCACGCCGGGGGCGGCCAGGTCGGCCAGGGCGGCGAGGTGCTTGGGGTTGCCCTTGGGGACGGCGATGGTGAGGGTGTTGCGCACGAAGGTCGCCGGGTCGCCGGCGGCGCCGCCGGCGTCGGTGACGGTCTTCATGGTGGCCGCGCTGGCGGCGGCGAAGACGTCGGCCGGGGCGCCGGAGTTGATGCTGGCGGCGAGGGCCGAGCTGCCGCCGAAGTTGAAGCCGACCTTGGTGCCGGGGTGGGCGGCCTCGAACTTCCTGCCGAGGTCGGTGAAGGTCTCCTTGAGCGAGGCGGCCGCGAACACGGTGACCGTCCCGGAGACCTGGGGGGCACCGGCGGTGGCCGCGTCCGTGGCCGCGTTCCCGGTGGTGCCCGAACCGCCATCGCTGCCGCAGGCGGTGGCGCCGAGCACGAGGGCGAGGGCCGCGGCGCCGGCGGCGGTGAGTCTGCGGATGGTCATGGCCTTGCTTCCCCTCCTGGGCGCGCCGCGGGGGCGCGGAGCAACGGCCGCATCTGCGGCCTTTATGCCGATCATAGTGCCGCAGTTGCGGGCCCTGGATCCCCTGTTCCCTCGCAGGAGCCAGGGCTCGGCCGGGCGGCGCGTACGCGCCGTCCCGCCGCCGTCCCGCCGCCGTCCCGCCGCGGGCGCGCCGCCCGGCCGCCGGAAAACCCTTCGCGCGGGGTCGCGCCGCAGCGGGAGAGTGGCCCCGTCCGTCCACCAGTCCGTCCGCGCACCGGCCGACCGGCCGAGCCCGGGGAGGAGTACGCCCATGTCCACGCTGCGGGTCACCGCCGAGCGGCTGACCGTTCTGGAGCACCCGAACGCCGACGCCCTCGAACTGGCCCAGGTCGGCCTCTACCGCGCGGTGGTCGCCAAGGGGGCGTTCCGCACCGGCGACTGGGCCGTGTACATCCCGGAGCAGGCCGTGCTGCCGGCCCCGCTGATCGCCGAGCTCGGCCTGACCGGGCGGCTCGCCGGGAGCGGGGCGGACCGGGTCAAGGCGGTGCGGCTGCGCGGCGAGCTGTCGCAGGGCATCGTCTGCCGGCCCGCCGCCCTGGCCGGCACCGACCTGCGGGCGGCCGCCGCGCGCGGCGAGGACTTCGCCGCGCTGCTGGGCGTCACCAAGTGGCAGCCGCCGGTGCCGACCACGATGAGCGGCGACGTCGTGTCCGCCCCGGACCTGCTGCCCTGGGTGGAGGTCGAGAACCTCAAGCGGTTCCCGGACGTCTTCGAGCCCGGCGAGCCCGTCGTGGTGACCGAGAAGCTGCACGGCAGCTGCTGCCTGGTCACCTACGACGCCGCCACCGGCGAGGTGTGGGTCTCCTCCAAGGGCGTCGGCGCGCGCGGGCTGGCGCTCGTCGAGGACGAGCGCAACCTCTACTGGCGGGCGGTGCGGGCGCACGGGGTCGCGCGGGTCGCGGCGCGGCTGGCCGAACGCCTGGGCGCGCAGCGGGTCGGGATCTTCGGCGAGGTCTACGGCGCGGGCGTGCAGGACCTCACCTACGGCGGGTCCGGGCGCGGCGCGGAGCCGGGCTACGCCGCCTTCGACGTCTCGGCGGTGTCCGGCGGGCGGCTGCGCTGGCTGCCCGCCGCCGAACTGCTGGACGGCGAACTGCCGTTGGTGCCAGAGCTGTGGCGCGGGCCGTTCGCGGCCGACACCGTGCTGGCGCTCGCCGAGGGGCGCGAGACGGTCTCCGGGCGCGGGCTGCACCTGCGCGAGGGCGTGGTGGTCCGGCCGCTGACCGAGCGGTACAGCCCGGTGCTGGGCGGCCGCGCCATCGCCAAGGTGGTCGGTGACGCCTACCTGACCCGCAAGGGCGGCACCGAGTACGAGTAGGCCCCCGGGGCGTGAACGGCTCGGCGCGCGCCGTGAGGCGTCCGCCGAGCCGCTCCATACGCTCCTTCTGCTGTGATTACCACTCAGTTACGTTGGAAGTGGATGGAAGTGGGACGAGGGGAACGACCGAGGAGGGGACATGGCGCAGACCTTCGCCGCCGTCACCGTGGCTGCGGCCGCCGGAGCCGCCGGTTCGCAGCGGATACCGGGCCCGCCCGGACTGCCGCTGGTGGGTTCGCTGTTCGACCTGACCCGCCGCCCCCTGCGGACGTACCTCGACGCCCGCCGCGACTACGGTGACGTCGTGCGCTTCGTGGCCGGACCGCCCGGGCTGCGCGCGGAGTTCCACGCCGTCTTCTCCCCGGAGGGCGCCCACCAGGTGCTCGCCGGCCAGGCCGCCAACTTCCGCAAGGACAACAGCTTCTACGACGAACTGCGGACGAGCCTCGGCAACGGCCTGCTGACCAGCCAGGACGGCGACTACCAGCGCCAGCGCCGACTGATCCAGCCGCTGTTCACCCGCCGCCGGGTGGACGGCTACGCGCGGGCCGTCGGGCTGGAGTGCCGGGCGCTCGCCGACCGGTGGCGGGCGGCGCCCGACGGGGTGGTGGACGTCGCCGGGGAGATGTCGCGCTTCGCGCTGCGCACGGTCTCCCGGATCCTGTTCGGATCGGACGTGGAGGCGGCGGTCGACGTGGTGCACCGCAGCTTCCCGGTGCTGGGGGAGTTCGTCCTCGAACGCGGGTTCGCGCCGGTCAGGTTGCCGCTCTCCTGGCCGACGCCGGCCAACCGGCGCGGCGGTGCGGCGCGCCGTGACCTGTACGCGGTCTGCGACCGGATCATCGCGGACCGGGCCCGGCGGGCGGAACGGTTCGGCGGGGCCCACCACGGCCCGGACGGCACCGGTGGAGCGGGTGGTCCGGGTGGTCCGGGTGGTCCGGGCGGCCCGGGTGGAACGGAGGACCTGCTGGAGCTGCTGACGCGGGCCCGGGGCGAGGGCGGCGAGCGGCTGGACCCGGACGAGCTGCGCGACCAGGTGCTGATCTTCCTGCTCGCCGGGCACGAGACCACCGCGACCTCGCTCGCCTTCGCGCTGTTCCTGCTGGCCAAGCACCCCGAACAGCGCCGGCTGGCCCAGCGGGAGGCGGACGCGGTGCTCGGCGGGCGCGAGCCGGTGGCGGCCGACCTGGAGGCGCTGCCGTACCTGACCCGGGTGCTGAAGGAGGCCATGCGGCTCTACCCGCCCGCCTCGCAGATGGGGCGCCGCTCGGTGGCGGAGTCGGTGGTCGACGGGCACGTCATCCCGGCCGGCGCCCAGGTGATCCTGGCGCCCTGGGTGACCCACCGGCACCCCGCCCACTGGGAGGAGCCCGACCGCTTCGACCCGGACCGCTTCCTGCCCGAGCGGGAGAGGGCCCGGCACCGCTACGCCTGGTACCCGTTCGGCGGCGGGCCGCGGGCGTGCATCGGGCAGCACTTCTCGATGCTGGAGTCGGTGCTGGCGCTGGGAGCGCTGCTGCGGGACTTCGACCTGGAGGCGATCGACCACGGGGTGCGGCTCGGCCAGGGCATCACGCTCCAGGTGAAGAGCCCGATGCGGGTCCGGCTGACGCCGCGCGGCTGAGCCACCGCGAAAGCGCGCACGGAAGCGTGCAGCGAAGCGCGGGCGGGCGTGCAGCGAATCGCGGGCAGCGAATCGCGGGCAGGGAAGCGCGGGCGGGGAAGCGCGCCCGCACGGAATTCGCAAGAACGTGCGCACCGGAATGTGCGCGCGCGGATGAACACGCGAATGCGTGAGCGAATTCGCGAACGAACCACCGCGCGATGCATTGCCGGGATTCAGAGCGGGCAGGAGGACGGAGCAGCCATCGCGCGCGGGAGCGTCATGGCTGCTCCGGCCGGTGGTCGCCGGCCGGGCTTCGGAATGCCGATGTCCGAGGGGGCGGCATGGCGGGCGCGCCGGATTGTCGGGGGGATCAGCGGCCGAACGGCTTTTCCGGGGCCGAATCGGCGGAATTCGATCGGGTGTTCACGGAACTGCTGCCGAGGCTCCACCGGGCGGCCGCGCGGCTGCTCGGAAATCCGTTCGGCGCGGGGGACGTCGTGCACGAGACGTATCTGCGCATCGCCCGGCGCCCCGCCCGCTTCCTCGGCCATCCGCGGCCCTACGCCTACGCGTTCACCGCCATGGTCAACGTGGTCCGCGACGAGTGGCGCCGCGACCGCCGCCGGCTGGTCCCGTTCGAGGCGCTGGAGGACGTCGAGGCGCTCGGCGGCGAGGCCGGCGGGCAGGCCGAGCTGCAGGCGCACTGGGAGGTCGTGCGGCTGCTGGGCTGCCTGACGGCCAAGCAGGCCCGGGCCGTCCTGCTGGTCGACCTCGACGGGTACGGTCTGGAGGAGGCCGCCGCCCTGCTCGGCGTCCACCGCTCCACCCTGGCCCTCACCCGGCGGCGGGCGCTGGAGCGGCTGCGGACCGTCCTCGAACGGGAGCGCGAGACGGCCGACGGGTCCGGTTCCGGCTCCGGCTCGGGCCCCGGGCGGGGCCCCGACGCGCCGGACTGACGGTCTGTCAGCTGCCGCCCCGCTCCCGCCCGTACGCTGAACCGTGATCACCTACGAGGAGCACCGGCTCCGCTCCCTGGCGGACCAGGGCCGGTGGATCGAACTGCTGGGCGCCTACCGGCAGGCCCGGGCCGCCGCCGTCGCGCTCGACCCGGTGGCCGGCGGTGCGGCCGGCGGTCTGTTCCGTGCCCCGGGCGGTCCCGCGCAGGGCCGGGCCGCCGCCGCGACCGCCCCGCTCGGCCACCTGATCGCGTACGCCGCGCCGCCCGAGGTGGCGGCCCGGCTGTTCGACCCGGACGGCGGGCCCGGCACCGCCGCCGACGTCACCGACCACGACGCCGGACCGCTCTGGGAGGTGCTGGCGACCCGGCACTCCTGGCGACGGCTCGCCCCGCTGCTCGGCCCGCCCCCGGTGCGGCGGCTGGTCGCGCAGACCCGGGTGCTGCTCGGCGAGGACCTCTCCCGGGACGCCGAGCCGGACCGGGAGGGCGTCCCGCTGCGGCTGGAGCCGTGGGAGGCGGCGGGCCGCACCGAGGGCGCGCCGGTGCGCGAGTACCTGCGCGACGGCGGTGCGCGCAGTGCGCTGCTGACGCTGCCGGCCAGCCGCGAGGGGCTGGCCCCGGTGGAACTGCCCGCGCCCGGCACCCGGCTGCCCGGGCAGCCGGCCACCCGGGCGCTCGCCGAGCTGGCGGGGTGGGCGCGGGCGGTCTGCGTCCGGGGGCCGGCGCCGTGCGCCGCCGCGCAGCTCGCGCCCGGGCGGCTGGTCACCGGCGGGTACCTGCCGTTCGTGCTCGCCTGGCCGGCGCTGGTGCAGGCGGGCGTCACGGGCCGGGCGCACGGCGCGGCGCACGGGCGGCTGGCGCTGTGGCGGGCGCTGGCGGCGATGACCGGGGCCCGGCGGCCGGGGTGGGCGGACCGGGCGGACCTGGTGGACCGGGCGGAGGTGGGCGCCCTGGTGGCCCGGATGCGCTGCTTCACCTGGGAGGACCCGGCGGACCGGCTGCGCCACCTGCACCTCGCGCTGGAGGACCCGGCGAGCGGCCTGAGCTGGGCGCTCAGCGGGTCCGAGGAGGTCTGAGGGCGGTGCGGGCATGGCGAACCCCCGGTCCGGCGCCTTTCCGGGGGGTTGGGCGGGGCGCCGGACCGGGGGAGTCAAGGGGTGGGGCGGCAGGAGGTGGGGCGGCAGGGGTGGCCGGGGCTCAGGCGGCGGCCGCCGGTACCACCGCCGGGGCCGCGGGCACCGCGGCAGGCCCGGCGGCGCCGCGGCCGTGGCCGTCGGCGCCGTGGCCGTCGGCGTCGGCGTCGAGCAGCGTCCGCTCGTCGAACGGCACCGCGCCCGTCAGCACCTGCCGGGCCCGCTCGCGGTCGAACTCCCCGGTCCACTGGCCGATCAGCACGGTGGCGACGGCGTTCCCCGCGAAGTTGGTCAGCGCCCGGGCCTCGGACATGAAGCGGTCGATGCCGACGATCAGCCCGACCCCGTCCACGAGGGCCGGCTTGTGCGACTGCAGCCCGCCGGCCAGGGTGGCCAGCCCGGCGCCGGTGACCCCGGCCGCGCCCTTGCTGGCGATCACCATGAAGACCAGCAGCGACAACTGCTCGCCGACCGACATCGGCTTGTCCAGCGCCTCCGAGATGAAGATCGAGGCCATGGTGAGGTAGATCGCCGTGCCGTCCAGGTTGAAGCTGTAGCCGGTCGGGACGGTGATGCCGACCACCGGGCGGCTGACGCCCAGGTGCTCCATCTTGGCGATCAGCCGGGGCAGCGCGCTCTCCGAGGACGAGGTGGAGAGGATCAGCAGGAACTCCCGGCCCAGGTAGCGCAGCAGGGCGAGGACGTTGACGCCCGCGACCAGCCGCAGCAGCGTGCCGAGCACCACGACCACGAACAGTGCGCAGGTCAGGTAGAAGCCGATCATGATGACGGCGAGGCTCTTCAGCGCGGCCGTGCCGGTGGCGCCGACCACCGCCGCCATCGCCCCGAAGGCGCCGACCGGCGCCACCCACATGATCATCGCCATCACCCGGAAGACCAGCCGCTGCACGTGCTCGACGCCGCGCAGCACCGGTGCGCCGGCCGGGCCCATCGCCTGCAGGGCGAAGCCGGTCAGCAGGGCCACCAGCAGGGTCTGCAGCACCTTGCCCTCGGTGAGGGCGGAGAGCAGGGAGGTGGGGATCATGCCGAGCAGGAAGTCGGTGGTGGACTGCGCGCCGCCCGCGGCCGCCTGGGCGTGGCCGGACTTGGCGAGCGCGGCGGTCAGATGGAGGCCGCCGCCGGGCTCCAGCAGGTTGCCGACCAGCAGGCCGATGCCGAGCGCCACGGTGGACATCGCGAGGAAGTAGCCGAGCGCCAGGCCGCCGACCCGGCCCACCTTGGCGGCTTTGGTCACCGACCCGATGCCGAGCACGATGGTGCAGAAGATGACCGGGCTGATCATCATCTTGATGAGGTTGACGAAGCCCGTGCCGACCGGCTTGAGCTCCACCGCGAAGCCCGGTGCGGCCAGGCCCACCGCGACGCCCGCGACCACCGCCGCGATCACGGCGAGATAGAGGTAGTGGGTGCGGTCCTTCGCTCTGGCGCCCGCCCCCGCTGCTGTTCCGGTGATCGACATCCGCGGCTCCTTCGCCGTGCTGTGCCCGCCCGGCGCGCCTGCACGGGGGTGCGCGGCCGGACGGCTTCCTGGCGGCCCCGGGTGGTGGGCCGCTCCGACTATGCGGCCGGGCGTGACGCCGGTCACGCTTGCGTTCATAGAGTTCACGCGGGCACCGGGCGGCCGGCACCGGCGGACGCCGCGGGCGCCCGGGGACGCCGCGGCCGTGGTGCACACTGACAGGCATGTCCGCGCGTCCCCTCCCTCCGCCGCGCCGGCTGGTGCGCAGCCTGGCCGGACAGCTCTTCGTCGTCCAGGTGGTCATCGTCGCCGCCGTGGTGGCCGGCGGGGCGGTGCTGGCGTACCTGTTCACCGCCGACCGCGCGGAGGACGCCGCCCGCCGCCAGGTCACCGCCGTCGCCCGCGCCGTCGCCGACTCCCCGGACGTGCTCGCCGCCGTCACCGCGCCCGACCCGACGGCCGTGCTCCAGCCGTACGCCGAGCGGGTGCGGGCCGACACCGGGGTCTCCTTCGTCACCGTGATGGACACCGGCGGTGTCCGCTGGACGCACCCGCTGCCCGAGCAGATCGGGCGCACCTTCCTCGGCCACATCGACTGGGCGCTCGCCGGGCAGACCCGCAGCGAGACCTACACCGGCACGCTCGGCCCCTCGGTGCGGGTGGTCACCCCGGTGGCGGACGGGCGGGGCCGGGTGGTCGCCCTGGTCAGCGCGGGCATCACGGTGCAGTCCATCGCGGCGCGGCTGCGCGGGCCGCTGCTCGCCCTGGCCGGTGTCGCGGCGGGCGCGCTGGCGATCGGCGGGATCGGCACCTACCTCGCCAACGCCCGGCTGCGGCGGCACACCCACGGCATGGGCCCGGTCGAGCTCAGCCACCTCTACGAGTACCACCAGGCCACCCTGCACGCCGTACGGGAGGGGCTGGTGCTGCTCGACCGCGACCGCCGGGTGGTGCTCTGCAACGACGCCGCGCGTGAACTCCTCGGCCTGGCAGGGGTGGTGGAGGGCCGGCCGGTCGCGGAGCTGGGCCTGCCGGGAGCGCTGGTGGCCGCCGTCTCGGGGGCCGGGCCGGTCCGTGACGAGGTGCACCTGACGGCCGAGCGGGTGGTGGTGCTCAACACCTCCACCATCGGCACCGGCCTCGGCCGCGTCCTCACCCTGCGCGACCACACCGAACTCCAGTCGCTCAGCGGCGAACTGGACTCGGTGCGCGGGTTCACCGAGGCGCTGGGCGCACAGGCGCACGAGGCCGCCAACCGGCTGCACGCCGTCGTCTCGCTGATCGAACTCGGCCGCCACCGCGAGGCGGTGGAGTTCGCGACCGCCGAACTCGCCCTCGCCCAGCGGCTCACCGACCGGGTGGTGGCCGCCGTCGGCGAGCCCGTCCTGGCCGCCCTGCTGCTCGGCAAGGCCGCCCAGGCGGCCGAACGGGGCGTGGAACTGACGCTCACCCCGGACAGTTCCATCGACGACGGGGTGCTCCCCGCGCACCTGAGCGCGCGCGACCTCATCACCGTCCTCGGCAACCTGATCGACAACGCCGTGGACGCCGCCATCGCGGGCGCGGGCGCGAGCCCCGAGCCGCCGGAGGTCATCGTCACCGCCCGGATCGACGGCGAGCACCTGCTGCTGAGGGTCGCCGACACCGGCGCCGGCATCGCCCCGGACGCGGTCGACGACGCGTTCCGGCGCGGCTGGAGCACCAAGGCGGACCGGACCGGGGGCGGCCACGGGCGCGGACTCGGACTCGCCCTCGTCGCGCAGGCCGCCCGGCGCAACGGCGGCACCGTCGAGGTCGGCCGGGAGCGCGGCGCCGTCCTCACCGTCCGGCTGCCGCTCGACCGTCCGGCGCGCGCCGGGGGCACGGAGGGGGCGATGGGCGCGGAGGGCACGGAGGACGCGGAGGGTGCGGACGACGCGGGGGAGCACGGGCCCGGCGGGCGTGTGGCGGTGGCCCCGTGAGCGCCGCGCGCCCCGCGATCTCCGTCCTGGTCGTCGAGGACGACCCGGTGGCCGCCGCCGCCCACGCCCTCTACGTCGACCGCGAACCGGGCTTCCGCACCGCCGGGACCGTGCACGGCTGCGCCCAGGCGCTGCGCTTCCTGGAACGCGAGCGCGCCGCCGGGCGGCCCGTCGACCTCCTGCTGCTCGACCTCTACCTGCCCGACGGCCACGGCCTCCAGCTCTGCGGCACGCTGCGCGCCGCCGGGCACACCACCGACGTCATCGCCGTCACCTCCGCCCGCGACCTGACGATGGTCCGCCAGGCCGTCTCCGCGGGCGTCGTCCAGTACCTGCTGAAGCCGTTCGCCGCCGCCGCGCTGCACGACCGCCTGGAACGCTACGCCCGCTACCGCGACACCCTCGCCCGGACCGGCCCGGCCACCGGGCAGGACGAGGTCGACCAGGCACTCGCGCTGCTCCGCGCACCCGAACGCACCGCCCTGCCCAAGGGCCTGTGCGCACCGACCCTGGACACCGTCGCCGGGGTGCTGCGCACGGCCCGCACCGGCCTGTCCGCCGCCGCCGCGGGCACGGCGGCCGGGGTCTCGCGGATCACCGCGCGCCGTTACCTGGAGCACCTGGTGGACACCGGTCTCGCCGCCCGCGAGCCCCGGTACGGCACCGTCGGCCGCCCGGAGCTGTGCTACCGCTGGACCGGCGACGGCCGCCACGGCGGTGCCGACGGCGGTACCGGCACCGAAGGTGGCGGAGGTCGGCGGGAATTCCCGTGATCATGACGGTTGTTGACGCCGTGACAGCAGCCGTCGTGTGAGAAGGGCCTCCCGTGCGCGCCATCCGGATCGACCGCTTCGGCACCCCCGACGTCCTGCGGGTCGTCGACGTCCCCGAGCCCGAGCCCGAGCCGGCTCCCGGCGAGGTGCTGATCCGGGTCGCCGCGACCGCCGTCAACCCGGTCGACGAGAAGACCCGGGAGGGCGCCATCGGCGAGGGGACGCCGCCGCTGCCGATGACGCTCGGCTGGGAGCTGGCGGGCACCGTGGTCGACGGCGGCGACAGCGGACTGCGCGCCGGGGAGCCCGTCGTGGCGATGTCCCACCAGCTCGCCTCCGGCCGCGGGACGTGGGCGGAGCTGGTCGCGCTGCCGGCCGCGGCGGTGGCCCGCGCGCCCAGGACGGCCGGCCCGGCCGCGGCGGCCACCCTGCCGCTGCCCGGGCTGACGGCCTGGCAGACCCTCGACTGGCTGGCGGTGGAGGCCGGTGAGCGGCTGCTGGTCGCCGGCGCGGGCGGAGCCGTCGGCGGGCTGGCGCTGCAGATGGCCCGGGCGCGCGGCGTCGAGGTGGACGCCCTGGTCTCCCGGGACGAGCAGGCCGCCTTCGCCCGGGCGCACGGCGCCGGACTGGCCACCACCGACCGCCGCGCCCTGCGCGAGGGCGGCTACGACGCCGTGTTCGACACCTTCGGGGCCTTCGTCACCGGGGCGGTGGCCGACGGCGGCCGCTACGCCTCGATCGCCACCCAGGCGGGCCCGGTCCCCGACCTGTCCGGCCGGGGCGTGCGCACCACCGTCCACCAGGTGCGCGAGGACGGCGCGGCGCTCGGCGAGCTCGCCCGGCTGGTCGACGCCGGGGCGCTGCGACCACGGGTGCACGCCGTGTTCGCCCTGGAGGAGGTCCGCCGGGCGCACGAGCGGTTCCGGCGCGGCGGGCTGAACGGGAAGCTCGCCCTGGTGTTCTGAGCGGCGGGTGCGGTGCCCGATGGGTGCGGTGCCCGTCGGGGTCAGCGGGTGACGAACTGGGTGAGCAGGGCCTGCACCTCGTAGATGTCCACGCCCTTGGTGAAGTTCTTGGAGATCGGCAGTGCCGCGCCCGACACCCAGATCTTCAGCTCGGCGTCCAGGTCGAAGTTCCCGGCGGTCTCCACGGCGAAGTGGGTGATCGAGCGGTAGGGGATCGAGTGGTACTCGGTCTTCTTGCCGGTGATGCCCTGCTTGTCGACCAGGATCAGCCGGCGGTCGGTGAACAGGAAGGAGTCGCGCAGCAGTTGGTACGCGGCGTGCACCTGCTCGCCCTCGCCGAACAGCCGGGCGAACTCCTTCTGGGCCTCGTCGTTGTCGACCCGGTGGGCGTTGCCGAAGAGCGCCACGCCGGCTCCTTCCGTCGGGCACCCGGGGCGGGTGCGGAGGGTCCCGAGTCTGGCACGCCCCCGATCACGCCGGGGTGGCGGGCCCGTCCGCGGTCCGTTCGGCGAGCGCGAGGTAGCGGTCGTCGGCGTCCGTGTAGGAGACGAGGCGCCAGCCGGCGGCGGCGAGCAGGGGGCGCAGCCGGGGCTCGGCGCGCAGGTCGTCCGGGGTGACGGCGCGGCCGTGGCGGGCGGCGAGGGCGGCCCGGCCGACGGGGTGGAACAGCGCGAGCCGGCCGCCGGGGCGCACCACCCGGGCCAGTTCACCGAGGGCGCGGAGCGGGTCGGGCAGGTGGGAGAGCAGCCCGGCGGCGAAGACGGCGTCCAGCGCGGCGTCGGGCAGCGGGAGCCGGGCGCAGTCGGCGAGCAGCAGGCGGGCGGCGCCGGGGTGGCGGGCGGCGGCCTCGTGCAGCATCTCCGGGGTGACGTCGACGCCGAACACCCGGCCCGCCGGCCCGACCGCGGCGCGCAGCGGCGGCAGGGCGCGTCCGGTGCCGCAGCCCGCGTCGAGCACCGAGTCGCCCGGGCGCAGGGCGAGTTCGGCGACGGCGGCGGCGTAGCGCGGGCCGTCGTCGGGGAACTTGGCGTCCCAGCCGGCCGCGCGGACGGCGAAGAACGCGCGCGTGCGGGCGAGTTCGGCGGCGTAGGCGTCGGGGGCGCCGTCAGGGTCGAGGCCGGTGTCGGTGTCGAGGTCGGGCGAGGGCCGGGCGGGCGTGGAGGGCGTGGAGGGCGGCATGCGGCGAGGGTAGCGCGGGGCGGGGCGGGGCAGGGCCGGGCGCGTGCGGAGGCCGGGCGTGACCTCCGGACGGCTCGCTCGTTGGGGAAACGGGCCCGATGTCACCCGCACGGGTGGTTCCGGCGACCCGGGGGCGGATCCGGACGGACCGGGGAAGTAAGGTTAGCCTCACCTAATTTCTTGGGAGTCCGTCTTGACGCTCGCCGCTGAGCCCGCCACCGGTCCGACCGTCCCCGTCCCCGCCCCCGCCGCCCAGGACCCCGCCGCCCCGGCCGCCGCCGTCCTGCGGCGCCAGCGCGTGCGCGAATCCGCCGCCCGCACCTACGCGCGCTCGTTCCCGATCGTCCCCGTGCGCGCCAACGGCATGACCGTCGAGGGCGCCGACGGCCGCCGCTACCTCGACTGCCTCTCCGGCGCCGGCACCCTCGCGCTCGGCCACAACCACCCCGTCGTCCTGGAGGCGATCCGCCGCACCCTCGACAGCGGCGCCCCGCTCCACCTGCTCGACCTCGCCACCGCGGAGAAGGACGACTTCACCACCGCCCTGTTCGAGAGCCTGCCGCCCGCCTTCGCCGACGGCGCGCGGGTGCACTTCTGCGGCCCGGCGGGAACGGACGCCGTCGAGGCCGCGCTCAAGCTGATGCAGACCGCCACCGGCCGCTCCGGCGCCCTCGCCTTCACCGGCGCCTACCACGGGATGACCGCCGGCGCCCTCGCGCTCACCGGCAACGTCGCCGTCAAGGAACCGCTGCCCGGCGGCGGCGAGGTGGTCCGGCTGCCCTACCCCTACGGCTACCGCTGCCCGTTCGGGGTCGGCGGGCGGGCCGGCGCCGACCTGTCCGCCACCTACGTCGAGCGGCTGCTCGACGACCCGTCCGGCGGCGTCGTCCCGCCCGCCGCGATGATCCTGGAAGCCGTCCAGGGCGAGGGCGGCGTCGTCCCCGCCCCCGACGACTGGCTGCGCGCGATGCGCCGGATCACCGCCGAACGCCGCATCCCGCTGATCGTCGACGAGGTGCAGACCGGGGTGGGCCGCACCGGCGCGATGTGGGCGGTCGAACACAGCGGGATCGTGCCGGACGCGATGGTGCTCTCCAAGGCGATCGGCGGCAGCCTGCCGCTCGCCGTCGTCGTCTACCGCGAGGAGTACGACGGCTGGCGGCCCGGCGCGCACACCGGCACCTTCCGCGGCAACACGCTCGCCATGGCGGCCGGCGCCGCCACCCTGCGTCACGTCGCCGCCCACGGGCTCGCCGAACGGGCGGCGGTGGTCGGCGAGCGGATGACCGGACGGCTGCGGGCGCTCGCCGGCGAACTGCCCGTGATCGGCGAGGTCCGCGGGCGCGGGCTGATGATCGGCGTCGAGCTCGTCGACCCGGCGGCGGAACCGGACGCCTGCGGGGCGCGGCCGGCCGCCCCCGCACTCGCCGTCCGGGTGCGCGAGGCGTGCCTGGCGCGCGGGCTGATCGTCGAACTCGGCGGCCGGCACGACGCCGTCCTGCGGCTGCTGCCGCCGCTCACCATCACGGACGAGCAGGCGGCCGCGGTGCTGGACCGGCTCGCCGACGCCGTCGCGGCGGCCTCGGACCCGGCGGCCTCCGCGTGAGCGCGGACGATCCGGACGGCGCGGACCGCGTGGACGGCCCGGGCGGCGGGCGGCGGCCGGACGCGCTGGCCGGCGGCGTCGGAGGGCCCGCCGCACTCGGCCCGCTGCTCGCCACCGTCCTCGACGCACTGGAGACCGGCGCCACCCGGCGCGGCGGCCCGCTGCCCGAGGGCCGTCCCGAGGACCTCGCCGCCCGGACCGCCGAGGCGCTCGCCGCCGCCCACGGCCCCGGCGCCCTCGCCCGGCTCACCGAACTCCTCGCCCACGGCGCCGCCGACCCTGCCGACCCCTACTGCGCCGCCCACCTGCACTGCCCGCCGCTCGCCGTCGCCACCGCCGCCGACCTCGCCGTCAGCGCCCTCAACCCCTCCCAGGACTCCTGGGACCAGGCCCCCGCCGCGACCGCGCTGGAGACCGCGCTGCTCGCCGAACTCGCCGCCCTCGTCGGCTACGACCCGGCCCACGCCGCCGGCGTGCTCACCTCCGGCGGCACCGAGTCCAACCTCATGGGCCTGATGCTGGCCCGCGACCAGAAGCTCGACGGCATCGTCGAACTCGACGGCCTCCTCGGCCGGCCCGCCGGCACCCGGCCCCGGATCTTCGCCTCCCGGGCCGCCCACTTCTCCGTCCAGCGGGCAGCCGCCCTGCTCGGCCTCGGCGAACGGGCCGTCGTGCCCGTCGACGTCGACCGTGAACTGCGGATGGACCCCGCCGCCCTCGAACGCGCCCTGGCCGAGGCCGACTGGGCCGGCGCCACCCCGCTCGCCGTCGTCGCCACCGCCGGCACCACCGACACCGGGGCCGTCGACCCGCTGCCCGCCGCCGCCGACCTCGCCGCCCGCTACGGCGCCTGGCTGCACGTCGACGCCGCGTACGGCGGCGGCGCACTGCTCTCCGACCGCCTCGCCCCGCTGCTGGCGGGCATCGAACGGGCCGACTCCGTCTCGCTCGACTGGCACAAACTGGGCTGGCAGCCCGCCGCCGCCGGGGTCTTCCTCGTCCGCCGCGCCGAGACCTACCTGTCGCTCGCCCGCCGCGCCGCCTACCTCAACCCGGCCGACGACGAAAAGGCCGGCTACCCCAGCCTGCTGGGCCTCTCGCTGCGCACCACCCGGCGCCCCGACGCCTTCAAGCTCGCCGTCACCCTGCGCACCCTCGGCCGCGCCGGACTGGGCCGCCTCGTCGACGCCTGCCACGACCTCGCGCTCGCCGCCGCCGACGCCGTCCGCGCGGACCCGGAACTCGAACTGCACGCCGAACCCGTGCTGACCGCACTGCTGTTCCGCTACCGCCCGGCGGACGCCCGGGACGAGGCCGCCGTCGACCGGGTCAACGCCGCACTGCGCCGCGAACTGCTGCGCACCGGCCGCGCCGTGGTCGGCCGCACCGAACTGCCCGGCGCGGGCCCGGGGCGGGTGCGGCTGAAGCTCACCCTGCTCAACCCGCACACCACGCCCGAGGATGTCGCCGGCCTGCTCGGCGAGGTCACCCGGGCCGGCCGGGAAGCCTGGCACACGCTGCGGTAGCCCGGCCGGCTCCGCCCGGGGCGCCGGGTTTCGTCACGGGCGGGAGCGGTGGGTGCGGGCCGTTGGTTCGTGGTCGGCGCGGGCCCGGGGCGGGTGCGGCTGAAGCTCACCCTGCTCAACCCGCACACCACGCCCGAGGACGTCGCCGGCCTGCTCGGCGAGGTCACCCGGGTCGGCCGGGAAGCCTGGCACACCTTGCGGTAGCCCGGCCGGCTCCGCCTGGACCGCCGACGCGTGGTCGGCGCGGGCTCGGGATGGGTGCGGCTGAAGCTCACCCTGTTCAACCCGCACACCACGCCCGTGGACGTCGCCGGCCTGCTCGGCGAGGTCACCCGGGTCGGCCGGGAAGCCTGGCACACCCTGCGGTAGCCCGGCCGGCTCCGCCTGGACCGCCGACGCGTGGTCGGCGCGGGCCCGGGATGGGTGCGGCTGAAGCTCACCCTGTTCAACCCGCACACCACCCCGGAGGACGTTGCCGGCCTGCTCGGCGAGGTCACCCGGGTCGGCCGGGAAGCCTGGCTAGACCGGCCGGCTCCGCCCCGGACTGTCGACGCGTGGTCGGCGCGGGCGGGAGCGGTGGCTGCTGGCCGTTGGTTCGTGGTCGGCGCGGGCTCGGGATGGGTGCGGCTGAAGCTCATCCTGTTCAACCCGCACACCACCCCGGAGGACGTTGCCGGCCTGCTCGGCGAGGTCACCCGGGTCGGCCGGGAAGCCTGGCACACCTTGCGATAGACCGGCCGGCTCCGCCCGGGGCGCCGGGCTTCGTCACGGGCGGGAGGGGGTGTTGTGGATCGTCGGTTCGTGATCGCCAGTCCCGAAGGGCTTCGTCACCGGCGGGAGCGGTGGCTGCGGGCTGTTGGTTCGTGGTCGGCGCGGGTGGTCGGGGGCCTTGCCGTGGGCGGTGGTTCCGCCGGGCCTCGCGCCAGCGGCAGCCGCGGGTCGGCGGTGGGGGTGGGCGTTGCCTCGGGTTCCCGGTGGCCTCGTCGGTGGGGGCGTCCTCGGAGGCCTCGTGGTCGGCGGTCCCGCCGGGCGTCGTCGCCGGCGGGAGCGGTGGCTGCCGGCCGTCGCTTCGTGGCCGGCGCGGGCGGCCAGGGGCCTCGCGACGGGTGGTCTTGCCGAAGATCGTCATCACGGGCGGCAAGGGTGGACCGCCCGCTCGTGGCCGGCCGCGCGGGCGGGGGTTGCCTCGCGGTGGGTGGCCCTGCCGGCGGTGGACCGGCCAGGTCGCGTCGGGTTCCGGGCTGCCGGCCGGTGCCTCCGGCGAGGCGTCCCAGGCCCCCCGGGCCCCCGGGGCCTACGGGGCGAGCAGGATCTCGCGGCAGCGCTCCCAGGTGGCCGGGTCGGCGGCGGCGAGCAGGCCGTCCTCGCCGCCGGGGGCCTCGGGGCGGTACGGGGTGCCGTCGAGGCGGGCGGAGCGGCCGCCGGCCTCGGTGAGGAGGAGGGAACCGGGGGCGTGGTCCCAGGGCAGGGTGCGCCAGTAGAGGATGAAGTCCATGGCGCCCTCGGCGAGGTCCGGGTACTCGATGCCGGCGGCGTGGCGGCCCGGGGTCATCTCGCCGAAGGCGGTCGTGTTGGCCTCGACCAGGCGGCGGCGGGACGGGTCGAGGAAGCGGCTCTTCACCGAGCCGCGCCACTCGGCCGGGTCGGCGACGGCCGGGGTGCGGGTGAGGCGGTGGCCGTCGCGCCAGGCGCCGGAGCCGAGTTCGGCGGTGTAGGTGGTGGCGGTGACGGGGTGCCGGATCCAGGCGGCGACCGTCCGGCCGTCGCGCACCAGCGAGACCATCACGGCGTACTCGGGCCGGCCCGCGATGAAGTTGGAGGTGCCGTCGACGGGGTCGACGAGCCAGGCGGCGGGTTCGGCGTGCAGCGCCCGGGCGAGGTCCGGGTCGGCGGCGACGGCCTCCTCGCCCACCACCGGGACCGGCAGCAGCTCGCGCAGCCGCCGGGCGATGATCACCTCGGCCTCCCGGTCGGCGACGGTGACCACCTCGCCCGGGGCCTTCTCCATCACCTCGCCGGCCGCCAGCGCGCGGAACCGGGGCTCCACCACTTCGGCCGAGGCCTCCGCGATGATCTCCGCCACCTTCTCCATCAGCACGTGCCCGCTCCCTTCGCCGGCTACCACCTTCGCACGTCAGTGCGGAGTCGGCGTGCGGCAGGGCGGGCGCAGCCGGCGGCGCTGACAGCGGACAGATTCCGGAGTCTGTCAGCGCCCGCCGGCTCGGCCGCCGGCCGTCAGCCGCCGAGGTGGTGGAACCCCGGGCGGGGGTGCATGAGGAAGTCGTGGTGCGAGATGTTCCAGCCGTACGCCCCGGCCATGCCGAACAGCACCCGGTCGCCCGCGCGCAGGCCGGACGCCGCCGGGGCGCCGTGGGCGAGGACGTCCTTCGGGGTGCAGAGCTGGCCGGTCAGCGTGGCCCGGCCGGTGGTCACGGCCGGGCGCGTCCAGGGGTGCGGCCAGTCGGCGACCCGCAGGGTGGTGAACGGCTGGCTGTGGCCCCGGGCGGCCGGGGTGCGCAGGTGGTGGGTGCCGCCGCGGACGACCGCGAAGTCCTCGCCGTGGCTGCGCTTCACGTCCAGCACCTCGGTGGCGTACCAGCCGCAGTACGCGGTGAGCGCCCGGCCCGGCTCGATCCGCAGGAGCGTTCCCGGGTGGCGCTCCAGCAGCCCGCCGAGGCCCTCGCCGAACGCCGCCCAGTCGAAGCGGGCGGCCGGGTCGCCGTAGTCGACGGCCATGCCGCCGCCGACGTTGACCTCCTCCAGCCGGAACGCGTGCCGCTCCGCCAGCCGGGCGGACCAGGCGACGATCTGCCCGGCGAGCGCCAGTTGCTCGGCCGCCGCGAGCCCGCTCGCCAGGTGGGCGTGCACACCGCGCAGCCGCAGGCGCCGCCGGACCGCGCCGAGCGGGCCGAGCGGGCCGACCGGCTCGGTGAGCATCCGCACGGCGGCCTCGGCACGGTCCGGGTCCAGCCCGAACGGCGTCGGCCGCCCGCCCATCGCCAGGGCCACCGAGTCCAACGCGCCCGCGCCGACCGGCAGGTTCACCCGCAGCAGGACGTCCACCACCGCGTCCGGCCGCTCGGCCAGCGCGGCGGCGAGCCGGTGCAGCTCCTGCTCGCTCTCCACGTGCCAGCGGTGCACGCCCGCGTCGACCGCGGCGGCGATCTCGGCGGGCGTCTTGCCGGGCCCGCCGAACGCCAGCGGAGCGCCCGGCACTTCGGTCGCGACATGCGCCAACTCGCCTCCGCTGGAGACCTCGTAGCCGTCCACGACGCCGCGCAGCGCGGCCAGCACCGGCGCGTCCGGGTTGGCCTTGGCGGCGTAGTACAGCTCGACGCGCTCCGGCAGGGCGGCCCGGACGGCCGCGGCGTGCGTCCGCAGCGCGGACAGGTCGTAGACGAAGGCGGGCAGTTGCTCCGGCGTCAGACCCGCGACGTGGCGGCGGACGGCCTCGGTCACGGGAGCGGGGGGAGTGGGGGGCGAGGCGGGACCGACGGGCGAGGCGGGGGCGACGGGCGAGGCGGCAACGGGGCGGGCGGGGGGAGTCATCGGGTCCTTCCGGCGGGAACGGGCGGGGCCTGCACGGGTCGTGGGGCGTGCGCCGCCTCGGCCAGCACCGAGCGGGCCAGCGGCGAGGCGAGCCGGACGTAGTCGGCCGAGCGGTCGGCCTTGCGCCCCCAGCGGGTGAGCAGATTGGCCTTTCCCGGCAGCGGCACGCCCGCCAGCAGTGCGCGCAGCCGTGGCGGGCATCCCTGCGCGGCGGCGCACTCGGCCAGGACGCGGCGCACCGCCTCCCAGAGCGCGCCCTCCGCCGACGGGTGCAGGTCGGCGAGGGCGGCGAGCAGTTCGGCGACGTGGTTGACCAGCAGGCAGTACACCACCCGGTCCCAGCCGCGCTCGGCGTCGTACGCCATCGGCCCGGCCACCTCGGGCGGCAGCGTCGCGAGCAGGGCCGCGTGCCGTTCGGGGACGAGCTTGGTCCCCTCCAGGTCGCGGAAGAGCACCTGGACCGGCCGCCCGGCGGCGTCCACACCGATCAGCACGTTCTGCAGGTGCGGCTCCAGCACCACGCCGTGGTCGAAGTAGGCGGCCAGCACCGGCGGGAGCAGCAGCCGCAGGTAGGCCGTCCACCAGTCGAGCGCCCGCGCCGGGTCCGCGGTGCCGGGCAGCAATTGGGAGATGTGCGCGGAGCTGGTCGGGTACTCGTCGGCGACGGCGGCGGCCAGCAGCGGCGTGACGCCGGGGCGCAGCGCGCCGCCGAGGCCCTCGCGGACGATCAGCCCGAACCCCTCGAAGAGCGCCAGGTCGGGCCGGCCGTCGGGGCCGGGCACGGCGAGGGTGCGGTACGCCGGTTCCCGCAGCACGGCCGCGTCCGGGAACCGTCCGGCGAGGTCGGCCAGGACCGGGGCGAGCAGCCGGGTGAGGGCGACGGCGCCGGTCAGCTCGTACGCCGCGTTCTTGCGCAGGCAGTTGGTGATCCGCACGTTGAGGCTGAACTTGAGGAACGCGCCCGCGCCGTACAGGGTCCGCACCGAGGCGGTGGCGGCGAACGGGGCGCCGGCGGGGCCGAGGTCGAGGACGTCCCCGCGTTCCAGGGCGCCCCGCAGCAGCGGGTGGTCGCCGACGAGCCGGTACTGCCAGGGGTGGGCGGGCAGCAGCCGGTAGCCGTCCGGGACGCCGCCCAGGCCGTCCAGCAGCGCGGTCGCGGCGGGGTCGACGGAGGACTCGGCGATCAGCTCCCGCCGCACGGCGAGGTGGCGCAGCGGGAAGGCGGCGCGGGCCTCGGGCGCGTAGTCGCGCCAGTCGCCGTGTTCGGCGGCGCGGGACTTGGGCGCGGGGTGGAAGCGGTGGCCGAACAGCAGGGCCTGCTCGGACTCCAGGTAGCGGTCGGGGCCGGGTGCCGGGCGTCCGGCCAGGGCGGTGGCGACGGCGGCGTGGCTGGAGGCGAGTTGGCCGAGGAACTCCTCGTTGACGGTGCCGGTGCGCAGTTCCAGCTCGCCCTGGACGTGCCGGGCGAGCTCGTCCCAGTCCAACGCGCGCCAGCCGTCGGGGTGTTCCTCCTCGACGGGGCCGGTGAAGCGGTGCGCGCCGAGCAGCGAGGTGCGGCGCAGGGCGATCCGGAGCAGGACGCCGCGCCGGGGCAGCCGGAGCAGCAGCCGTCCGTCGGTGACGGCGGTCTGGTGCTCGGGCGCGGACACCTCCCGCAGCAGGCAGTTGACCAGGGTGTGGGCCACCGCGTGCTCGGCGGTGGGAAGTCGGTGCGTCATGAGTGACTCCAACGCTGGCGGACGGGGGCGGTGAACGCGGTGGCCGCGAGGGCGGCCAGGAGTGCGGCGGCGGTGCCGGCCAGCACGGGGGCGGTGGCGCCGAACCGGCCGTTGACCAGCGCGGCGACGGCGCCGGCGGCCACGGCGCCGCCCTTGGAGACGAATTCGAGCGTGCCGAACATCCGCCCGGGTGGCCGGCCGCGGGCGGCCTCGGCGGCCAGCACCGCGAGGCTGACCAGGCCGAGGGTGAGTCCGGCGCCGAGCAGCAGCCGTACGGCGGCGAAGACGGCCAGCGAGCCGGCCACGGCGTGTCCGGCGAGGCCGAGTGCGACGAGGAGGAGGCCGAGGGCGAGGCCGGTGTGCGGGCGGTGCAGGAAGGCGGTGTGGGTGCGGGCGGCGAACACCAGGTAGCACAGGTGGGGCAGGGCGAACAGCACGCCGGTGGTGGTGCCGGAGACACCGGGGAGGCGCTGCTCGGCCAGCGCGATCAGGTAGGGGAAGGAGATGATGGTGGCGAAGACGAAGGCGAACTCGAAGGCGTAGAGCACCCGCAGGGGCGCCCGTGGCGGCTCATCGGCGACACCGGCGACACCGGAGGCCTCGGCGACCTCGGCGACCTCGGCGGTCCGGGCGGCCTCGGCGGTCTCGGCGGCGCCCGGGGCGTCGCGGGCCGGTGGCCGGCCCGGCTCCGGCAGCAGCAGCAGGAATCCGGCGGCGGTCAGCGGCAGGACGGCCATCAGCAGGTACTGCCGGTGCGGGTCGATCCACGGCGAGAGCGCGCCGACCAGGATCGGCGCCGCCACCAGCGCGGCCCGGGCGCTGCCCTGCATCAGGGTGAGCGCCCGGGAGAGCCGCGGGCCGTCGAGGGCGGCGGCGAGGTAGCCGTTGGTGGCGGCGAAGGTGCCGCCGAGGAAGCCCTGGAGGACCAGGGCGAGGGTGAACGCGGTCAGCGAGCCGGCCGCTCCGGCCAGCAGGAAGGAGACGGCGAGGCCGAGTTGGGCGCGCAGCAGCAGCCGCTTCCGGCCGAACCGGTCGGCGAGCCGCCCCCAGAGCGGCGCGCCGAGGGCGCTGAACACCGTCGGCACGATGTACAGGACGCCCGCCCAGGTGCCGTCCGGGTCGCCGAGGCCGGGCAGGATCGCGGTCAGGTACGGCGGCAGGCCGAGGGCGGCGAAGGAGGCGACGAAGTAGCAGGCGGCGACGGCGTTCACCTGGCGGCGGCCGAGTCCGCCGGGGGGAGCGGCGTCGGATCCGGAGGCCAGGGACGGCGCGTCGACCGTCACCTCCCGCTGCCCTTCGGAGAGGAACCGCTCTGCGCCAGTAGGTAGTTGGGGCCGTCGGTGTAGTGCTTGTTGATGTCGGTGGCGCCCGAGCGCCGCTTGCTGAGCAGGGTGCCGGCGGTGACCATCGCCTTGACCGGCAGCCGTTCGGCGTCGAGCAGGGCGGCGCGCAGCGGCCGGGCGGCCGGTCCGGTCCGCTCGACGGCCTCGGTGAGCCGCTTGCGCAACAGCGTCAGCAACTCGTCGAGTCCGGCCCGCCCGTGGGCGGCGAGGCCGAACGCGAGGGCGCCGGTGCACAGGTGGCCGGTGATCGTGGCGAACAGGTCGGTGAGCGGCCGGTCGTCGTCGGCGAAGGTCCGGGCGTCGTCGAACGCCTCGCGGACGGAGGTCAGTTCACCGAGGGACTCGGCGAGGCGGCCGGTGTGGACGCGCGGGCCGTCGTCGTCCTTGAAGAGCAGGCGGGGGTCGCCGTGTTCGTCGAGGACGAGGGAGGTGTTCTGCTGGTGGGACTCCAGGGCGACGCCGTACCCGAAGAGGGTGGTCTGCCAGTCGAGCAGCAGCTCCAGCAGGGCGTCGTAGAGGGCGACCACGTCGCCGCCGTAGAAGCGGGCGGCGAGGTGGTCGACCACCAGGCGCCCGCCCGCGCCGGGCGCCGGGGCGAGCAGGGCGGCGAGCGGGACGGTCACGGACCCCGGCGGCCCGGCCGGCTGGCGGCGCAGCAGCACGGCGAGCAGCTCGTGCCCGGCGTGCGCCCAGGTCTGCTCGTCGGCGTGCAGGATCCGTCCGGCGAAGCGCGGTTCGCGCGCCAGCACGGCCTCGACCAGCCGCTGTCCCGCGGCGCCGTCGCGCAGGGTGCCGGGCTTGATGGTGCGGCGGTTGAGCCGGCCGAGGGTGGCGGTGACGAGCGGGAGCTTGAGGTGGTGGACGGGGTCCTCGGCGACGGCGACGGTGCGCATCGACAGGGTGGGGACGACGGGGAGGTGCGGGCGTTCGGCGAGCACGGCGCGCTCGTCGAGGCCGGTGGCGCGCAGCGCCTCGTCCAGGGCCGGACCGACGGTGAGCGGGTGGACCGGCAGGGTCTCCCAGGCAGGGTCGCCGCCGGGCAGGTCGAGGCTCAGCCGGCCGGGGGTGGGCCACCAGGGCGGCAGGGGTCGCTCGCCGTGCCGGGTGAGCGTCCCGGCCGGCAGGGCGAGCCAGCGCAGCTCGAAGACCGGGTGGAACTCCGGTGCGTAGGAGCGCAGTTCTGGTTCTCCGAGGCCGGCGCGGCCGCGTGCGGTGGGGTAGACGGGATGGTCGAGAAAGGCGGCCAGCGCATCGTGGCCGAGCGTGGCGGAGGGGCCGCTCCAGTGGGCCGGGTCGGCGCCGTACAGGTCGGCGAGCGCGCTGTGGACCTCGTCGCGGACCCGGTCGTGCAGCTCCATGGTGGCGAGCGTCTGGCGGCACTCCTCGGCGAACGCGGCCCAGCCGGGCCGGTCCTCGGCGTCGGCGCGTTCGGCGAGGGCGGCGAGGACGGTGTCCAGGTCGCCGGTGGGGCGGCCGTCGAGGTCGACGAGCGGGAGCCGGGCGGCGTACTCGCTCTGGAAGCCGTCGGCGGCGACGGGGACGGCGATGCCGAGCCCGGCGGCCACCAGCCAGGCCCCGTCGGCCCGTTGCTCCACGGCGGCGCGGGTTCGCAGTCCGAGCACGTCCTCGCGCAGCAGCGCGGACAGCACCCGCAGCGCGAGGGCGTCGGCGGCGGAGCGGGCGGAGCGGGCGGAGCGGGCGGGGCGGCCCGCGGCCGTGACGGGGGAGCCGGTCGGGGCGGCGGGGGCGCTCACGGGGTGATCTCCCAGCGGTTGGCGGCCTGGAAGCCGGCCACGGCGGCGTCGACGGAGGCCTGATCGGGGCCGATGGCCCAGATCAGGCCCAGGTAGTCCCGGTTGGTGCGGTAGTGCTCGTGCCGTTCGCCGACGGCGCGCAGCGGCCGGTAGGCGAGCCGGACCCCGTCGGCCCGCTCCTCGGCCCGCGCGTCGTACGGTCCGGGCGCGGCGGTGAGGGTTCCGGCCCGGTCGGCGCAGACGGCCTCGTTGCTGGCCCGCACGGTGGTCGCGGCGCAGTGCTCGCCGAGGCCGGCGGGCAGTTCGCGGCCGAGGTGGACGGCCAGGATGTACTCGAAGAGCGGGATGTCCAGGACCTCGGCGAGCATGAGGTCGCACTGGTCGCCGATGGCGCGGTAGTTGACCTCGATGATCCGGGCCCGGCCGTCCGGCTGGACCACGAACTCGGTGTGGCAGGCGCCGAGTCCGACGCCGATCGCGTCCAGCTGGGCGAGCACCTGCGTGACCACGGCCGGCGGGTGCGCGGGGACGAACTCCAGGACCACCTCGATGAAGTCCGGGGGCGGGGAGAGCCTGGTGCGGAACCCGCCGAGGACGTGCCTGCGGCGGCCGTCGCCGAGCGTCTCCAGCGTGCACAGCGCGCCGTCCAGGAACTCCTCGACGACCAGCGCTCCGGCGCGCCTGGCCTGGATCTCCTTGGCGAGGCGCACCAGTTCCCCGGCGTCGGCGGCCAGCGTGACGTCCTCGCTGGCGACGCCCTCGCGCGGCTTGACCACGACCGGGAAGGGGAGGTCCGCCTCCCGCAGTGCGGACGGGTCCTGGTCCGGGGCGAGTTCGGCGGAGCGGACGGTGTCGAGCCCGGAGGCGGCCAGGTGGCGGCGCAGCAGGCCCTTGTTCTTGGCCCGCAGGGTGGCCCTCCAGTCCTTGCCCGGCAGCCCGAAGTACTCGGCGGTGAGGGCGGTCTGGGTCTGCAGGTGGTCGCTGTTGCTGAAGACGGCGAACGGCCGGCGGTCGTCCGGGGCGAGCCGGGAGACCAGCCCGACGACCTCGCGGAAGTCGTGCACCGCGCACTCCACCACCTCGGGCCGGTGGGGCAGTCGGGCGTAGGCGGCGCGGTGTGCGTCGGCCTGGTCGGTGAGCACGGTGACGTCGAGTCCGAGGCGGGCGGCGGCGGGCAGGAATCCGTCGGTCACCGAGTCGGTCGGATTGAGCGCGAGCAGGTAGAGACGCATGGCAGAGTGATCCTCTCCGCTGGGGCGGTGTGGGGGTGAGGATGGGGGTGGGCTCGGCTCCACCCCCCTGGCGTCCCCGGGGGGTGGAGCCGAGCCCACTCGGACGCTTCGCGCCCGCGACCTCGGTGACGTCGTCGGCCGGCGCCCGGGTGCCTCCGGGTGCCGGGCCGGCCCTGTCGGGGCGCGTTGACGTCACAGGCTTGTCGTGTTCATGAGCATAGGGCCGGTGGTCTGTACCAGGATGCTTGCGGGGGCGGATCCGGGCCTTCTTGGGCGTGCCGGTGCCCGCGCCCTTGACGAGGTCCAGGAGTGCGGCTTCCGCGGCCCGGACGCCGCGGCCGGACATCGGGGTTCCGCCCGGCGGGCGGGGGGCCTCGTCGGGCCCGGCGGCGTTCAGGCCCTGCCAGGTCAGGGTGGTCCGGACTTCGCTCCGCCCGGCCCCGGCCGGGCCGGCGGCCGCGGTGCCGAGGGCCCGCCCGCATCGCTCCGGTGGATCCGCCCGGCGCCGGCCCCCGGCATCGATCCGTCGACGCCCCGTGCGAACGCCGTCCGGGCATGCCGGCGCCGGCCGCCGGGGCGGCGGCCGATCTTCCGGTCGCGTACCGGGCCAGGTCGGTGCGGCCCGGCGCCTCGACGGTGGCCGCTCCGGGCAGGGCGCCGGCCGCCGGGCGCGGCGGCATGCTGCACCCCGTCAAGCCTTGGCGCGATTCGAGCGCGCCGCAGGCGCCGACGCGCGAATGCCCCGGGTGGCGCGCGGCGATCGCGGACTGTGTATAAGGTGAGGCTCACCTAATGCGATGCGGGAGTGTCGATGAGTTTCTCGGGTCAGCCGCCGGCTGTCAACAGGTTCGCCGAGACGCCCGCTGTCGCCGCGCCGGGCGCCGCCGTGTCCGCCGCGCCGCCTCCCGTGAACCCGCTGGACGCCGACTACCGGTGGCTGCTGGACCTCTGCCCGGTGCTCCGGGTGCGGCTGCTCGCGGCGGACGAACCCGCCCCCGCCCGGGCGCAGGGCTGGTACTCCGCCACCGAACTGGCCGGGGAGCCGGAGGCGCTGGCGCGGGCGCTGGCCGGCGAGGCCGCGCGGATCGCCCCGCTCGCCGCCGTGCACGGCACCGCCCCGCGCCCGCACGTGACCGCCTCCCGGCTGCTGCACCACTACCTCTGGTCGGTCTGCGTGCTGATCGCCGGGCCGTGGTGGCGGGCCCGGCGGGTGCCCTCGATCAACGGCGCCGACCTGTGGCTGCACGCTCCCACCGGTGACCTCGCGCTCCGTCCGGGCGCCTGTGTCACCCGCCCCGGCGAGGACGAGCTGCGGGCCGAACTGCGCGCCGCCGTCGTCGCCCACGTCGAACCGCTGGTCACCGCCTTCGCCGCGCCCACCCGGCGCGGCACCCGCGCGCTGTGGGGCATGGTCACCGACGACCTCGCCGCGGCGATCTGGTACCTCGGCAAGCAGCTCGACGCCCGCGCCCCGGCCCCCGGCACCGGCCGGGAGGCCGCCGCGGTCGAGGCCGCCGGCGCCGTCCTGCCCGGGCGCACCGACCCGCTCCCCGGGGCGGCCAGCTTCCGGCGGCTGCGCGGCGAGGACGGCCGCACCCACCACACCCGGACCCGCCTCGGCTGCTGCCTGTACTACGCCGTCGAACCCGCCCGGGCCTGCCTCACCTGTCCGCGCACCGGGGACGAGGAGCGGCTGCGCAGGCTCTGACGGGCCCTCCGGCCGGGCGGGGAGGCCGGGCGGGGAGGCCGGGCGTGCGCCGGGGAGGCCGGAGTGCGGCGGGGCCCGGCGGGTAGGCTCGGCGCCCGTGATCGACTCCACCACCCATGTCCGGGTCGCGCGCCCCAGCCGGGACCTCGCCGCGGCCGAGCGCTTCTACGCCGGCGGTCTCGGCCTCGCCGTCCTGTGGCGCGGCACCGCGCACGCCCCCGGCGAGCACGACCTGCTAATGGTCGGCCCCTCCGGCGGCGGCTGGCACTTCGAGCTCACCCGCGACCCGGACCACCCGGTCGAACCGTCGCCCACCGTCGACGACCTCTTCGTCGTCTACCTCGGCGCGCCCGCCGACGAGGCCCTGGTGCGCCGCCTGGAGGAGGCCGGGGGCACCCGGGTGCCCGCCCACAACCCGTACTGGGACGAGCACGGCGTCACGGTGGCCGACCCGGACGGCTACCGGCTGGTGCTCTGCGCCCGCACCTGGAGCTCCTGACCGCGCGCTCCCGGCCGGAGTGCTCCCGACCGCGCGCAGGGCCCTTGAGCAGCGCGCCGGCGCACCGCACGCACCATCACTGCGGTGCGTGCCGTTCGTGCCGCTCGCGCTGCTCACGGACCCCCGGGCGCCGGAGCCCGGTCGTACCTGACGGTGGGTCAGAGCAGGATGTCGGCCAGCCGCTTGAGGTCGTCGCGGACCGACTCCCGCTCCTCATCGGTGAGTTCTTCCGCGACGGCCCCGGCTCGCTGGGTGAACGCCTCGGCGCTCGCGCCGTCCGCGAGGCGGTGCGCCAGATCGGCGCGCAGGGCCAGGATGCGGAACAGCAGCACCGGCGCGGGCGGGCCGTCCGGCAGCGAGAGCGCGCGGTCCAGCACCCGGGCGGCCGCGGCCGGGTCCTCCTTGGAGTCGGCGAACAGGGCCGCGTGGTGCAGCGCCTTGGCGAACGGCTCCTCGGGGGACGGGCGGTGGCGCTGGTCGGCACGGATCGGCTGGCCGATCCGCAGGCAGTTGCCGCCGGGGTCGGTCACCAGGAACTGCCGTACGCCGTGCGAGGTGTCGCCGACCGGGCCGATCCGCGGCAGCCCGCGGGTCGGCACCCGCCCGTAGGCGGACCGCAGGCCCTCCTGGAACGCGGCGTGCAGGGCGTCCACGTCGTCCGTGCGCACCAGGCAGGTGCTGTAGGAGGCGCCGGGGTCGTACTGCTTCATGCCGAAGAAGTGCAGTTGGATGGCGCCGCGCTGGACGACGGCGTAGGGATTGGGGCTCTTCTGATGGAGGGTCACCTCGAAGCCGAGCGCGGTGTAGAACTCGAGCACTGGTGGGAGGGCCTGACAGGGCAGGATCGGGACCGTCGATTCGACCATGCCCGCTGACTTTACCCCTGGTTGACCGCGAATCGGACGCTTCCGGTCAGATGTCGACCCCGGGAACGCGGCGGCCGTGCGCGAGGAGCAGGAGTTCCTGGGCCGGCCGGGCGACGGTCCGGGGACCGCCCGCGTACGACCAGTCGAGATCGGTGGCGCGCAGGGCGGCACCGTCCAGGCGGGCCCCGAAGAACCGCAGGGTGCGCGGGGTGGTGCCGTCGAGCAGCATCCGCAGCCGCTCGGGCGGCACCCGGCGGCCGAGGCCGAGGGCGACGGTGATGTCCAGGCCGTGCACGACGTCGTGCCCCAGCGCGGCGGTGAGGCCGCCGACCGGCGGCATCCACGGATGGTCGGCGTTGTCCCGCATCGCGGAGGCGAGTTGGGCCCCGGTGAGCCCGGCGGCGTCGCGGCGGGCGAAGCGGTCGGTCATCCGGTGCAGGCTGCCGCGCGAGCGGACCAGCTCGACGGCGATCCGCGGGAGCCGGTGGCGGAAGCCCATGCTCAGGTGCGCGGCCACCTCGCGTGCTCGCCAACCCGCGCACAGCGAGGGCGAGTTCCACTGCTCGAAGGACAGCGTGTCCAGGACGTCGGCGAGTTCGCGGCGCTCGGCGGCGATCGCGGCGCGCAACTCGGCGGTGTGGTACGGGCGGGAGTCGTTCTGCATGATCACCAGGCTGCGGGACGAAGCGGCCAGAAGTCCAAGAGCTGGTTCTTCTGGTCCCTAGAATCACCGGTTATGGAGCTTCGGCAGTTGCAGTACCTGGTGGCGGTGGTCGAGGAGGGCGGATTCACCCGGGCGGCCGAGCGCCTGCACCTCGCGCAACCCGGGATCAGCGCGCAGATCCGACGGCTGGAGCGCGAGTTGGGCCAGCGACTGCTCGACCGCACCGGACGCACGGTCACCCCGACCGAGGCGGGGGAGGCCGTCCTGCCGTACGCCCGGGCGGCGCTCGCGGCCGTCGAGGGCGTGCGGCAGACCGCGCAGGCCCACGCCGGGCTGCTGACGGGACAGGTCGCGGTCGGCATGGTGGCGGGCGTCGCGGGCGGACCCGTGCCCGCCGGGACGCCCGATCTCGCCGCACTGCTCGCCGACTTCCACACCGAGCACCCCGGCGTGGAGATCTCGCTGCGCGAATCGACCTCGGAACGCATGCTCACCGCCGTGCGGCGCGGCGAACTCGACCTCGCGCTGGTCGGCCTGGAGACCGCCGGAGCGCCGCCCGGCCTCGCCCTCCACCTGGTCGTCGACCTGCCGCTGGTCGCCGCGATCGCCCCGGGCCACCCGCTCGCCGCCGACCCCGGACCGCTCCCGGTCGCGGCCCTCGCCGGCCACCCGCTGATCGGACTGCCGCCCGGCACCGGCCTGCGCGGCGCGCTCGAACAGGCCTGCGCCGAGGCGGGCGTCCGGCCGCGCGTCGCCTTCGAGGCCTCCACCCCGGCGCTGCTCGCCCGGCTCGCCGCCCGCGGCCTCGGCGTCGCCGTCCTGCCGCGGCCGGCCCCCGACGGCGCCCCCGGTCTGCGTCTGCGCCGGCTGACCGGCCCCGAACCGCGGGGCCGGGTCGCCCTGGTCTGGCCCGCCGCGGGCCCGGCCCGGCCCGCCGCCCGCGCCCTGCTCGCCCGGCTGCGGGCGGCCTTCGACGCGGCCGGGCCGCTCACGCCGTCAGACGCTTGACCATCACCCGCTCCGGTCCGCCGGAGCCGTGCGCGTCGACGAACCCGTGCCGCCGGTACAGCGCGACGGCGGCCGTGTTGCCCGGCAGCACCCCGAGCCGCAACCACGCGCTGCCCCGGCGCCGCGCCCACCCCTCGACGGCGCCCAGCAGCCCGTCCCCGACCCCGCGCCCCCGGGCCCGCGGCCCCACCCACACCGACCGCAGCTCGCTCACCGCGCCCGCGTCAGGACCGGCTCCCGGAACCCCGCCCGCGAGCCCGGCCGGCCGCCCGTCCGCGCCGACGGCCACCACGTGCAGGGCGTCCGTCCGCGCGAACCGGGCCCGCCACTCCTGCTCGCCCCCCGCGGACCAGTCCGCCGGGCGCGCCGTGAACGCGTACGGCGCGTCCGCCAGTGCCGCGAGCCGCGCGTCCCGCCACAGCGGCCAGTCGGCCGGATCGGCGGGCGTCAGGACGCGGAGCACGAACCCCGCGCCGCCGGTCCCCTGCGGCGTCCCGCGCATCCCGTGCCCGTCGATCTCCATCGCCCCCCGGCGGCGCACACGTCCGAGCCCCGGGCCGCCCCCGTGGTCGCGTTCCACCGCACCTCCCATTCTGCGGCGGCCGCCACGCTTCGCGGGAGGGCGGCGCGGCTTCGCGGTGGACGCCCGGGTGCGGGCGTCCGCCTGACGGGCCGACGGGGACTGTCGGTGGTGCGTGCAAGGATCACCGGCATGACGGAGCAGACGTTCGACTGGCGGTCCTTCCTCGTGCGCTGGAGCGAGGAGTGGGCGGGGGCGTGCCCCGGCCCGGAGGAGCTCCGGGCCGGGGACGAGGAGGCGTGGCGGGCGCGCTGGCTGGGGTTCGACGGGGCTCCGGCCGACCGCCTCGCGGCGGCGGAGACGGAGCTCGGGTGCGCGCTGCCGCCGTCCTACCGGGAGTTCCTCGCGGTGAGCGACGGGTGGCGGCACGCCGGGGGCTTCGTGTACCGGCTGGCCGGGACGGACGGTGCGCGGTGGCACCGGGACGCCTACGGGCTCAGCGAGTACGACGACGAGGACGGGACGCAGGGCATGTGGGAGCGGGCCCTGCAGCTGGACGTCGAGTCCGACGCGACGCTCGTCCTGCTCGACCCGGGCGACGTCGACGCCGACGGGGAGTGGGCGGTGTACTGCCACGCCTCGTGGCGGGCCGCGCCGCCGGAGCGCCACCCGTCCTTCAAGGCGTTCATGCTGGCCATGCACCAGGAGTTCCACCGGCTCGCCGCCGACCGGCCCGTGGTGCCGTTCGTCAACGCCACCACCCGTGCGCTGGACGCGCGGGTCGAGGCCGCCCGGCTGGACGCCCTGGCGGGCGCGCACGAACGGGCGCAGGCCGCGCTGACCGAGGCTGTCGCGTTCGGGCGGCCGCGCGCGGCCGGCATGCTGGACCAGCTGCGCCGGTTCGAACGGCACTGGCCCGAGCCGACGTTCGGGGAGCTGCCGGGCGATCCCGGCTACCTCGGGGAGGTGGTGCCGGTGCTCGCGGCCCACCACGTGCGGAACGGGCACGACGCCGCGGTGTGGGGCTACAAGCTGCGGGTGGACACCGGGGACCTGCGGACCGCGGCCGACGAGGTGCTCCGGCAGGTGCGCGGGCGCGCGTACCGCTACCGGGCGGCCGGTCCGTTCGGCGAGGCCGTCGACCGGGCGCGGGAGCAGGCGCGCTGGGGTGCCACGGACACCGCCTGGCGGACGCTGCGCGCCGCACTGCCGCAGTGGACCCCGGTGGGGCCGGACCACCTCGCGCCCGTCGGGCTGCTCGCGGACACCCTGCTCGGGCCGCTGATCACGGCGGAGCGCGGGCGGGAGCTGCTGGCCACGCCGCGCGGCCTGCCCGGCGGAGCGGCGGGGGAGCCGGCGCGGGAGGAGCCGGGGGCCGGGGGCGACGGGCTCGCCTGGCTCGCCCTGGAACCGCGCTCGGGCCGGCCCGAGCCGTACCGCTTCGTGCTGGTGGAGGGGGTGGCGCCGGACGCGCTGCCGGCCGCCCTCGCCGGGGAGGGGGCGGTGCTGGACCCGCCCGCGACCCGCTGGGAGGCCGACAGGGAGCGGTTCCGGGACGGGGCGCTCTTCTCCTCCGGGGGCCCGGCGGCCGCCCTCGTCGGCCACGCGGGCGGGGACGGCGGGGGCGGCTGGAGCTTCGCCTTCGAGGCGCGGACGTGGCCGGGGACGGCGGAGCAGCGCATCGCCACCCCGGCCGTGACGGCGTCCGGGCGGACGGGCGGGCGGGCCCTCGCCGTGTCCGTCGCGCCGGAGGAGGGCTTCTTCCACCTGTCGGTGGCCGAGGCCGGGCAGGAGCGGTACGGGTTCACGGTGCACGGCCCGGAGCTCGGCCGCAGCGGGGCGGCGCCGGTCCCGCCCGCGCTGGACCCGGACCGCCACTTCGGCCCGCACGCCCACGGCCGGCAGGGCGAGCACGGCCTGCTGACCGCGCTCGCCGCCGAGTTCGGGGTGGCGCTGCCCCGGTTCGCGCTCACCGAGGGGCGGCTGCACGCCTTCGCGGACCCCTCGTGGACGCCGACCCGGCTGCCGGGCGAGGTCTATTCGGAGGCGAGGATCGTGCTCACGGAGCCCCACCCGACGTCGGACAGCGCCCGGGAGGCGTTCTCGGCGCTGCGGTCACGAACCGCCGGGGTCGTGCCGGGCGTCCCGGGGGCGGCGGGGGTGCCGGACGGCCCGCCGGGGCGGCCGCCGGAGGCGTCGTGAGCACCGTCGGCTCGGGCAGGTCCGGCAGGTTCGGAGGGTCCGGCAGGTTCGGAGGGGCCGGCAGGTTCGGCGGGCCGTCCGGTGGGGTCGGTGCGGTCGGTGCGGTCGGGCCCGTCGGCTCCGGTGGAGTCCGGGTGGCGCCGCCGCTCCTCCCACTCCTCACGGAGCATGCCGAACAGCAGGCGGTCGTAGCGGACGCCGGCCACCAGCACGGCGGCCCGCCGGCGGCCCTCCTCGCGGAAGCCGAGCCGGGTGAACGCGCGGGCGGCGCGGGCGTTGCCGCTCCAGGTGTCCAGCTCCACGCGGTGCAGCGGGAACGCGCCGAACAGGTGGTCCACCAGCAGGCCGAGGGCCTCGGTGCCGTAGCCGCGGTCCCAGAACCTCCGCTCGCCGATGGCGACCCCGACCTCGGCGACGCCCTCGTACGGGTCGAAGCCCCGGTAGTCGACCAGCCCGATCGGACGCCCGCCGGCGGTCTCCTCGACGGTCAGCATCGCGGCCTCGCGCGGATCGAGGCGCAGGATCCGCTCGAACCGCTCCGCCAGCGCCTCGGCGGTGACCGGCCCGAAGCGGGGATCCCCGGCCGCCGCCAGCCGGACGACCTCGGGGTCGTTGCGCCAGCGGAGCTGGTGCTCCGCGTCCCCGGCACGCAGGGCACGAAGTCGTACTGTCCTACCTTCGATCATGAACGGATGGTAAGCCGGACGGCCCTCGGCGGGTGCGGTGACGGCGGATCCCGCTCCGCGATCTCGGCGATCTCGGCGGTCGGCGTGGTCGTGGCGGTCCTGGGGGCAACGATGCCGCCGCCGCCCGCGCCGCGTCGCCGGAGCAGGGGCCACACCTCCGGACCGGACCGTGGTCCCCTCAGCCGTCGGCCGCCGGCGGTCCGTCGCCGTCCTCCCGGTGCTCCCTGCGCTGACGGAGCAGCCGGTCGTACTCGGTGTGCACCCGGCGGTCCATCGCCAGGGCGAACTGGGCGTCGGTGACCGTCCGGGCGAGGGGCCGGATCCGCAGGACCTGCTCGGTCAGCCGGGCGGCCTCGCCGGGCGGCAGCGGGCCGTCGGCGGCGAGCGCGCCGAGGACGTGCTCGCGGGCCAGCGAGGTGAAGATCTCGGCGATCGCCGTCACGTGCTCCAGGGTCTGCCGGCTCGCCTCCAGCACCACCGAGAGCGGCACGCCCTCCGCGACCAGGGCCGTGGTGGCGTCCATCAGCCGCCGGCTGACGTGGGTGATGCCGTCCTCCTCGACCGTGATGAAGCCCTGCGCGAGGGACTCGGCGGTGTTCTCCTCGGTGAGCTCGTCGCCGAGGGCCGCCTTCAGATCGTCCCAGCCGAGGTGCACCGGCGTCTCGTCGGACCACGGTGCGACGATCGCCGCCTCCAGACCGATCAGCTCGGCGACGTCCCGCCCGCTCTCGCCGGCGCCGATGAGCTCGGCGATGCCGCCCAGGGTGTGGCCGCGCTCCAGCAGTTCGGCGATCATCCGCAGCCGCGCGAGGTGGGCCTCGCCGTACCAGGCGATCCGGCCCTCCTTGCGGGGTGGCTGGAGCAGCTTGCGCTCACGGTAGAAACGCAGGGTGCGGGTGGTGATCCCGGCCGCTTCGGCCAGTTCCTCCACCCGGAACTCGCGTGGTCTGTCCTCGCCGGCGGTTTCTCCCTTGTCCACGGCGCTCAGCATAGGACCGGAGGAGAGGTCCTCCGATCGGGTCGGTCGGGCTTCTTCCCACGACTGTCAGCAAGGGCTACCCTGCCAACCGTGCCAGTGATTGCTGGCGCGGTTGGCGTGATCCGCGCCGCGCCGGGCAACGGCGACGCGCACCCCACGGCCCCCCACCTCCAGGAGGACGCCGCATGGCATCCAGCAGCAAGCGCCCCCGCCCCCGCGCGTCCGACGCGGACGCCGACACCGCCGTCGCCGACACCCCCGCCGGCCCTGCCGACACCCCCGCCGCCGCGACCGCCCCCGACCCGGCCGCGTCCACGGGCGGGCGGACCGGCGGGGCGGAGCCCGCCGAGGAGCAGCCCGTCCCGCACGTGCGGGTCGCCGTCATCGGCTCCGGCTTCGGCGGCCTCGGCGCGGGCGTCCGGCTGCGCCGCGCCGGCATCACCGACTTCGTCATCCTGGAGCGCGCCGACTCGGTCGGCGGCACCTGGCGCGACAACAGCTACCCCGGCTGCGCCTGCGACGTCCCCTCGCACCTCTACTCCTTCTCCTTCGCCCCCAACCCGGACTGGCCGCGCAGCTTCTCCGGCCAGCCGGACATCCGCGCCTACCTGGAGAAGGTCACCGACGTCTTCGGCCTCCGCCCCCACCTGCGGCTCGGCACCGAGGTCACCGAGGCCCGCTGGGACGTCGCGCGGACCCACTGGCGGATCACCACCACCGCCGGCCGCTGGACCGCCGACGCCGTCGTCTCCGCCGCCGGCCCGCTCGCCGACCCGCAGATCCCCGACCTGCCCGGCCTGGACACCTTCCCCGGCAAGGTGTTCCACTCCTCCCGCTGGGACCACGACTTCGACCTCACGGGCAAGCGGGTCGCGATGGTCGGCACCGGCGCCTCCGCGGCCCAGATCATTCCGGCCATCCAGCCGACGGTGGGGAGGCTGACGGTCTTCCAGCGCACCCCCGCCTGGGTCCTGCCGCGCCGTGACCGGGCGGTCACCGAACTGGAGAAGTGGCTGCACGGCCGGTTCCCGCTCACCGCCAAGATCCGCCGCGGCGCCCTGTTCGCGCTGCGCGAGCTCCAGGTGGACGCCTTCGTGCGGCGGCCCGGCCTGCTCAGGGCGGTCCAGCGGCTCGCCGAGCGGCACCTCGCGGAGGGCGTCGCCGACCCGGCCCTGCGCGCCCGGCTCACGCCCGACTACCGGATCGGCTGCAAGCGCATCCTGCTCAGCAACACCTACTACCCGGCGCTCGCCGCCGCCAACACGGAGGTGGTGCCCGGCGGTCTGCGCGAGGTGCGCGGCTCGACGCTGGTCGGCGCCGACGGCAGCGAGCACGAGGCGGACGCGATCGTCTTCGGCACCGGCTTCCACGTCACCGACATGCCCATGGGCTCCAGGGTGTTCGGCGTCAACGGCACCAGCTTCGCCGAGGAGTGGAAGGAGGGCATGGAGGCGCTGCGCGGCTCCACCGTGCACGGCTTCCCGAACTTCTTCTTCGTCATCGGCCCCAACACCGGCCTCGGCAACAGCTCGATGATCCTGATGATCGAGTCCCAGCTCAACTACATGATCGACGCGTTGACCACGCTGGACGAGATCGGCGCGAGCGCCATGCAGCCCACCGCCCGGGCGCAGCGCCGCTGGAACCTCGAACTCCAGCACCGGATGGACCGCACCGTCTGGACCAACGGCGGCTGCCGCAGCTGGTACCTGGACAGGAGCGGCAAGAACACCGTGCTCTGGCCGGGATCGACCACCTCCTTCCGCCGGGCCACCCGTAAGGTCGACCTCGGCGAATACGAACTGATCCTTCGTCAGGAGGGCCGACCGGGCCTTCCGGCGACCACCGCCGAGACCGGGGAGGTCCTGGTATGAGCCGCTCGTCGATCCCCGCCGACTGTCTGCCGCCCGTTCCCGCCGAGGAGTTGGCCGTGCTGTCGGCCGACGGGACCAGGCTGCACGTCGAGGTGCACGGGCAGCCCGGTGCCCCGACGGTCGTGCTCGCGCACGGCTGGACCTGTTCCACCGCCTTCTGGGCGCCGGTGATCCACCAGCTCGCGGACCGCTACCGGGTGGTGGCCTACGACCAGCGCGGCCACGGACGCAGCGAGGTCCCGCCGAGCCGTGTGCGCTACTCCACCCGGGCGCTGGGCGAGGACCTCGCGGCGGTGCTCACCCGGGTCGTTCCGCCGGGGGAGCGGGCCGTGCTGGCCGGCCACAGCATGGGCGGGATGACCATCATGGCGGGCGCCGCCCGGGCCGAGGTCGCCGAGCGCACGGCGGCGGCGGTCCTGGTCTCCACCGGACCGTTCGACCTGGTCCGGGAGTTGAACGTGGTGCCGCGGGCGGTGCCCTCCGGCGTGCGGTTCCTCCTGCACCGGGAGCTCATGCGCTCCCGGCTGCCGCTGGGGCCGGTCAATCCGCTCACCCGGGCCGGACTCGGCTACGCGATCATGGGGACGAGCGCCACCGCCGCCCGCACCGAGGTGGCGGTCCGGATGGTGCACGCCTGCCCGACCGCCGTGCGGGCCAACTGGGCCCGGGTGCTGGGCCGGCTGGACGTCCGCGCCGGGCTGGCCCGGCTCGCCGTGCCGACCTCCGTGGTGGTCGGCGCCGAGGACCGGCTCACCCCGCCGGTGCACGCGCACCGGATCGTCGCGGCGCTGGCCGATCCGCAGGGGCTGCTCCTGCTGCCGGGGGTCGGCCACATGGCGCCGATCGAGCGGCCGGCCGAGGTCGCCGCCGAGATCGACCGGATGGCGACCGCCCACCTCCCGGGCGGCCTCGCCGCCGACGCCCCGTCCGCCACCGATGCCCCGACCGGCACGGACGCCACGACCGGCACCGACCCCGAGAGGACCGCCGTCGCATGACCGCCACCCCGCCGCTCTCCGCCCAGGTCGTCGTCGTCACCGGAGCCGCGCGCGGCGTCGGCGCCTCGCTGGCCCGCGCCCTCGCCCGCCGCGGCGCCAAGGTCGCGCTCCTCGGCCTGGAACCGGAGGAACTCAAGGCCGTGGCCGCCCAGTGCGGCCCGGACGCCACCGCCTGGGAGGCCGACGTCACCGACGTCGAGGCGCTCACCGCGCTCGCCGGGCGGATCAAGGAGCACTACGGCCGGGTCGACACCGTCGTCGCCAACGCGGGCATCGCGATCGGCGGCCCGCTGCTGCAGAACGACCACGGGGCGTTCAGCCGGGTGATCGAGGTCAACCTGCTGGGCAGCGTGGCGACCGCCCGGGCGTTCCTCCCGGTCCTCGCCGAGAGCCGCGGCTACCTGCTGCAGATCGCCTCGCTGGCCGCGCTCACCCCGGCGCCGCTGATGAGCGCCTACTGCGCGAGCAAGTCCGGGGTCGAGGCGTTCGCCCACGCGATCCGCGCCGAGGTCGCCCACGAGGGCGTCAAGGTCGGCGTGGGCTACCTGAGCTGGACCGACACCGACATGGTGCGCGGGGCCGACGAGGACGCGGTGCTCAAGCAGATGCGCTCCCGGCTGCCCTGGCCGGCGAACAAGACGTACCCGCTGGAACCGGCCGTCGACCGCCTGGTCGCCGGGATCGCCCGGCGCTCCGCCCACGTCTACGCCCAGGCGTGGCTGCGCGGCATGCAGCCGGTCCGCTGGGTCCTGCCGTCGCTGATCGCCGTGGTCGGTTCCCGGGACGTGGCCCGCCTCGCACCGCAACTCGCCGCCACCGCCACCACCCGCCTCCGCGCGGTCGGCGCCGGGGGAGCCGCCGACACGGCTGCCCGTTCGGGGCGGCCCTGACGGGTGGCGGATGCCGCAATCCGCCGGCGGTCTCCCGGGGCGACTCCCGGTCGCCTTGGGGGGAATGGTTGACAAGGCTGTCCGCTCCGGGCGGCGTTGACGGGTTGCGGCCGGCTGCTGCGTCCTCAGCCGTCGTCCGGCTCCTCGGACGGCTTCCCGCCGTGGTCGGCTTTCGGGGTGTGGTCCGTTTCGCGTCGCTGATCGTCGCGAGCCGGCTTCGTGTGGTCTGCCTCTGACGTGGCTGCCCGTTCGGGGCGGCGCTGATGGCCAGCGGCCGGCGGGTGTCGCGACCCCGCTGGCCGCTGCGTCCTCAGCCGTCGTCCGCCTCCCGGGCGAACTCCTTGAAGACGTCGTAGGCCGCCTGCGCGAAGTTCTCCCACCGGCTCGGGCCGGCGTTGCAGAGGGCGGCCACGGCGGTGGCGGTCTGCGGGCAGAATGCGATGAGCGCCGTGCAGCCGCGCGTGCCGCCGGAGTGGAAGAGCAGGTCGCGGCCGTCCTCGGTGCGCCGGTGGTTCCAGACCAGGCCGAGCTGGTCGCCCGAGCGCGGCAGCCTCAGCCGCGGCCGCTGCACCTCCCGCAGGGCGTCGCGCAGCGCGTCCCCGGCGGGGGCCCCGTCCGGCCGCAGATGGGCCCGCAGGTACCGCAGCAGGTCGCCGCCGCCGGCCCGGACGGCGCCCGCCCCCGGCAGGCCGGGGATGCGCCACGGTGGCAGCGGACGTCCGTGCCGGTGGCCGATCGCCCGGTGGGGCGGGTCGGGCGCGCAGGTGGTGGCCCGCAACCCGAGGGGTCGGCAGACCCGCTCGGCGAGCAGCTCCGGGTAGCCGGCGCCGCCGCCCGCTTCGGTGAGCAGCCGGCCGAGCAGCCCGACCCCGAAGTTGGAGTAGCCGAACCGCTCCCCGGGCCGGTGGCGCACGGTGGTCCGGGCGAGCCCCGCCCGCAGCTGCCGATCGCCGTAGGCGGCGTACGGGTTGCTGTTCCAGGCGGCGACGGCGCTGGCCACCAGTCCCGGCGGCAGCCTCGGCAGCCCGGAGGTGTGGGTGGCCAGGTGGAGCAGCCGGATCGGCCCGCCGCGCCGGACCTCGGGGGGCTGCCAGCCGGCCGGCAGGTGGCGTTCCACCGGGTCGTCGAGGGCGACGTCGCCGCGTGCGGCGAGTTCGGCGAGCAGCAGGGCGGTGAACGTCTTGCTGATGGAGCCGAGTTCGAAGACGGTGTCGGGTGTGCAGGGCTCGCCGGAGGTGTGGTCGACCCGCCCGGAGCACCGCACCGCCTGCCGTTCGCCCCGCGCCACGGCGAGCGTGACGGCGCTGGCGCCCGGTCCGGCGGCGCGGACCAGGCCGGCCAACTCCCTTTCCCCCCAGGGCCCGTCGTCCAACCGCGCGGGTTCTTCGAGGGTGATCACCTAGTTCTCCGGCGGCGTGCCGGGCGCCACCGCCGCCGGTACGCCCGCGGCCGCCCCGGTGGTGCCGCCGAGCGCGCGGGCCAGGGTGGTGGTGGCGGCGACCACGGCCACCACGGCGGTGTGCCCGTGGTCGGTGAGCAGTTGGGCCGGGTCCCCCTCCGTCGCCGTGTTGGCGTCCTTCGGCAGGAGCCCGTCGGGCAGTTGGGCGGAGGCCAGTGCGGCCCAGCCCGTCGTGCCCTGGTCGAGCTCGCCGATGCAGGCCGCGACGATGAGCAACTCGCCCACGAGGTCCCAGTGGCCGACCTCCTGCCACACGTCGAGCCAGGCCGGCAGCCAGTCCCGCAGGTACCCGCGGATGTGCGCGGGCAGGCACTCGGGGCGGGCGCCCCAGTCGGTGAGGTGGAAGACGGAGTGGGTGACGTAGTAGGCGGTGAGCCAGTCGATGATCCACGGCTCGGGCGTGGCGCCCAGCCAGGTGGCGGCGGCCAGTTCGTCCCAGTCCTCCAGCTGGTCCAGGCCGATCACGCGCCGGGCGTTGGCCGAGGCCAGGCGGCGGCTGGGGAGCTGTTCGGCGGCCCGCACGGAGTGCAGCCGGTTCAGCGTCGCCAGCTGCTCCTCCAGGGCCCGGTGGCGGAAGCCGGCCCGCGCGAAGTGGACGTAGACCTCCAGCGGGTCGGTCATCAGCGGGTAGCGCAGCTGCCGGTCGTAGAGCAGGTCCCCCTCGCGCAGTTCGGCCCAGGCGAGGTCGATGATCTGGCGGGCGATCCGCGTGTCGTCGGCGCCGGCGACCCCCTCGCGCAGCAGCAGGCCGGTGGCCAGGGCGACTTCGCCGAGCGGCTTGTAGATCTCGTTGGGGTTGGCGAGGTCGGTGGTGACGTCCTCCTGGAAGCCGCCGAGGCCGTTGGCGTAGAAGGAGTGCAGCCAGCGCAGCGATCTCGATCCGACCTGCTGGGCGACGCCGATGATCTGACTGTCCGTCATGCCGCTGCTCCGTCCGGGGAGTCGCCGTCTGGTCCGTGGTCCGGCGGTCCGGCGGTCCGGCCGGGCGCCCCGGCGGACGGCGTCGAGGCCGCGGTGGGGGAGGCCGTGGAGGCGGTGGTGCCGGGGCCCGCCAGGGCTTCGGTGATGGCGAGTTCGAGCCACATGCGGGTGCTGCCGTCGCCGACCGCGCGGATCCGGTCCAGGACGGGGCCGAGGTCCAGGTGCGCCGCCGCGCCGTCCGCCTCGGTCCAGGCCAGCCAGCGGGCGAGCCGGGCGGCGGTGCGGTAGTCGCGGCGGAGCATGGAGCGCACGACGCCGCGGGCCAGCGTCAGCGAGTGGCGGCGGGCGAGTTCGTGCACGGGGCCGTCGAGGCGGGGCAGGGCGAGGGCGGAGAGCCGGGCCATGTCCACGGACCACCGCGGCCAGTCGCCCGGCGTCGGTTCCGGGGGGCGGAGCGGATCGGGGCCCGGGACCGGGCCGGGGCGGCCCGCCAGCGCGACGAGCTGCGCGGTGGTCCGGTCCCGCCAGGCGTTGGCGAGCGCGGCGCCCGTCGCGTCCGGGCCCGCCGCGGCGGCGCTGCCGGGCGCGGGGGAGGCCCCGCCCATCGGGAAGGTTTCGAGGGCCTCGGCCGCGGCGTCGGCGGTCGGGCCGTCCAGGGGCAGCCCGGCGAGCAACTGGGCGGCGAAGAGGTCGGGCCCCAGGACCCGCACCGCGGCCGACTCTGCTCGGGACAGCGGGCCTTCGGCGGGGAGGGGGCCCTCGGGCGCCGCGTGGGCGGGCCCGGCGGCGCCCGGGGCGGACCGGCGGGTGGGCGCGGCCGGGTCCCCGGCGCCGCGGAGGGCGTCGAGGACCCGGCCCGCCACTCGCTCGACGGCCGCCGCGTACTCGTCGCGGAGTGTGGTGTCGGCGAACGGCATGGAGTGGGATTCTCCTGTCTGGAGCGTGCTCAGGACCTCCGGGACCGGCCGGCGGCCCGGCCGGTGTGCGACCGGGTCGACCGGGTCCAGGGGTCTACCGGGTCTTCTCCTTGGGCTGCTTCTGCGGAGAGAGCAGGAGGAGTCCGAGCAGCAGGAGCAGGCCTGCGGCTTCGGGCTGGTACGTGGGCGCGTCGCTGACGGCCGCCTCGTCCTCCGTGATCAACGTACCGAGGGTGTCGATCTCGGCCTGGGTGGCGAGCGGAGCCCGCGTGGTACGGGTGGTCTGAGCAAGCATCTGAGTGCCTCCTCATCGAAGTTCCACCGCCTGGTCCGGCGATGCCCCCTCGATCGACGATACGAGCACGAACCGACCGGCGCCACCCCTGTACGCTCCGTCACCGCGGTCACGGAGGGGCACCGCGGTGCGGCGCACCGGAAGCGCCGGGCTGTCGCGGATACCCGGGAGTAGGTACGGTCGCTGCATGACCACTGCCTTGATCACCGGCGCGACCGCCGGCATCGGAGCCGCGTTCGCGCGCCGGCTCGCGCGGAACGGCTACGGGCTCGTCCTGGTGGCCCGGGACGGCGAGCGGCTGGAACGTTCCGCCGCGGAATTGCGGGACGGGTTCGGGGTGGAGGTGGAAGTGCTCGGCGCGGACCTCGCCACCGACCGGGGGATCGCGGACGTCGAGGCCCGGCTGTCCGACGCCGACCGCCCGGTGGACCTCCTGGTGAACAACGCCGGCTTCGGCAACCGGGGCGCGTTCTCCACCGTGCCGCTGCAGGACGAGCTGGACATGCTGAAGGTGCACGTCGAGGCGGTGCTGCGGCTGACCACGGCCGCCCTGCCGGGGATGCGCGAACGCGGTCGCGGCGCGGTCGTCAACGTGGCCTCGGTGGCGGCGTTCCTGCCGCGCGGCACCTACGGGGCCAGCAAGGCGTGGGTGGTGAGCTTCACCCAGGGCGTGATGCGCGACCTCGGCGGCACCGGGGTGCGGCTGATGGCGCTCTGCCCGGGCTTCACCCGCACCGAGTTCCACCAGCGGGCCGGCATGGGCACCGGCAACATCCCGGCCTGGGGGTGGCTGTCCGCGGAGCGCGTGGTCGACGAGGCGATGCGCGACCTGGCCCGGGGCCGTTCCGTCTCGGTGCCGAGCAAGCGCTACAAGCTGGCGGTGGCGCTCGCCCGGGTGCTGCCGTCCGGGAAGCTCGGCGGGCTCTCCTCCAAGGCGGCCCGCACCTACCGCACCACCTGAGCCGGGCCCCGGCCCCGGCCGGACGGGGTGGGCGGGGGCGAAGGGCCGCGGGCACGGGCGGACGGGCCCGGTCGGGGCGGAGGGTGTCCGAACGGCATCGCAGAGGGCATCTCACTATTAGCTTTGCTAACTATGAGCCTCTCTCGTTATGCTGGCGATCGCCCGACCGCCCACCCGCCGCCGGCGCGCGCCCCCGGGCGCCGCGCCCGCCCGGCCGTCCGAGGGAGGCTGCCCGCCCGTGCGCCCCGAAGGCATTCAGTGGACCCCGCCCGCCCGCGCCGAGGACGACCCGCGCCCGCCGACCCAGTGGCGCCGCATCCTCGCGCTCTTCCGCCCCTACTCGGGCCGGCTCGCCGTCGTCGGCCTGCTGGTCGCCGCCTCCGCCGTGGTCTCGGTGACCACGCCGTTCCTGCTGCGCGCCGTCCTCGACACCGCCATCCCGCAGGGCCGCACCGGACTGCTGACCGTCCTGGTGCTCGGCATGGTCGGCACCGCCGTGGTCAACAGCATCTTCAGCGTGCTGCAGACGCTGATCTCCACCACCGTCGGCCAGCGGGTCATGCACGACCTGCGCACCGCCGTCTACGGCCACCTCCAGCGGATGTCGCTGGCGTTCTTCACCCGCACCCGCACCGGCGAGGTGCAGTCCCGGATCGCCAACGACATCGGCGGCATGCAGTCCACCGTGACCTCCACCGCCACCTCGCTGGTCTCCAACTTCACCGCCGTGACCGCCTCGGTGGTCGCCATGGCGGCGCTGGACTGGCGGCTGACCGTGGTCTCGCTGCTGCTCCTGCCGGTGTTCGTGTGGATCAGCCGCCGGGTCGGCAACGAGCGCAAGAAGATCACCGGTGAGCGGCAGAAGCAGCTCGCCGCGATGAGCGCGGCGGTGCAGGAGTCGCTCTCGGTCAGCGGCATCCTGCTCGGCCGCACCATGGGCCGCTCCGGCTCGCTCTCGCGCGAGTTCACCGCCCAGTCCGAGCGGCTGGCCGAGCTGGAGGTGCGCTCCTCGATGGCCGGGCGCTGGCGGATGAACACCATCCAGATCGTGATGGCCGCGATGCCCGCGGTGATCTACTGGGCGGCCGGCATGACCGCGGCCGGCGGCGCCCCGATCGTCTCGATCGGCACCCTGGTCGCCTTCGTCTCGCTGCAGCAGGGCCTGTTCCGCCCGACCGTCAGCCTGCTCGCCACCGGCGTCCAGGTGCAGACCTCGCTGGCGCTGTTCCAGCGGATCTTCGAGTACCTCGACCTGACCGTGGAGATCGACGAGCCCGCACGCGCCGTCACCCTGGACGCCGTGCGCGGCGAGGTCCGCTTCGAGGGCGTCGACTTCCGCTACGACCCGCAGCAGGAGCGGCCCACCCTGGCCGGGGTGGACCTGCGGATCCCGGCCGGCGGTTCGCTCGCGGTGGTCGGCGAGACCGGCTCGGGGAAGACCACGCTCAGCTACCTGGTACCCCGGCTCTACGACGTCACCGGCGGCCGGGTCACCCTCGACGGGGTCGACGTGCGCGAGCTGTCCTTCGACACCCTCGCCCGCGCGGCGGGCGTGGTCTCCCAGGAGACCTACCTCTTCCACGCCTCGGTCGCCGACAACCTGCGCTTCGCCAAGCCGGACGCCACCGACGAGGAACTCGTCGCCGCCGCCCGGGCCGCGCGGATCCACGACACCGTCGCCGCCCTGCCGGACGGCTACGACACCCTGGTCGGGGAGCGCGGCTACCGCTTCTCGGGAGGGGAGAAGCAGCGCCTCGCGCTCGCCCGCACCATCCTGCGCAACCCGCCGGTGCTGATCCTCGACGAGGCCACCAGCGCGCTGGACAACAGCACCGAACGCGCCGTCCAGGAGGCCATCGACACCCTCGCGGCGGGCCGCACCACCATCACCATCGCGCACCGGCTCTCCACCGTGCGCGCGGCGGACCAGATCGCCGTCCTGGACCGCGGCGAGGTCGCCGAACTCGGCACCCACGAGGAACTGCTGGCGGCGGACGGCCGCTACGCCGCGCTGCTGCGCCGGGAGGCCCCGGCAGCGGCGGCCGCCGTGGCCGTCGCGCCCTGACGGCCGCGGGGCCGCCGGGCCCCGGCGGCCGGTGCCGGGTCAGGCGGCCGGGTCAGGCGGCCTTGGGGACCTCGTTGTACGTCCCCACGACCTCCTGGCCGGAGAGCTGCTGGATCGCCGCCATCACCTCGTCGGTGACCTGGCGGCGGGCCTTGAGCGACCGGGCCTGGCCGTGCAGGTCGTCGAAGTGCAGCGGCTCGCCGAAACGGACCGTCACCTTCTTCAGCCTCGGCAGCCGCTTGCCGACCGGCAGGATCCCCTCCGGGCCCTCCAGGGCCACCGGCACCACCGGGACGCCGGCCGTCAGGGCCAGCCAGGCCACGCCGGTCTTGCCGCGGTAGAGCCGGCCGTCCAGCGAGCGGGTGCCCTCCGGGTAGATGCCGAACGCCTTGCCGTCCTCCAGGATCTCCAGCGCCCGCTCCAGCGAGGCCTGCGCGGAGCGGTAGGTGCCGCGCTCGACCGGCACCGCGCCGATCCCCTGGAAGAAGCCGCGGGACAGCGCGCCCTTGAGCCCGGTGCCGGTGAAGTACTCGGCCTTGGCCAGGAAGTGCACCCGGCGCGGCGCGGTGAGCGGGATCACCACGCTGTCGATGAAGGAGAGGTGATTGCTGGCCAGGATCACGCCGCCCTTGCGCGGCACGTTCTCCATGCCCTCGATGGCGGGTCGCCAGAGCCCCCGGGCGAGCGGTTTCAGTACCAGCCTGGTGACGAGATCGAGCATGGTCCCTCCCTGGACGAGCATGCCCGAGAGGTGCCCGGGCCTGGGGTTACGACGAGCGGCGTTCGGTCGGCCCGGCCGGGCCGGGAACAGAACCGCAGACTACGACACCCACCCCGGACGCCGTCCACTCCCGGCGGCCGTGGCGCTCACCACGGCCGGGTAGGGTACGGCCGTCGGAAATGCACATCAGCAGTTGATCATCCCTGGGAGGGCCCATGGCAGACGTCGAGGACATCCGCGCGGCGTTCGACAAGTACGACGTGAACGGCGACGGCCGGATCACCGCCACCGAGTACGCGCTGGTCGCGCGTGAGCTCGGCGACCTGACCACCTCGATCGCCGTGGCCGAGGCCGTCATCAAGACGATGGACACCAACCACGACGGCGAGCTGACCTTCGACGAGTTCCTGGCCGCGCGCCAGGGCTGACGCGGGTCGGACGGGGCCCGGGGAACATCCCCGGGCCCCCTCCTCGCCTCCGGCCGCCTCAGCCGGTGGTCGGGAACACCCGGCGGACCACCCGCTCCGCCGCCCCGCCGTCGTCCCACGGGCAGAACCGCTTGCGGAACTCCGCCCGCGCGGCCGGCTCCGGGTCCCCGGCCAGCAGCGCCGCCGCCAGCCCCTGGAGATCCGTCGTCACCGCGCCCGGCGGCTGCTCGAACAGGTCGAAGTAGACGCCCCGGTCCCGCTTGTACTCCTCCCAGTCCGGCGCGAAGATCACCACCGGCCGGTCCAGCACGGCGTAGTCGAACATCATCGACGAGTAGTCCGTGACCAGCACGTCCGCCGCCAGGTAGAGGTCCTCCACGGTGGGGTGCGCCGACACGTCCAGGATCCGCGCCGCGCCCTGCTGCTCCGTCAGGTCGCCGGTGCCGCCGGTGTGGAAGTAGTGGGTGCGCACCAGCAGGGTGAAGTCCGGTCCCAGCCGCCGCGCCAGCTCCCGCACGTCCAGCAGCGGCACGTAACCGCCGCGCGCCTCCCGGTGGGTGGGCGCGTACAGCACGGCGGTGCTGCCGGGCGCCAGCCCGAACCGCTCGCGCATCGCCGCCGTCCCGGCCGGCGTCGCGTTGGCGAGCCGGTCGTTGCGCGGGTAGCCGGTGTCCAGCATCTCGTAGCGGCCGGGGAAGGCGCGGGCGAAGTGCTCGCTGGTGTGCGGGTTGGAGGAGACCAGGAAGTCCCAGCGGTCGACGGCCTCCTGGAGCCGGTCGAAGTCCATCCCGTCGGCGGCCACCGGGTGGTCCCTGAGGTCCATGCCCATCGCCTTGAGCGGCGTGCCGTGCTGCGTCTGGACGTGCACCGTGCCCGGCCGCTTGACCATGGTGCGCGGGAAGTTGACGTTGTTCACGAAGTACTTGGCCGTGGCCATCGTCTTCAGGTACGCCGGGGTGTTGACGATGACGTACGGCACGCCCTCCGGCAGCGTCGCCGCCTGCGTGCGGTTCTCCACCACCCAGACGCCGCGGATCCCGGGCGCCAGCTCCTTGGCCTTCTCGTAGATCGCGGCCGGGCTGCACGCGTAGCCGCGGTGCCAGTACGCGGCGTACACCGCCAGGCCGGGGTCCAGCGGCATCCGCCGGAAGGCGTTGTAGGCGGTGAACCGGGCGCTGCTGCGCACGCCCTTCTTCAGGGCCGGCGCCACCGCCCGCGCTCCGCGCTTGAGTTCGCGCGGCAGCCGCCCGGTGCGGCGCAGCTCCGCGTACGCGCGCCGGGCGCCGCGCGCCGCGAGCCGGTACTGCACCCCGCGCACGCCCCCGGGGAAGCGGTAGCCGGCCGGGCGGTGCCGGGCGAAGTGCCCGGCGATCCGGCGGAAGAACTCGGGGCGCAGCGCCACCGGGACCAGCCCCGGGGTGTCGTAGACGGTGAGCGCCTGCTGCACCGTCCGCTCGAAGACCAGCGTGCGCAGCGCCTCCGGGACGGGCCGGCCGGGGCGGTCGGGCCGGTCGAGGAAGGCGAAGATCGCGTCGTACTGGGCGAAGGCGTCGGCGTGCTTGGCGGAGGCGGTGCTGGTGATCGCCCCGGCCCGCCCGCGCCGGTAGAAGTAGCAGGGGCGGTCGAGGTGGCGCAGTCGCTCGGCGGCGAGCAGCGCGGGGTAGGTGACCGAGATGTCCTCGTAGTAGCCGCGGCCGAAGGAGACGCCGAGGCCGAGCAGGAACTCCCGGCGGAACACCTTGTTCCAGACCGACATCACGGTCTTGAACAGCGCGGGGTGCTCGGCCAGCGTGCAGCCCTCGATCAGCGGGGAGCCGGTCAGCACGTGCCGCCACGGGTTGGGCTCGGTGCCGCCGTCGGGGTAGACGTGGGTGAAGTCGGTGAGCAGGACGTCGGCGGGGGCCTCGCCGCGTTCGGCGCGCTCCGTCTCCGCGCCGAGTTCGTCGAGCAGGGCGGTCACCGTGCCCTCGGGCACCCAGTCGTCGCTGTCGACGAACCAGACGTAGGTGCCGCGGGTCTCGGGGAGGGCGGCGGTGCGGGCGCCGCCGAGGCCCTGGTTCTCGGCGAGGTGCAGGACGCGCAGGCGCGGGTCGCGGGACGCGTACTCGTCCAGGATCGCGCCGCAGCGGTCGGGGGAGCGGTCGTCGACCGCGATCACCTCGAAGCGGGACTCACCGGCGGGGGTGTCCGCCAGGAGGGAGTCGAGGCAGCGCGGCAGGAAGCGCTCCACGCCGTGGACCGGGAGCACGATGCTGAGGAGGACTGGCACGCTGGCCGAGTCTACCGAGGCGGCGCAAGGGCGGAACCCGCAGGTCCGCGGCGCAGGAGCCGCCGGTGCCGGACCCCGTGCGGGGTGGCACCGGCAGCCTGGCGGCGGCCCGGCCGACCCTCTACGGCCGGCCACCCGTCCGAGCACCGCCCGAGCCTGGCCGCCGCAGCGTCGAGGCGACCTGGCAGTAGGCACGGGGGAGCCGGAGTCTTCATCAGTCGAACACGTCGGTGAGTGCGGCTCGCGCCCGCGTGGTCGCTACGAATACTGCTTGGAGTCAGGGTCCGCGTCAATCCCTCGTCTGTGTTCACTTCCTAAACGGATAGTCGTATCGACCTCGAACGGGCGCCGCAGCTTGCGAGGGGCGCCCGACGGGCGCTCGTCGAGCGCCGGACGGGCGCGGGGCGTGACAGTGCGGTGACTCCGCGCTCCCGGCGCGCGCCTTTCCGGCGGGCGCCGGGGAAGTGCCCCGGCGAACCCGCTGACGATTGCCCGGTCGTGCACCATCATTGATGCCTAGTCGTGATCGCCCGGGCGGCCCCTGGTGCGGTGTCAGTTGACGCCGCACGGTACGGTGGCAGCACACCGGGACGGTTGCGCGAAGACCGTCTGTCGCGGATAGTCTTCGCCTCACGGCCCTGGCGCCTCGTAGGGGTGGGAAATCAGATGGAACACATGCAAGTGCGGAACCGGCCCCGCGTGCCGGCGATCCAGTGCGGTGTCGGCACGACCGGCCGCCGGATCGACCGGCACCTGGCCGTGCTCGGCGCGCCCGCACTCCCGGCGGTGGACACCGCCGAGGCGCTCGGCTTGATAAGGGAGCTGACGCCGCGCGGTGTCGGCGCCCCGACCGCGCCGCCGCGCCGCCACGCCCGGGTCAGGCTGCTGGCGCCGCTGCGCCGGCTGCGCCGCGGCCTGTTCGGCGGGCGCGGGCGCGGCTGAGGGGCCGACCGGCCCCGGGGCGCACCGCCGCCCTCCGCGCCCGACCGCACCGACCCGACGGATCCACGCGACCGTCGGGTCTTCGGCATGCCCCGGGGCAGGGTCGTCCCCGACTCCCGGAATTGGTCTGAACCTCTCAGGGTACGACGACTTGCCCCACCGGCACGGGGAGTCGGCGAGGCTGGTCGGACCGCCCCCGGACGTGGGCGAGGATGGCGCCATGGCGGACCACATCCACACCTCCCCCCACTCCCCGTCCTTCCGGACCGAGACCATCGAGATCACCACCGGCAGCCGTGAGGTCGCACTCGACATCACCGACCGCTGCGCCCGGTTCCTCGACGAGCACGCCGTCGGGCGGGACGGCCTGCTCAACGTCTTCGTCCCGCACGCCACGGCCGGGATCGCCGTCCTGGAGACCGGCTCCGGCAGTGACGCCGACCTGCTCGCCGCCCTGCGCGAGCTGTTGCCGGCCGACGACCGCTGGCAGCACCGGCACGGCAGCCCGGGACACGGCCGCGACCACGTCGTCCCCGGCCTCGTCGCCCCGCACGCCACCCTGCCGGTGATCGACGGACGGCTCGCGCTGGGCGTCTGGCAGTCGGTGGTCCTCGTCGACACCAACGGCGACAACCCGCGCCGCACGGTCCGGTTCTCCTTCCTGGGCTGACCTGACCACCGTGCCGGGCCGACCACCGCGCCCCCGGGGCGGACCGGCGTCGGGCCAGGGGTCGTCTTCACACCCCCGTCGTCACCCGGCAGGCGGGGGTTTGAAGACGACCCCTATAGCCCCGCGCCGCCCGCCCCGGGGGCCTCCCCGGCGGCCGCGGCCCGCAGGACGGCGCTGAGGTACCGCTCGATCGCCAGGTACTGGCAGAGCGCGGCCACCGGACGGCCGAGCCGGGCGTACCAGGCGGCGAGGCGGGAGAAGGCGCTCACCTCGAACCACACCTCGCCCGCCGCGTCCATGGACACCACGAAGGACTCCTCGCCGCACTCCGGGTGCCCCGGCAGCGTCCCGTAGGCGAAGCCGATCCGGTCCGGCTCCTCCACCGTCCACACCACCCGGCACGGGATCACCAGCCGGGGCCACCGGGTGCCGGGCAGGGCGAGCCGCAGCAGCACCGTCGCCCCCGTCGCGGCCGGCGCGTACGGGTGGACGGCGAAGCCGGTGCCCAGCTGGCAGCCCCAGCCGAGGACGAACCGCCCGGCGCGCTCCAGGACCTCCGGACCGTGCCCGAGGTGGACCCGCCGCCGCAGGTGCGCATAGCCCTCCGGCAGCCGGGCGCCCCGGGTGGCGCCCACCTCGCGGTAGCCGGGCGCCCCGGGTGGCGCCCACCTCGCGGTAGCCGGGCGCGGCGGCCCGGGCGGCGAGCAGCCGCCGCTCCAGGGCGGACGACGGCCTGGCGGTGCGCCGCGCACCGGGGGCGCCGGGGGCGGGGGCAGTGCCGTCGGTGCGGGTGCCGTCGGTGCCGGTGGCGGTGCCGTCCGTGTCGATCTCGGCGTCGATCTCGATGTCGGGGGAGTCGGGCATGCCGCCACCGTAGCGGCCGCCCCGGAGCGCGCCTTGCGCCGGGCCCGGCCGAGGAGTAGAGAGGGCCCCATGAGCGAAACAGCCGTGAACGACAGGGTCCTCCCCGGCACCCCGGAGCACGACGGCAGCACGGTGACCGACCAGGTCTGCGCCCTCGCCCCGGGCGACGGCGAGGCCGTGGCGGGCCTGCTGCCCGACCCGGACCTCACCGGCCCGCGCGCGGACTGCGTGCTGTGCGGCGAGCCGACCGAACTGCCCGCCGACCACCCGGGCAGCACCCTGTGCCCCGTCTGCACCTGGCAGCAGGCCCAGCGGATCGCCTGCTCCGGCTGACGGGCCCGCTCCGGCCGGCGGGCCCGGCCACGGCCCGGCCCGCCCGGTCGGGATCCGCCCGGTCGAGGGCGCCGCGCGGCCCGGTCACGGCCGGCGTCAGGCGTCCTCCCGCCCCGCCAGGGCCAGCGTCGAGCCGTGCCGCCCCTTGCGGACCAGCAACTGGGCCGGGATCCGGCTGCGCAGATCGGCGACGTGGCTGACGATGCCGACCGCGCGGTCCCGCTCGCGCAGACCGTCGAGGACGTCCATCACCTCCTCCAGGGTGTGTTCGTCGAGGCTGCCGAAGCCCTCGTCGATGAACAGGGTGTCCAGCGGCATCCCCCCGGCCTCGTCGGTGACCACGTCGGCCAGGCCGAGCGCCAGCGCCAGCGAGGCGAAGAAGCTCTCGCCGCCGGAGAGCGTCGCGGTGTCGCGCTCGGTGCCGGTCCAGGCGTCCACCACCCGCAGCGCCAGCCCCGAGCGCTTGTTGCCGGTGCCCCGGTCGTCGCTGTGGACGAGGGTGTAGCGGCCGCCGGACATCCGGACCAGGCGGTCGCTGGCCGCCGCCGCCACCTGCTCCAGCCGCGCCGCCAGGACGTACGACTCCAGGCGCATCCGGAGCCGGTTGTCGGCCGAGGTCCCGGCCGCCAGCGCCGCCAGCCGGCCGATCCGCGCGGACCGGTCCAGCTCGGGCGCGAGCGAGCGGGCCAGCTCGGCCAGCTGCCGCCCGATCCCGGCGAGCGCCTCGCACCGCGCCCGGGCCGCGTCCCGCGCCGCGTGGGCGGCCCGCAGCCGGTCGGTGGCGGCGGCGAGCGCGGCGCGGCTGCCCGGCAGGTCGGCGGGCGGCAGCGCGGCGGCGGTGGCCAGCTCCGGCTCGGCGAGCCGGCGCTCGGCCGCCGCCAGCTCCGCGCGGTGCCGGTCCAGCCGCTGTTCCAGCCGCTCGCGCTCCGGGCGGGGCAGCAGCACGGCGGCGGCGTCCTGGGCGTCCGCGAACCCGGCCGCCACCGCGGCGCCGGCCAGTTCGTCGTCGGCCAGCTTCAGCTGGTGCGCCGCCTCGTCGGCGGTCCGCACCGCGCCCGCCAGCGCCGCCACGGCCGAGGCGAGCCGGTTCAGGATGGCCGCGCGCGCCGCCACCGACGGCGCGTCACCCCGGGCCGCCGCCACCCGGGTGCCCAGCTTCTCCTGGTCGGCGTGCAGGGTCCGGGCCTGGACGGCCAGCTCGGCGCTCCGCTCCCGGGCCCCGGCCAGCGCCGTCCGGTGGACCGCCTGCTCCGCGGTGAGCCGCTCGATCGCCCGGCCCGCCGCTCCGAGCCCCTCCGCGGCCCGGAGTGCCTCCCGGTGCTCGCGCTCCAGCCCGGCGAGCGCCCCGGCAAGGGCCTCGGCGGGCTCCTCACCGGCCGCTCCGGCGGCCGCCGCCCGGCGCACCCGGAGGCCGGAGAGATCCTGCTCCGCCGTGTCGGCGGCCTGCTCGGCGGCGCTCTGGGCCCGCCGGGCGCGCTCCTCGTCCTCCGCCCGGACCGGCTCCCCGGCCGGGCGCGCGGGTGCCGGGTGCTCCGCCGAGCCGCAGACCCGGCACGGCTCCCCGGCGCTCAGCTGCGCGGCCAGCTCGGCGGCCATCCCGGCCAGCCGGCGCTCCCGGAGGTCCAGGCCGTACTGCCGGGCGTCGAGGGCCTCCGCGCGCAGCGTGAGGGCGCGCGGACGGGCGTGGTCGATCTCCACGTCCAGCCCGTCCCGCTCGCGGGCGGCGGCCAGCCGGGCGGCCAGCTCCGCGCGCCGGGCGTCCAGCCGCTCGACCCGCCCCGCGGCGTCCCGGGCGGCGGACTCCTCCGCCTGGAGGGTGGCCAGCCGGGGCTCGAAATCGGCCAGCCAGTCGCCCGCCTCCTCGGCGAGGTCCTCGGCGCGGCGCAGGTCGGCGGCCACCGCCGCCCGCGCACCGTCCAGCTCGGCGCACTGCCGCTCGTCCTCCCGGGCCCCCTCCAGCCGGACGATCTCCGCGCGCAGCCGCTGCTCGGCCTCCACCAGCTCCCCGGCCTGCGCGTTGGCCAGGGCCCGGCCGCCGACCGCCGGATCCCCGCCCGCCGGGCCGTCGGCGAGGCCGCCCAGCACCGTGCGGTGCCGGCGCTCCTCCTCCCCGGCCCGCCGGTGCACCTGTGCCGCGCGCTCGCGCAGGTGCAGCACCGACTCGACGCCGACCGCCGCCTGCGCCGCCGCCAGCCGCTGCCGGTCCGCCTCCCGGGCGGGCCCGTCCTCGGCCAGCCGGTCCGCCTCCCGCACCGCCTGCCGGTACCGCTCCTGCCGGTCGGCCAGCTGCTCGGCGGCCTCCCGGCCCCGCTGCGCCGCCCGGTGCGCCTCCTCCGCGCCCGCCAGCGCGGCCCCGGCCACCGTCAGCTGCTCGGCCGCGCCGCCGCGCAGCACGGCCGCCCAGCCCAGCACGCCCGCGGTGAGGTCGCTGTCCGCCGGGGCGGACTCGTCCTCGCCGGGCACCAGGCCCGCGGCCGGCTCCGCGCCCGGGCCGGCCGCCTGCTCCGCCCGGCTCGCGAGGTCCCGCAGCCGGCGGCGCCCCGCCTGGACGGCGGCCTCGTGGGTCCGGCGCTGCTCGGCGAGCCAGGCCTCGACGGACTGGAACCGCTCGGTGTCGAACAGCCGGCGCAGCAGCTTGCCGCGCTCCTCCGAGTCCGCCCGCAGGAACCGCGCGAAGTCGCCCTGCGGCAGCAGCACCACCTGGCAGAACTGGTCCCGGCTCATGCCGATCAGCCGGTGGATCTCCTCCCCGGCCTCCTGGTGCGACTTGCTGAGCGCCCGCCAGCCCGGCGTGCCGTCGCCGGTGCCCGTGCCGTCCGCCGACCACTCGCGCAGCAGCGTCTGGGCGCGCTCGGTCGTCATGCCCCGGCCGACCTTCTTCGGCCGCGGCTGCTCCGGGACGCGGGTAACCTCCAGCCGCCGCCCGCCCAGCGTCAGCTCCAGCCGGACGCTGGTCAGCCGGTCCGGCTCGGCGTGGTCGCTGCGCAGCCGGTTGGCCTTCCGGGTGCCGGGCACCTCGCCGTAGAGGGCGTAGCAGACCGCGTCCAGCACGCTGCTCTTGCCCGCGCCGGTGGCGCCGCGCAGCAGGAACAGCCCGCCGGCGGCCAGCGCGTCGAAGTCGACCGTCTCGGTGCCCGCGAACGGGCCGAACGCGGTCACGGTCAGCCGGTGGAGTCTCATCGGGGCAGCTCCGCCTTCCGGTCGGTGGTCTCCCGGACGCGCTCGAAGCCCTCGCGCAGCCAGTCCAGCTCCCGCGCGTCGGGCTCGGCGCCGGGGCGGACGTGCCGCAGGAAGCCCTCGGCGATCTCCAGGTCCGTCCGCCCGCCGACCCGGGCGGCGTAGGACGCGGAGGCGGCGGCGGTCGTCTCCTCGGGTTCGAAGAGCAGCTGGAGGGTGTGCGGGAAGCGGCGGCGCAGCCGCTCCATCGGCTCGGCCGGGCGACTCGGGTCGGTGAGGGTGGCCTGCACCCAGGACTGCTCGTCGGCGCTGTACCGCTCGTCGGTGAGCAGCTCGTCGAGGCGGCCGCGCAGCCGGGCCAGCGGGCGCGGCACCGGGCAGTACACCCGCTCGGCGGTGACCTCGCCGTCCGCCGCGAGGTCGACCAGCCACATGCTCTTGCGGTGCTCGTGCTCGGAGAAGGAGTAGGCGAGCGGGGAGCCGCTGTAACGCAGGTGCGGGGCGAGCGTCTGGCAGCCGTGCAGGTGGCCGAGGGCGGCGTAGTGCACGCCGTCGAAGACCGAGGCGGGGACGGCCGCGACCCCGCCCACCGCGATGTCGCGCTCGCTGTCGCTGGGCTCGCCGCCGGTGACGAAGGCGTGCGCCAGCACCACCGCGCGGGTGCCGGCCGGCCGGGCCGCGAGGTCGGCCCGGACCTGTTCCATCGCCGCGCCGAGCACCGCCGCGTGCCCGCCGCGCGCCAGCCCGAACCGCTCGCGCACCAGCGTCGGCTCCAGGTACGGCAGGCCGTAGACGGCGACCGGGCCGTGCTCGTCGGCCAGCAGCACCGGCTCGGCGCACTCGCCGGGGTCGGTCCGCAGGTGGACGCCGGCGCGGCCGATGAGCCCTGCGCCCACGCCGAGGCGGCGGGCGGAGTCGTGGTTGCCGCTGATGAACACCGTCGGCACGCCGAGGTCGGCCAGTCGGTGCAGCACGTCGTCGAACAGCGCCACCGCCTCCAGCCCGGGCAGCGCGCGGTCGTACACGTCGCCGGCGACCAGCACGGCGTCCACGCCCTCGTCCCGGACCACCGCTACGAGGTGGTCCAGGAAGGCGCGCTGGGCGTCGTGCAGGCTCTCCCGGTGGAACGAGCGCCCCAGGTGCCAGTCGGAGGTATGCAGCAGTCGCATGGTCCCCGACCATAACGGGAGCCACCGACAATCCGGCCCGGAACGGAGATCCCGCCCGATCCCCGAGGTCGCTGTGGGTCGGAACTTGCGGTCGAAGGTGAGCGGGTTCGGTGGCCTGGCCGGGAGTGGGTTCCGCCCGGTCCCCGTCGGCCGTCCGGCGGTCGCTGCGCGTTGGGGCTCGCGGTGGGTCGGGTGTGTGCGGATTTGGCGGCCTGGCCGGGGGCGGGGGTTTCACCCGGTCCCTGTCGGCCGTCCGGCGGTCGCTGCGGGTCGGGGCTCGTGGTGGTGGTGACGGGTGGGTCGGAGGTGCGCGGGTTCGGTGGCCTGGCCGGGGGCGGGGGTTTCGCCCGGCCCCCGTTGGCGGTCCGGCGGGCGCTGTGAGTTTGGGGCTCGTGGTTGGTGTGTGCTGGCCGGGCCGGGGGCGGGTCCTGTCGGGCCCCCGCCCCCGGCCGGGGGTCATCGCTGCGTGTGGATTGTCAGTGACCGTGTGTATGTTCGTGCCCGCCGGGAGCCGAGGGGCTCGTGGGGCCGGTGGGACGGGTGTCGACGACGGGGAGGAAGGGCTCATGGTGGTGCGGGACGGAATGCGCGGTGGGTGGGCCGGGCGGCGGCCGGGGCCGGCCGGGCCGGTGACGCGGGGGTCCGGTGGGCGGCCGCCGGGCGGTGGGCCGGGTGGGCCCGCGGCCCCGGGGCGCCGGCGGGGGCGGCCGCGCGGGGCCCCGCCGCCGCAGCCGGTGGCGCTCGCGGTGGCGGTCCGCGCCGCGGACTTCGCCGACCTCGCGGGGCACGGGCTGTTCGGCGGGCTCTCCTTCCGGGCCTACCTGCGGCGGGTGGCCGTCCAGCTCCGGGCGCTGGGCGGGCACGGTTTCGAGGTCCACCTGCGGATGCTGGACCCGGCGGACTACGAGGAGTACTGCGCGGCGCTCGGCTTCGACCCGGGTGACGCGGCGGCCCGGGTCGCCTACGCGGCCGATCCCGAGCTGGCCGGGGAGCCGTTCGTCTACGCCGGGCAGCGGCTGGCGGTGCTGCTGCCGGCGCTGGCCGGGGACCACCGGGCCAGGGTGCGGATCTCCATCGCGACGGCGGCGCTGCTGACCGCGGCGGGGGAGGGGCCGCCGGGGGACCGGCGGTTGGTGGAGGCGATGCAGCACGCGATCGAGGTCCGCGCGGCGGTGGCGGCGGGCGCCGGTGACGGGTTCCACCTGCTGACCCTGCACTGCCACGGCCCCGAGGACGGCGAGGAGCTGACCTCGGCGACCGATCTCCTGGTGGAGCGGGGCCGGTCCGCGGCGGGCGGACGGGACGACGAGGCGTTCTGCGTCACGCTGGCGGCGGGGCTGGCCGCCGGCGGGGCCGGGGCGATGGTGCTGCACGGGGATCCGGCGGCGCCCGGCGGCCGGGCGGTGCGGGGCTGGGCGCTGCGCGGCGGGCGGCTGCGGCCGATGACGGTCCGGGAGGTGCTGGACGAGCTGGCCGACGACGTCGGCCGCGGCCTGCCCTTCCCGCCGGCCGCCGTCCCGCTGCCGGGCTTCCCCCTCCCGGTGCCGCCCTCGCCGCAGGACGGGGGTGGGCCCTTGGACTGACGCGGACCGACCGGGGCTGACCAGGGCGTTCGGGCCCCGGTGTCCACCAAGCGGCGCTGGGGACTGTTCATCGACCGCCTGTTCGGGGAAGATTTCGGGGAAGATCAACAGTGGGAACGGCCGGTGCCCCACGCCGCCGTTCCCGCCCGCTCGGCCCCGAACCGCGCACCGAGAACGTCCCCGTGAACGTCCCCGCGCAGTGTCGGCCCGGCGAGCCCGACACCGAGAGGGGGGACGCATGAGCCGGATCGAGTTCAGCGCGGAGATCGCCGAACTGCTCGGCCGGGTGCGTCGGCGTCCCACCGCGGGGTGGCCGTGGCGGCCGGACGAGCAGGTGCCCCCCGGGCTGCCGGTCAAGCAGTCGTGGGGGTGGCTGTTCGCCCCCGACGGACGGGTGCTGACGCTGGTCAACCCCAAGGACGGCATCGTCTCGCTGCCCGGCGGTTCGCTGGAGCCGGAGGACGCCGGCGACCCCGGTCGCGCGCTGGCCCGGGAGGCGGGCGAGGAGGCGCAGGCGCTGATCGGCCCGGCGTACTACCTCGGCTACCTCTACGACCGGGTCGGGTCGGCCAACGGCGGGAACGAGTGCGCCCGGGTCCGGATGGCCGCCGCGCTGGGGGCGGTCGGCCCGAGCGCGCCGGACCCGGCCTCGGGGCGGCACTACCGGCGGCTGCTGGTGGCGCCGGGCCTCGCGGTCGAGCTGCTGGGCTGGGGTGCGCCCGGCCTGCGCCAGGCCCGGGCGGCGGTGACGACCGCCGTCCGGTGGCTCGGCGTGCCAGCGGCGGCCAACGAGACGATCGAGGAGCTGCCGGTCGACGGCTGCGAGGTCTTCCCCGGGGTGACCCCGGGCGGGTGACCACCCCCGGGGTCGGGTCCGCGCCCGGGACCGCGCGCGTCCGCGTCCGGTCCCTCCGGTCCCCCCGGGCGACCGGCCGTCAGCGCCCCACGCCCGCCAGCGCCCCGCCGCCGTCTCCCGCCCACCTGACGCCTCGTTCGGGTGATGACCACCCGGGTGATGCCCCGTCCGGTCACTACCGGCGCCCGCCCGGTCGCCGGTAGTGAGAAAAGGGCGTGTTCTCCCCTCGTTGTCAGACTGTTCGTCAATTGACTTGGCATGACAACTTCACACGTTAGCTACCGCCTGGTATCAAATTGCGTGACACACGTCACTACCAGGAGACCACATGTCGCGCCCTGCCCGAGTCATGTCCGTCGCCGTCACCGCGGCCCTCGTTTCCCTGACCACGCTGGCCTCCGCCGGCTCGGCCCACGCCGCCGGTGTCAACTACGTCGCCCTGGGCGACTCGTACTCCGCCGGCGTCGGTGCCGGCAGCTACACGAGCGAGAGCGGGAGCTGCAAGCGCAGCACCAACGCGTACGCGTACCTGTGGAAGAACGCGCACGCGCCGTCGTCCTTCAAGTTCGTCGCCTGTTCCGGAGCGAGAACCGGAGACGTGCTCAACAGTCAGATCTCCGCGTTGAGTTCGACCACCACGCTGGTCAGCATCAGCATCGGCGGCAACGACGCGGGCTTCGCGAGCACGATGCAGACGTGTGTCCTGGACACCGAGAGCGCCTGCCTCAACGCCGTCGCCACCGCGAAGAACTACGCCACCGCCACGCTGCCCGGCCAGCTCGACAAGGTCTACGCGGCGATCCGTGCCAAGGCGCCGAACGCCCGCGTCGTCGTGCTCGGCTACCCGCACATGTACAAGGTCGGGGGCAGCTGCATCCTCGGCATCGGCGACACCAAGCGGGCCGCCATCAACGGTGCCGCCGACACGCTCGACGACGTCGTCGCCAAGCGCGCGGCCAACGCGGGCTTCGCCTTCGGCGACGTCCGCTCGATCTTCCGCGAGCACGAGATCTGCGGCTCCAGCACCACCTGGCTGAACAGCACCACCCTGCCGGTCGACGAGAGCTACCACCCCAAGGCCGCCGGCCAGTCGGGCGGCTACCTCCCGGTCTTCTCCGCCCAGGTCTGAGCGGATCCGCCCGGGCCCGAGCGCGGCTCAGGCCCTGACCGGGCCCGGGCCCGCCGGTCCCTCACAGGGGGAGGGACCGGCGGGCCCGTCCACGGTCAGTGGCGTTCCAGCGCGACCACCGGCAGCACCCGCCGGGTGTGCCGCTGGTAGTCCCCGTATCCGGGCGCGGCCCGGACGACGGCCGCGAAGAGCCGGTCCCGCCGCTCGCCCCCGGCCGGGACGGCGGTCGCGTCGAACACCTCCTCGCCGAGCTCCACCCGCACCGCCGGGCGGGCGACCAGGTTGCGGTACCACTGCGGGTCCTCGGCCGCCCCGGCCGCCGAGGCGACGATCAGCAGCAGGCCCTCGGCCCGTACGAATCCGAGCGGGACGGTGTGCTCCCGGCCGGTCCGCGTGCCGGTGGTGGTCAGCAGCAGGAGGTCCCCGCCCTCGAAGGGCCCGCCGACCCTCCCGCCGTTGGCGCGAAACTCCTCGATGACGGACTGATTGAACGACGAATTCGACATGGGCATACGTCTGTACGCATCTCCGGAGAAGGAAGAGCGGCCACCGCGCCTCGGCCGTGGCCGCGGGGAACGGGTCAGAAAAGGGGAGCGGAGCAGGTACTCGTCACGCGTCGTCCCTCGGTGTCGGGTGCCGGCTCGGCTGCCGGCCGGCCCACTTCTCCGTGGCCGGCGCCGCGCTGCACGGGCCCCATCCCAACACCCCGCCCGCGACCTGTCAACGAGCGCCGGCCGACGCAACGGGCGCCACCGGAAGGCCGACGGGGGCAACGGTCGCGCCGCCGGCCCCGTGCGGGACCGGCGGCGCAGGACGGTGCGTGGCAGTACTGGCAGTACGTGTCAGTGCGTGGCGGCGCGGCGTCAGCGCAGGTACGACGCCAGGCCCGCGGGCTTGAGACCGGCGATCTCGGCGGCGGCCAGGGCACGCTGGAGGTCACCGGCCAGGGTGTCGGTCCAGTGCATCAGCACGACGTCCCCGGGGGACAGGGTGCCCTCGTGCCAGATGTTGGAGGCGCCCCAGCTGAAGTCCGCGTCGGCGGTGAGCACGGTGCGCATGCCGCAGTTGGCGGCGGCCTGCAGGGTGTCGGTGTTCCAGGCGAAGTACGGCGGGCGGAACACGGTCGGTGCGGTGCCGAACTGGCGGGTCAGCGAGTCCCGGGCGTCGCAGATCTCCACCTGCTGCTCGGCGGGCGAGAGCTTGGTGAGGTCCGGGTGGGAGACGCTGTGGTTCTGCACGGAGGAGCCGGGCACCGCGGTGACCCGCTGGAAGTAGCCGGGGTTGTTGGCGGCGGCCATCGGCAGCGGGAAGGCGGTGATCGGCAGCTGGTGGTCGGCGATGAACCGCTCCGCCTCCGGGGTGGTCTGCCAGCCGTCGTCGACGGTGAAGAAGACCACCTTGTCGCTGGTCGGCACCGAGGCGGCGGCGGTCGCCGGGGCGGGGGCCGGGCCGTCCACCCGGACGTCGTCGACCGCGAACGGGCCCTGCTGGTACCAGCCGTGGACGGTGAGGCGGACGGTGGTCGCGGTGGCGCCGGCGGTGAAGCGGGTGGTGAGCTTCTGCCAGCCGCCGTGGGTGTCCTCGGTCCAGTCGGGGGCGGTCGGACGGTCGGTGCCGTCGGTGGCGCCGAGGAAGACGAACGTCCCGCGGACCCAGGCGGAGGCGGTGTAGGTGGTACCGGGCTGGACCGAGACGGTCTGCGTGCACGCGCCGGTGGAGTCGTCGCCCGCCGGGGTGACGGCCAGGGCGGAGGTGCCCGAATGCGGGGCGGCGGCGGTGACGGAGGCCTCGGCGGGCCCGCCGGAACAGCGCCAGCCGGGCACGCTGCCCCAGTCGGCGAGCGAGGAGGCGGGGATCTCGAACCCGGGGTTGGTGGCCAGGTTGACGGCGGGAGCGGCGGCGGCCCCACCGGACGCGGCCGAGGCCGAGGACACGGATGCGGACTCGGACGCCGCCGCGGCGGGCCCGGCGAGACCGGCCACCAGCAGCGCGGCGGTCGCGGCGAGCGCGGACAGGCGTGCGGGCATGCGCGAGGAGATGGACACGTGGGGACTCCTGCGTGGGGACGCGGCCGTTGGGGCGGACGCGCGGTGAAGGGGAGGTGGCGGTGTGCGTGGGGGTGCTCCCGGAGGGGGCGGGAGCCGTCGGCGTGCCGCACTCTGACCGGACCAAAACAATGGACTGGACCACTCCGATCGTCAAGGAGTGACGGCCGGGTCGGCGCCACCGGCCGCGCCGAAAGCGGGACGAGACGGTCCGTCAGGGGGCGTAGAGCTCCTCGATGTCCGCCGCGTAGTACTCCGCGACCGCCGCCCGCCGCACCTTCAGCGAGGGTGTCATCAGCCCCTGCTCCACGCCGAACTCCCGGGGCAGCAGCCGGAACGCGCGGATCGACTCGGCCCGCGAGACGGCGGTGTTGGCTGCGGCCACGGCCCGCTGGATCTCGGCGTGGAGCTCCTCGTCGGTGAGCACCGCCCACGGGTCCGCCTGCCCGCGCCCGCGCCGTTTCAGCCAGTGCGCCAGCGCCGCCGGGTCGAGGGTGATCAGCGCGGCCACGTACGGGCGGTCGTCGCCCACCACCAGGCACTGCGAGACCAGCGGGTGCGTCTCGATCCGGAGCTCCAGGGCGGCCGGGGCGAGGTTCTTGCCGCTGCTGGTGACGATGAGGTCCTTCTTGCGGCCGGTGATGGTCAGGTAGCCGTCCTCGTCCAGGCTGCCGAGGTCGCCGGTGCCGAACCAGCCGTCGAACAGCGACTCCTCGGTGCAGCGCGGGTGGTTGAGGTAGCCGCCGAAGACGCCGGGGCCGCGCACCCACACCTCGCCGTCGTCGGCGATCGCCACCGTGGCGCCGGGCACCGGCCGGCCGACCGTACCGGCCTTCGCCCGCCCGGGCGGGTTGCCGGTGATCGCGGCCGAGGTCTCGGTGAGCCCGTAGCCCGTGTACAGCTGGAAGCCGATCCCGGTGAAGAAGAGGCCGAGGCCGCGCTCCAGCGTCGAGCCCCCGCACATCAGCGCCCGCAGCCGGCCGCCGAACACGGCGCGCAGCCGCTGGTAGACGGTCCGCTCGTAGGCGAGGTGGCGCAGCCGCAGTGCGGCGCCGGGGCCGGGGCCGCGCCCGAACACCCGCAGCTCGCGGGCGGTGGCCCAGTCCACGGCCACCTGCCGGGCCTGGTCGAACAGTTCGCCGCGCCCGGCCTCCTCGGCGGAGCGGCGGGCCTGCTGGAACACCTTGTCGAGCACGTACGGGACGACGAGCAGGAAGGTCGGGCGCAGCGCGGCGAGCGCGGGCAGCAGGGCGTCGGTGGACACCTCGGAGACGTGGCCGAGCCGGAAGCCGCCGCGCACCGCCGCGATCTGCACCATCCGCCCGTAGACGTGCGCCAGCGGCAGGAACAGCACGGTGGAGGGCTGGTGGCCGCCGGTGTCGCGCAGCGCCTCGCCCCAGCAGTCGAGCAGCGCGTCGGCGGCGGTGGCCAGGGCGCCGTGGGTGATCGGACAGCCCTTGGGGCGCCCGGTGGTGCCGGAGGTGTAGACGACGGTGGCGACGGTGTCGGCGGTGACGCCGAGCCGCTGGCGGTGGACGAGGGAGTCGGGGACCCCGTGCCCGTCCTCGACGATCGCGGCGACGCAGCCCCGGTCCAGCTGCCAGATGCCGGTCAGGTCGGGTAACGCGTCGCAGACCGCGCCGACGGTCATCGCGTGGTCCTCGTCCTCCACCAGGCAGGCCGTCGCCTGGGTCTCGGCGAGGATCCAGCGGACCTGCTCGGGTGCGGCGGTGGGGTAGACGGGCACGGAGATCGCGCCGATCGACCAGAGTGCGTAGTCGAACAGCGTCCACTCGTAGCGGGTGCGGGACATCAGCGCGACCCGGTCGCCGTAGCGCACGCCCCGGGTGAGCAGGCCCTTGGCGAGGGCGAGCACCTCGTCGCGGAAGCCGGCCGCGGTGACGTCCTGCCAGCCGCTTCCGGCGGCGTCCTGCCACCGGCCCCCGGTGGGGTCCTGACGCCCGCTCCCGTCGGCGCGGTGCCGGCCGTGCTGCCGGGGGGCGGCCCCGTCGGGGCGGGTCAACTGGACCAGGGCGGGTGAGCGTTCGGCGGTGTCGTAGAGCGAGTCGGCCAGTCCGCCGGCGGCCGGCGGTCCGGCCGGGGCGGGGGTGGTGAACTCGCGCACGATCCCCCCGATCAGTCCTGCAGGTGGAGCGAAACTATCGGATGGCGTGCCGACTGCCCAGGGTTGTGACCGTGACGCGACGAGATCGGCACCGGGTCGTGCGCAAAGTGCCGTGGAACGGCCGTCCGCCGCCGGTCAGCGGCCTGGAGGCGGCTTGGAGGCGGCGGGGAGGGCGGCACCGGGACGGCACGGCGACGGCGCCAAACCGGTGATCTTGGTGCCGATCCGGACACGATCCGGTCCGGGGCGAAGAGAGGCCGGGTTCGACCCTCGAACGAGTGGTCAGGGCGTAGTAGAGTCTCGCAGACCCGCGGCCGGGTCTCCCGGCCCGGCCTGCGGAACCACCCCCGGGCCGGCACCTGGTCCGTACCAGCCCGCCCGTCGTCCGCGCCGAACCACGCCCCCCACCGACCCCGCCGCCCGCACCCCGTCCGCGCCTGGCACTTCCCGACCGAGGACTCCATGCGTCTGCGCAGCAGCTCGATCCGCGCGAAGATCATCGCGCTGCTCCTGGTGCCCATCGTCGCCCTCGCCGCCCTCTGGGCGTACGCGACGCTCACCACCGCCGGGGACGTCTGGAGCCGGCTGGACCTCAGCAGGACGTACAAGGAGTTCGGCACCCCGGTCGACCAGTACGCACACGACCTGCAGAACGAGCGCCGGGCCGCCGTCAAGCGGCTGGCCGACCCGGCCTCGCGCGCCGCCCGGGACGCCCTCGAACAGGCCCAGGCCGTCACCGACCGGGACCTCGCCGTGCTGCGGCAGAAGAAGGACACCGGCAGCGGCCGGCTCGACGAGGCCCAGCGCGGCCGCCTGCTGCAGATCCTCGCCGCCGCCGACCAGCTCCCCCCGCTGCGCGCCCAGGTCGGCCGCGCCGCGCTCAACTGGGAGTTCGCGCTCGCCCAGTACACCGACCTGGTCAAGCCCACCTTCGGCTTCCGGTCCGCCTTCGTCGCCCGCCAGAGCGGCCAGCTCCCGCGGCAGGGAACGATCCTGACCGAGCTGGTGCGCGCCCGCGAGTACCTCTCCCAGGAGGACGCGGCCATGGAGGGCCTGCGCACCGCGCCCGGCCGCCCGACCGCCGAGCAGTACCAGGTGGCGCTCGACGCCCTGCACAACCAGCAGGCCCTGTTCACGGTCTACATCGCCGAACTGGACCCGGTCGACCAGGCCGACTACATCGCCCTGCGCGGCGGCGAGGCCTGGGCCTCGCTCGCCCGGGCGGAGGCGGACTTCGTCGGCGCGGGCGGCCCCGAACGCGTCGTCCAGGCGATCAACGGCAGCGACTGGCGGCGGACCGCCGACCACGCGCTCGGCGACCTCGCGGCGATCAACACCCGGCTGGCCGGCACCATCGACGACCGCGACCACTCGTACGCGGTCGGACTGCTCTGGCGCGGCGGCATCGCCGGTGTGATCGGCCTGGTCGCCGTGGTGCTCTCGGTCCTGATCTCCTACCGGATCGGCCGCGGCCTGGTCCGCGAGCTGATCGGCCTGCGCAACGCCGCCAACGAGCTGGCCGGCACCCGGCTGCCGTCGGTGATGCTGCGGCTGCGCAAGGGCGAGGCGGTGGACGTCGTCACCGAGGCCCCCGAGCTGGAGTTCGGCCCGGCCGAGATCGGTCAGGTCGGACGGGCGATCAACGCCGTGCAGCGGGCCGCCGTCGAGGCCGCCGTCGAACAGGCCGAGCTGCGGCGCGGCGTCTCCGCGGTCTTCGTCAACCTGGCGCGGCGCAGCCAGGTGCTGCTGCACCGCCAGCTGACCCTGCTCGACACCATGGAGCGGCGCACCGAGGACCCGGCGGAGCTGGAGGACCTCTTCAAGGTCGACCACCTCACCACCCGCATGCGCCGGCACGCCGAGGGCCTGATCATCCTGGCCGGCGGCTCGCCGGGCCGGGCCTGGCGCAAGCCGGTGCGGATGGTGGACGTGGTGCGCGCGGCGGTCGGCGAGGTCGAGGACTACGCCCGGGTGATCGTCCGGCCGTTCCCCGGCACCGGGCTGCTCGGCAGCGCGGTCGCGGACGTCACCCACCTGGTCGCCGAACTGGTCGAGAACGCGGCGGTCTACTCCCCGCCGGCCACCCAGGTCACCGTCCAGGGCGAGGTGGTGGCGCACGGCTTCGCGCTGGAGATCGACGACCGGGGGCTCGGGCTGAGCGAGCAGGCCCTCGCCGGGATCAACGAACGCCTCGCCGTGGAGCAGGAGTTCGACCTCGCCGACACCGACCGGCTGGGGCTGTTCGTGGTCAGCCGGCTGGCCCGGCGGCACGGCATCCGGGTGCACCTGCGGCCCTCGCCGTACGGGGGGACCACGGCGGTGGTGCTGATACCGCGCGAGCTGCTGGCGGAGGCCCCGGACGGGCTGCCGGAGCCGCCCGGCGCGGGCGCGGCTGCGGCCGGGGGACGACGGGCGGCGGCGGGCCGGCGCGACCTCGTCGCGGTGCCCGGGCCCGGCGGGACGAACGGCGCGAGCCCGGCGAACGGCGGGGCCCGGACGAACGGTGCGAGCCGGACGAACGGTGCGAGCCCGGCGAACGGCGCCGACGGGGAGGGCGGACGGCACCGGAGCAGCGGGGGGCCGCGCCCCTCGGCGCCCGAACCCGCGCGCACGCCCGGCGGACTGCCGCGCCGGTCGCGGGGCACCGGCGGGCCGGTGCTCGTCCCGGCGCCGGGCGGCGAGCCCACCGGACCGGGCACCGGCCGGCACCGGCGTGCCGAGGAGCGGGGCGCGACCGTGGCGGACGCCGCGGCCGGGGCCCCCGCGCCCACCGTTGCGCCGGGTGACGCCGCGCCGCGTGCCGGGGCGCCGTCCGAGGCCGTCTCCCCGGGCGGCCTGCCGCGCCGCGTCCGGCAGGCGAGCCTCGCCCCGCAGTTGCGCGAGCGGGCGGCGGAGACCGCTGCCGCCGCCCCGGCCGGTACCGGCCCGGACGGCGCCGAGGCGGCCCGTGAGCGTTCGCCCGAGGAGGCCCGGGCCACCTTCGCCTCGTTCCAGCGCGGCTTCACCCGTGGCCGTGGCGCCACCGGTGCCCCGGCCGCTCCCGCACCCCCGCCGCGGCCGGCGCCGTCGCCGCGGCCCGCGCCCGGCTGGCAGCCGCCGGACCCCGGGCGCCGCGCGATCAGCCCGGCGCCCGCCCCGGCGGCGCTGCCCGGCCCGTCCGGCGGCGAGCCGGCGCCGCTGGCCCGCCGCGCGCCCGTACCGCCGCCGACCAGGCTCGTCCGCGCTCCGCGCGTCACGGCGGAACCGGGCGCACCCGCCGGTCCGTTGTCCGACGGGCCGACCGAAGGCACCGCACCACCCGCACCACCGGCACGACCCGCTCGACCCGGTCGACCCGCACCACCGGCAGGACCCGCACCACACGCAGGACACGCACCACCCGCACCAGCGGAAGGAACAGATTCATGACCACTACGACGCAGTCGCCCGGAGACCTCAACTGGCTCCTGGACGACCTGGTGGGACGCGTCGCCGCACTGCGGCATGCGGTGATCCTCTCCAGCGACGGCCTGGCCACCGGAGCCTCCCGCGACCTCGACCGCGAGGACGCCGAGCACCTGGCCGCCGTCGCGGCGGGCTTCCACAGCCTGGCGAAGGGCGCCGGCGGGCACTTCAAGGTCGGTGGCGTGCGCCAGACCATGGTCGAGCTGGACGAGGCCTTCCTGTTCATCACCGCCGCCGGTGACGGCAGTTGCCTGGCGGTGCTGAGCGAGGCCGAGGCGGACATCGGCCAGATCGCCTACGAGATGGCCCTGCTGGTCAAGCGGGTCGGCGAGCACCTGGCCGCCGAGCCGCGCGCCGACGTGGCCCCGCCCGGGAGATGAGCGGTCCGATGGCGGACGAGGAACCGACACCGGTGCCGCCGGAGCCGGCCCCGGTCTCGGGGCCGGTCCCGGGAGCGGACGGCCCGGGGCCGGGCGGGCGGGAGCCGGACGGCCCGGACGGGGGCGAGAGCGGGCTCGACCTGTTCCAGCCGCGGACCCCGGTCGACGACCGCTGGTTCGACGACGAAGCCGGCCCGGTGGTGCGGCTGTTCTCGATGACCCGCGGCCGCACCCGGCCGGTCGAGGACGGCCTGTTCGACCTGATCTCGCTGATCACCGCCAAGGACCCCGCGCCGGCCACGGGGGCCGTGCCCGCGCACGTACTTGACCCGGAACACCAGACCATCCTGGCCTGGTGCCGCCGGGAGCCGATCTCCGTGGCCGAGCTCGGCTCCTACACCGACCTGCCGGTCAGCGTCGTGCGCGTCCTGCTCGGCGACCTCTACGACGCCGACCTGATCAGCGTCACCCGACCCGTTCCGCTCGCCGAGCTGCCGGACGAGCGCCTGCTGCGAGACGTGATCAATGGACTCCGTGCGCTCTGACCTCCCCGCGACCGCGCCCGCCCCGGTACCGTCCGCCCCGGTGCCGTCCGCCCCGGTACCGTCCGCCCCGGTGCCGCCCGCCCCGGCGCCGTCCGGCGGCGACCGGGCCAACGACCCGCGCTGGCGGGGCGGCCCGGCGGTCGCGGTGAAGATCCTGGTCGCCGGCGGCTTCGGCGCGGGGAAGACCACCCTGGTCGGCTCGGTCAGCGAGATCCGCCCGCTGCGCACCGAGGAGGAGCTCAGCGAGCTGGGCCGCCCGGTGGACGACACCGCGGGCGTGGAGGCCAAGCGCACCACCACCGTGGCGATGGACTTCGGCCGGATCGACCTGCGGCCCGGGCTCGCCCTCTACCTGTTCGGCACGCCCGGCCAGGACCGGTTCTGGTTCGTCTGGGACGAGCTGGCCCGGGGCGCGCTCGGCGCGGTGGTGCTCGCCGACACCCGGCGGCTGGCGGACTGCTTCCCCTCGGTGGACTTCTTCGAGCAGCGCGGCATCCCGTTCCTGGTGGCCGTGAACTGCTTCGAGGGCAGCGAGGTCTTCGCCCCCGAGGAGGTCCGGGACGCGCTCGACCTGGACCCGGGGATCCCGGTGGTGCTCTGCGACGCCCGTCTCCGGGAGGACGGCAAGAAGCTGCTGGTGGCGCTGGTCGAGCACGCGGCGGCCCGCCGCCGGAGCGCGCCGGCCGCGGTCTGAGGGGCCGCGGCACGGCTTCTCCGGCGCCCTCCGCGGCGGGTGGCACCGCGTCAGCGTCTCATTCCGGTGTTCACATGCCGGACGATCGCAGCGCGGCAGGTTGCCTTGACCGGCCCGGCGTGGAAGGCTCTGGGGAGAAGGCCGCCCGGCCCGCCGCCGGGGTGCCTCGAACGTGCCGCGCACCCATGGTGCCCGGCACGCGCGCCGCAGCACGCCACAGGGACGTGCCGGCGCACCGGGACCAGAGGGGGGAGGGCCGCACCGTGAACGCCGAGCAGCGACGTACCGCGGCCGTGTCCGCCGCCCTGGTCCTCCCCGCCCCGGTCACCCCGGCGCTGACCGTCCGGCGGTACATCGACCACGCGCTGATCTGCAGCGCCTGCTGTCGCTGACGTCGCCACCCTTCGCCGACCACCTCACCGTCGCCGCCGCCCGCCGCCCGGGGAACCCTCCCGGCCGGTTCGGCCCCTCCGGACCACCCCAACGGGTCCGGCTGAAGGCGACGGCCCCTCGCACCGTCGACCCGGCAGCTCCGGACAGCCGTCCGGCGCGCCGCCGTCGTCCCTGCCCGCTTCGCGGAGAGCACCAGTGAACCTCGCCAGCACCACCCTCCACCCGGCCACCGCCACCACCGTCACCGTCGGCGCCGCTCTCCGCGCCGCCGCGGGGACGGCCGGGGCGGCACGGGCGATGCGGTGCGCGACGGGGTCCACCTGGCCGGATGGGCGCGGGAACCACGCCGTGGACGGCAGAAGAGGTCGGTACCCCGACCTTGAGCCGTTCTGGACGTCCCGGCAGCCGCACCTGTTCGACCAGACGTGTCCGGGGTCGCCCAGCGCGTCCCGGCACTCCTTCCGCTGACCTCGGGTCAGTCCTCGGCAGCACGCCCGGTCGACGCGCAGACGACTCCACCCCGTCCGTCACGCGCGAAATGAGCGGCATCATGTCCTCCACCTCCACCGCCACCCTTCCCCTCCCCTCCGCGACCCCGCACCTGCGCGCGGTCCGCTCCGTCTCCCCGACCCCCGACCGCCGCCACGGCGGGCCCGTCGCGCCCGCGACGGCCGGCCCGACCGTGCCCGCGCCCGCTTCCGGCCCGGCCCCGGTCGTGCCCTCGCTCCCGCCGCAGGCGCTGCTCGCGGCGCTGCCCGAGGGCGCGGCGGTGGTCGCCGCGCTCCCGCAGGGCTCGCTGCCGCAGGCCCTGCTCGCCCAGTACGGGGCGCAGTTCGGCGCCTCGGCGGGGCAGCCGATGGTCGGCTACCTGGTGCTGGTCCCGGCCGAGGGCGGTGCCGCGCCGGCCGGCTTCCCGGTCGCGTCCATCGGAGCCCCGGCCCCGGCCCCGGCCCCCGCGCCCTTCGGTTCGGCGCCCTTCGCCTCCGGCCCGTCCGCCGCGCCGCTGTCCGTCCCCGCCGCCGCGCCGTCCGCCGCCGGGAGCCACGTGCGCCCGGTGCGGCCCGCCGGCCGCGGCATCACGGTCGACGTGGAGCGCCGCAACGCCTACGTGGACGGGCGGCTGCTCGACCTCACCTACCTGGAGTTCGAGCTGCTCGCCCACCTGACCGAGCACCCGCAGCGGGTGCACACCCGCGACCACCTGGTCTCCGCCGTCTGGGGCTACGGCCACGTCGGCGACGGCCGCACCGTGGACGTGCACGTGGCCCGGCTGCGCCGCAAGCTCGGCGTGGCCTACCGGGACAGCATCGTGACGGTCCGCCGGGTCGGCTACAAGTACACCCCGGTCGCCTGATCCCTTCCCTGGCGGGGCCGGGCGTTCCTCCGAACGCCCGGCCCCTTCGGCATGAGTGACGCCCCGTCAGATCCGCTGGTCCGGCGGCAGCAGCAGGACGGCGAGCGCGGCGGCGCAGGATCGTGCATGGCCGAGGAACCAGTCCAGCCGCTCGTCGGTGAGGTGGACGGGCGTCGAGCGGACGGCGAGCGCGAACCGGGCCTGTCCGGCGCCGTCCAGCACCGGAACCGCCACGGTGCGCACCCCGGCCGCCGACTCACCGTCGTTGAGCGCGTGGCCGGCCGTCCGCACCTTCGCCAACTCCTCGTCCAGGCGGCCCGGTTCGGTGATGGTCCGGTCGGTGAACGGCGGCAGCGGGCCCAGCGTCGAGACGCCCGCGTCGCCGGGGCGCGGCCAGGCCAGCAGCACCTTGCCGAGCGCGGTGGAGTGCAGCGGCCGGCGCAGCCCGAGCCCGGTGTCCGGGCGGACCGAGGCGCCGACCAGGATCACCGCGTGGGGGCCGCTGCGGATCGCCAGGTCGGCGGCGGCGCCGGTGCGCCGCGACAGCAGGTCGAGCTCGGGTGCGGCCAGGTGCAGTCCCCTTTGGTGGAACGAGAGTTGGCCCAGCTCGGCGACGGCCGGGCCGAGCCGGTAGCGGGCCGTCTGCTCGTCCTGCTCCAGGAAGCCGGCGCTGACCAGGGTGCGGGCCAGCCGGTGCGCGGTGGAGACCGACAGGGCCATCCGGCGGGCCAGGTCCGAGGCGCTCAGGTCGGGGCCGTTGTCGTGGAAGCAGTGCAGCAGCCCGAGGGCCCGCTGGACGGCCTGGGCGCCGGCCGGCGGTCCCTGGGCGGCGGTGGCGGCCTCGGCCATGGCACCTCTCGTTCTGTTCCCGGCTCCGGCCGATTCACCGGAGTTGCTCCCAGACTATGGCAGCGCGTGCTGCGGGAATGTGTCAACGGCGTTGCAAAAGGATGCCGTTCATGAACAACCGATCCCATGATGTGGCAAACCCTTGTCCATCGGCCGCTCGTCGTGGAACGCTCGGCACAGCGCACCGGACGAACCCCGTCCACCGCGCGCCGACCGCAGGAAGGAGCAGCGCCGTGACGTACCGCCGGTGCCCCGCCCCCTGCGCCTGTTGTCGCTGACGCGCCGCTTCCGTCCGCGTCGACCACCCTACGCAACTCCCCGCCCCGCCACGCCTGGTGACCCGTGCCGCGCCGCGCCCCGCCGCAGCCGCGCGCACCCTGCCGCAGAGGACCAGCCCACCGTGCCCAGCCACGACCGCTCCACCACCGCCGCCGCCGCGGCGACGACCGCACCCGAGGCGCCCGACACCCTCTGGTTCACCCGCTGCCCCGTCCCCACCGCGACCGGCATCGCGGCCGACCGGGGCTGGCTCGGCCGGGAGTTCGCCGCCGACGGCATCGCCGTCCGCTCGCTCCAGGACGTGCCGCCGGAGGTGGCCGCCGACCACCACTACACCCACGCGCTGACCGGACTGTTCCGGGAGGGCGGCAACGTGCCGGCGCTCTGGGCCCGTTCGCGCGGCGAGCGGACCAGGCTGATCGGGCTCACCTGGATCGAGGAGCGGCAGGTCGTCCTGGTCCGGGCCGGCAGCGGCATCACCGGTCCCGGGCAGCTGCGCGGCCGCAGGCTCGCCGTCCCACGACATGGGATCGCGATCGACTTCTGGCGGGCGATGGCGCTGGCCGGGCTGCACGGAGCGCTCTCGCTCGCCGGCCTCACCCTGGACGACGCCGAGCTGGTGGACGTGCCGGCCGTGCCGGACGGCGGCCAGTGGGCGGCGGAACTGGCCGCGCTGCGCGACGGCGTGGTGGACGCGGTCTACGTGAAGGGCGCGCTCGCGGTCGAGGCGGCCCGGCGGATCGGCGCGGAGGTCGCCGTCGAGCTGGACGCGGCGCCGGACCGCCGCGCCCGGGTCAACAACGGCACGCCCCGGCCGATCACCGTCCACCAGCGACTGCTGGACGAGCGCCCGGACCTGGTCGCCCGCTTCCTCGCCGTGCTGCTGGAGGCGGCCGACTGGGCCGCCGAACGGCCCGGGGAGGTCGCCCGCATCCTGAGCGCCGAGACGGGCGCGGGGGAGGAGGGCGTCGCCGGCGCCTACGCCCGCGGCGGCCACCGCACCCTGCACCTCGACCTCTCCGAGGAGCGCCTGGCCCTCCTGGAGCAGCAGAACCGGTTCCTGGAACGGCACGGGTTCCTGGCCGGCCCGGTCGACGTCCCCTCCTGGGCCGACCCCGAGCCGCTCCGTGCCGCCCGCGCCCTGCTCGCCGCCCGCCGCGCCGAAGGGCGGACGCACGGCGGCTGACGGCCGCCGCTCCCCGAAGCCCCCCGGCGGTCCGCCCGCCCCGCCGACGCCGCCCGCCGACGCCCCCGACCCGACCTCGCCCCCTCTCAGGAGTCGACCCCGTGAACCCCTCCCGCCTCGCCCTCGCCGCCGCCGCACTGCTCGCCACCACCGTCCTGGCCGCCTGCGGCTCCTCCGCCGACGGCGCCGGGGACTCCTCCGCCGGCGGCAAGGCCGAGGTGGTGCTCCGGGTGCCCGACCCCGGCAACAACGGCTTCCTCGCCCTCGGGAAGAAGGACGGCTCGCTCGACCGGGCGCTGGCCGCCGTCCACGCCAAGGTGGCCTGGACCGGCAGCGCCGGCCCGTTCGCCCCCGCCGCCCAGGCGCTCTCCGCCGACCAGCTCGACGTCGCCCAGGGCTCGATCACCTCCGCCGTCGCCGCGCTCGCCCAGAAGCCCGGCTTCAAGCTCTTCGCCCAGACCGCCCCCGACGGCGTCGGCGAGGGCATCCTGGTGAAGAACGACTCGCCGATCAGGAGCGTGCAGGACCTCGTCGGCCGCAAGGTCGCCGTCAGCCAGGGCGGCACCAGCGAGTACCTGCTGCTGAAGGCGCTGGAGAAGAACGGCGTCCCGGCGGACAAGGTCGAGCGGGTCTACCTGCGCGCCGACCAGACCTCGGGCGTCTTCAACTCCGGCCAGGTCGACGCCTGGGCCACCTGGAACACCTTCTCCACCCCGACGATCGCCAACTCCGCCTCCCACTTCCTGGTCAACGGCAAGGAGGTCGGCTCCGACAACTACGCCGTCTGGGCCGTCCGCAACGGCTTCGCCGACAAGCACCCCGAGGTGGTCAGGGCCTTCTACGACTACCTGCGCGAGAACGGGCTCAAGGAGAAGGCCGACCCGGCCGCCTACCTCAACGTCTTCACCGACTCCGGGCCGACGGCCGTCACCCCCGCCGAGAAGGACGTCGCGATCGCGGTCTCCCGCCAGGGCTCCGCGGCCGGCGCCATCGGCGAGGGCGACATCACCCGGTTCGGCACCGTCGCCGCGTTCTTCGCCGACCAGAAGGTCACCAAGCAGCTGGTCGACGTCAAGCCCTACCTGATCGACGTCGACAAGCTCGGGTCGGGTGCCAAGTGAGCGTCACCACCGACCCGTTGAGCGGCCCCGCGGCCGCCGGACCGAACTCTGCCGGACCGAACTCTGCCGGGCCGGACGCCACCGAGGCGGGCACCGCCGGAGCGGGCCCCGCCGCGCCGGACGCCGACCGCGGCACCGCCGCCGCCCGCGCGGCCGGCCTGGTCGAGCCCCGCACCCGCCTGCGGTCCCCGCGCCCCCGGGCGCTCGCCCTCGTCCTGCGCACCCTCGGCCCGCTCGCCCTGCTCGGCGGCTGGGCCCTCGCCTCCGCCACCGGCGCCCTCACCCAGGACGTGCTGGCCTCGCCCGCCCAGGTGGCCGAGGCGGTCGGCGAACTGTGGGGCAACGGCCAGCTCGCCGACGCCCTCACCGTCTCGCTCACCCGGGCCGGCCTCGGCCTGCTGATCGGCGCCTCCGCCGGGCTGGTGCTCGGCGTCGTGACCGGCTTCTTCCGCCTCGGCGAGGAGCTGCTGGACTCCGCCGTCCAGGTGCTGCGCACCGTCCCCTTCCTCGCGCTCGTCCCGCTGTTCATGGTCTGGTTCGGCATCACCGAGACCGCCAAGGTCGCCCTCATCGGCGTCGCCACCAGCTTCCCGATGTACGTGTCGACCTCCGGTGGCGTGCGCAACACCGACCGCAAGCTCATCGAGGCGATGCGCAGCTTCGGCCTCGGCCGCTGGGCGATCGTGCGCACCGTGGTCCTGCCCGGCGCGCTCCCGGCGCTGCTGTCCGGACTGCGGCTGTCCATGACGCTCAGCGTGATCGCGCTGATCGCCGCCGAGGAGATCAACTCCACCGAGGGCATCGGCTACCTGATGGCCCAGGCGCAGAACTACTCCCGCACCGACATCCTCGCCGTCTGCATCCTGGTGTACGGACTGCTGGGACTCACCGCCGACGGCATCGTGCGCCTGCTGGAGCGCTTCCTGATGCCCTGGCGCCAGGCCACCCAGGGAGCCACCCGATGAGCACCGCCACCGCCCCCGCCGCCGACACCGCCCCCGCCGCGGCTCCCGCCGTCCATCTGCGCGGCCTGCGCCGGGTGTTCGGCACCCGGGCCGTCCTCGACGGCGTCGACCTCGACATCGACCGCGGCGAGTTCGTCGCCCTGCTCGGCGCCAGCGGCACCGGGAAGACCACCCTGCTGCGCATCCTCGGCGCCCTGGACCGGGCCGACGCCGGCACCGTCCTGGTGCCGCCGGTGCGCACGGTGGTCTTCCAGGAGCCCCGGCTGGTCCCCTCCAAGCGGGTGCTCGCCAATGTCACCGTCGGCCTGCCGCGCGGCGCCGCCACCCGGGAGACCGGGCTCAAGGCGCTCGCCGAGGTCGGCCTCGACCGGCACGCCGACGCCTGGCCGGCCACCCTCTCCGGCGGCGAGGCGCAGCGCGCCGCGCTCGCCCGGGCGCTCGTCCGCGAGCCGCAACTGCTGCTGCTGGACGAGCCGTTCGCCGCGCTGGACGCGCTGACCCGGCTGCGCATGCAGGACCTCGTGGGCGACCTCGTCCGCCGCCACCGGCCCGCCGTCCTGCTGGTCACCCACGACGTGGACGAGGCCGTGCGGCTCGCCGACCGGGTCGCCGTGCTCCGCGACGGCGCGCTGGTGCGCGACGAGCGCGTCGCCGTCGAGCGCCCGCGCGACCCGGCCGACCCGGCCTTCGCCGAGCTGCGCCGGCGTCTGCTCGCCGACCTCGGCGTCCACTGACCCACCCCCGACCTTCCCGCCCCCGCCCGCACCACAGGAGCTGATCCCCTTGACCATCACCCTCGGCGTCCACGCCAGCAACCCCTCGCTCTACTACCTCTCCCGGCTCGCCTACCTGGACGAGGAGCTGGCCCCGCTCGGGGAGAGCGGCGCGTTCCACCACTACCGCGACGGCACCCGCACCGGCGAGCTGCTCGCCGACGGCACCATCGACTTCGGCGGCACCGGCTCCACCCCGCCGGTCACCGCCCAGGCCGCCGGGCACGACCTCGTCTACGCGGCCGTCTCCGCGCCCCGCCCCGACCACGGCGCGCTGCTGGTGCGCGCCGACGGCCCGGTGCGCACCGTCGCCGACCTCAAGGGCGGCACCGTCGTCCTCGCCATCGGCTCCTGGCAGACGCACCTGCTCGCCAAGGCCCTGCACGCCGAGGGCCTCTCCTACGCCGACGACGTCACCGCCGTGCGCCCGGCCGCCGGTGAGGACCAGGCGCGGCGGCTGCGCGAGGGGGAGATCGCCGGCTGGATCACCCAGGGCGCCGAGCTGGCCGCCGCCCGTCGCGACGGCGGGTTCCGCGAGCTGGTCCGCACCGGTGACGTGATCACCGACCGCTCGGTGTTCTTCACCCGCCGGGGCTTCGCGGCCGAGCGCCCCGAGGTGGTCGCCGCGATCGCCGCCGCCCTGCGCCGCGCGGACGCCTGGGTGGCCGCGCACCTGCCCGAGGCCGCCGCGATCGCCGCCGAGGACCTCGGCGGCAGCGCCGAGGACTGGCACACGGCGCTGGCCGGGCTGCCGTGGCGGCTGGAGCCGGCGACCGCCGCGTTCGTCGCCGAGCAGCAGGAGGCGGCCGACATCTTCCACCGGGTCGGCTTCATCGACCGGGCGGTGACCGTCGCCGACGCCCACCTGCCCGCGCTGGAGGCCCCGGTGGCCGCCGCCGTCGCCCCCGCCCCCGTCGCACCCGCCCCCGCCGCGCCCGACGCCGTCGCGCACGGCACCGGCTCCGAGGCGGTCTGACCGATGGCCTCCGAAGTCCTCTGGTACATCATCCCGCGCGAGGGCCACTACCCGTGGGAGCCGGCCGGCCGCCGCCCGGTGGACCTGCGCTACCTCCAGCAACTCGCCGGCAGCGTCGAGCGCCTGGGCTACACCGGCGCGCTGCTGGCGACCGACCTCTACGACGTGTGGGACCTCGGCAACGCCCTGGCCGCCGCCACCACCCCGGCCTTCAAGCCGCTGCTGGCCGTCCACCCCGGGCTGGTCTCGCCCACCCTGCTGGCGAAGATGGCGCTCAGCTTCGACCACCTGCACGGCGGACGGCTGCGCTTCAACGTGGTCAACGGCTCCACCGAACAGCTGCGCGAGTACGGCCTGCACGTCGAGCACGACGACCGCTACCGGCTCAGCGCCGAGTACTGGTCGATCGTCAAGCGCCTCACCGCCGGTGAGGTCTTCGACCACAAGGGCGAGTTCTACGACCTGCGCAACGCGGGGGCGAGCCTGCGCGAACTCACCCCGGTCCAGCCGGGCGGCATCCCGCTCTGGTTCGGCGGCAGTTCACCGGCCGGCATCGAGATGGCCGCCGAGCACGTCGACGTCTACCTCACCTGGGGCGAGCCGCCGCAGCAGCTGAAGGAGAAGCTGGACCTGGTCCGCGCGCGGGCCGCCGCGCACGGCCGCAGCCTGCGGATCGGCCTGCGGCTGCACCTGATCGTCCGCGACACCGAGGACGAGGCCTGGGCCGCCGCCGACCGGCTGCTCGACGTCACCAGCGAGGCCACCTACGCCCGTCAGCTCGGCGGGGTGCGCGGCGAGGACGGGGTCGGCTGGCAGCGGCAGTTCCGCCAGCACGGCGGCAAGGTGCCCGCGCGGGCACGGGAGCTGGAGACGCACCCCAACCTCTGGCCCGGGATGAGCCTGTTCCGTCCCGGCCCCGGCACCGCCGTGGTCGGCTCGACGGCCCAGGTGATCGAACGGCTCCAGGAGTTCGAGTCGCTCGGCGTGGACACCTTCATCCTCTCCGGCAACCCGCTGCTGGAGGAGGCCCACCGGGTCGCCGAGACGGTGCTACCCGCGCTGGGGGTCCAGCGGCGGTAGGGCGCCCGGCAGGACCCCGGACAGCATGCCCGGGGGCGGGAACCCCGGCTGGGCGCCGGGCAGGACGGGGAACGGCAGCGGCGACGTCAGCGCCAGCTGCCGGGCGAACCGGGCGACGGCCCGGAGGAGGTACGTCCGCACGGCGGGCTCCCGAGGTCTCGAAGGACGCGTACGGACGGTCCAACGAGCGCGGTGCCCGGCCGGTCACGCATCGACCGGCCGGGCACCGCTCCGCACCACTCACCGGTTCAGCGGATCACCGGCTCAGCGTGTCGATCTCGGCCAGGTCCTCGGCGCTCAGCGGGCCGCCCGCCAGCGCGTCGAGGTTCTGGTCCAGCTGCGCCACGCTGCTCGCCCCGATGATCACCGACACCACCCGCGGGTCCCGCAGCACCCAGCTCAGCGCCAGCTGCGCCAGGCTCTGCCCGCGTCGCTCCGCCACCTTGTTCAGCGCCCGCAGCTGCTCCAGCTTCGCCTCGGTGAGCGCCTCCTCGCGCAGGAACTTGCCGATCGACATCCGCGACCCGGCCGGCACCTCCCCCGAGAGGTAGCGGTCGGTCAGCAGGCCCTGCGCCAGCGGGGAGTAGGCGATCAGACTGGTCTGCGTCTCGGCGACCGCGTCCAGCACGCCCTCGTCCTCGACGTAGCGGTTGAGGACGGAGTACGCACACTGGTTCATCAGGACCGGCGTGCCCAGCTCGCGCAGGATCGCCACCGCCTCCCGGTGCTGCTCCGCCGGGTAGTTGGAGATGCCCGCGTACAGCGCCTTGCCCGCCCGGACCGCCGCGTCCAGGGCGCCCATGGTCTCGTCGAGCGGGGTGTTCGCGTCGTAGCGGTGCGAGTAGAAGACGTCCACGTAGTCGAGGCCCATCCGGCCCAGCGACTGGTCCAGGCTGGCCGTCAGGTACTTGCGGCTGCCGCCCTCGCCGTACGGGCCGGGCCACATGTCGTAGCCGGCCTTGGAGGCGATGAACAGCTCGTCCCGGTACGGGCGGAAGTCCTGCGCGAAGAGGTGGCCGAAGTTGCGCTCCGCGCTGCCGTACGGCGGGCCGTAGTTGTTGGCGAGGTCGAAGTGGGTGACACCCCGGTCGAAGGCGCGGCGCAGCACCGCCCGCTGGACGTCGAGCGGCTGGGCGTCACCGAAGTTGTGCCACAGGCCCAGCGAGACGGCGGGGAGCAGCACGCCACTGCGCCCGGCCCGGCGGTAGGTCATCGAGGCATAGCGGTCATCCGCGGCGAGGTAGGTCATGGCGACCATCCTGCCAGCCCGCGGCCGTCCGGGGGTGATCCGTGCCACGGTCCGCCGAGGAGTGCCGGACGGCGCGGGCGGGGACGACGATCACACAGGGCCGTGGACCGCCGGGGGGCGGCCCACGGCCTCGCGGCCTCCCGGGGAACGCCGCGGCGAACGGCCGCGGTGAGCGCCGCAGCGTTCTGTACCTACTGGTATGTACATCCTCTGTACCCATGGGTACAGTGACCGGCATGGCAACCCAGGACCGCCTCATCGAGAGCACCCAGGAACTCCTCTGGGAACGCGGCTACGTCGGCACCAGCCCCAAGGCCATCCAGCAGCGCGCCGGCGTCGGCCAGGGCAGCATGTACCACCACTTCGACGGCAAGCCGGACCTCGCGGCCGCCGCCCTGCGCCGCAGCGCCGAGCAGATGCGCGCCGTCGCCGAGGCCGACCTCGCGGGCCCCGGCAGCGCCCACGACCGGGTGGCCGCCTACCTGCGGCGCGAGCGGGACGTGCTGCGCGGCTGCCGGATCGGCCGGATGGCGCAGGACCCCGAGGTGGTCGCCGACCCCCGGCTGCGCGCGCCCGTGGAGGAGACCTTCGACTGGCTGCGCGGCCGGATCGCGGAGGTGATCGCCGACGGCCAGACGGCCGGTGACCTGCGCGCGGGCACCGATCCCGCCGACCTCGCCGCCGCCGTGGTCGCGGTCGTGCAGGGCGGCTACGTGCTCGCCCGGGCCGCGGACAGCGCCGAACCCTTCGAACGGGCCGTGCGCGGCGCGCTCGCCCTGCTCGCCGCCCACCGCCCGGACCGGGCCGCCGGCCCGACCCCCTGACGGAGCCCGCCGTGCACGCCATGCAGTACGAGATCACCCTCCCCGCCGACTACGACATGGGGATCGTCCACCGGAGGATCGCCGAGCGGGGCCACCTGCTCGACGCCCACCCCGGCCTCGGCCTCAAGGCCTACCTCGTCCGCGAGCGCGGGCTCGACGGCTCGCCCGTCAACCAGTACGCGCCGTTCTACCTGTGGCGCACCGCCGAGGGCATGAACGCCTTCCTCTGGGGCCCCGGCTTCCGCGGTCTGGCCGCCGACTTCGGCCGCCCCGCCGTGCGGCACTGGCTCGGCGCGGGACTGCGCCGCGGCCCGGCCGCCGAGGAACCCGCCGCCGGGGCGCCCGCCACCGCCACCCGGCAGACCGAGCGCCTCCCGGAGGGCCTCGACCCCGGCGAGGCCGTCGAGGCCGCCCTCGCCGCACTGCCGGACCACCCCGGGCTGCACACCGCCGCCGTCGCCGTCGACCCGGCCCGCTGGGAGCTGCTGCGCTTCGCCCTCTGGCGCGCCGCCGCCCCGGACGCCGTGCCCGGCACCCGCTACCGCGTGCACCACCTCTCCAGCCCCGAGCTCGACCGGCTGCCCGCCGGCCGCCACTGGTGAAAGGACCGTCCCGCCCGATGCGCCCCGCCCCGGCCCCCGACCCCGCCCCCGACCCCGACCCCGCCTCCGTCGACGCGGCCGCCGCCGGCCCCGCCGCCGACGACCTCGAACCCGCCCCGCTCGACCGGGCCGCCGGCTACGCCCTGCTCGCCGAACTCGCCGGGCCGAGGACCACGGCCGCGACCCTGGGCCCGCTCGACGAATTCGCCCCCGGCTTCCCCGACTGGATCGTCACCGCGCTCTTCGGCGGCACCTACCAGCGGCCCGGACTGGCCCTGCGCGACCGCCAGGTGGCCAACCTCGCCGCGCTCACCGCGCTCGGCGGCGTGGAGCCGCAGCTCGCCGACCACGTCCGCAACAGCCTGCGGATCGGCATGACCAGGGAGGAGATCACCGAGGTCCTGGTGCACCTCGCGCCCTACGTCGGCGTCCCCAGGGCCCTGGCCGGACTGCGGGTCGCCGCCGCGACCTTCGCCGAGGCCGAGTGAAGACCGCCGCCGCGGCCGCCGTCCGCACCGTCCTCGGCGACCTCGACCCCGCGGAACTCGGGGTCTGCGACGCCCATGACCACCTCTTCCTGCGCAGCCCCGTGCTGCCCGGCGAGGAACTCGACGACCCCGCCGCCGCCGAGCGGGTGCTGCGCGCCTTCGCGGCGGCCGGCGGCCGGGCGTTCGTCCAGTGGACGCCCGCCGGGATGGGCCGGCGGGCCGGCGCGCTGCCGGGGCTGTCCCGGGCCAGCGGGGTCCACCTGGTCGCCGCCACCGGACTCCACCAGGCCGTCCACTACGACCCGGCCGACCTCGAACGGCGCTACGCCGGGCTCGCCGGGTTCTTCACCGCCGAGCTCACCACCGGTCTGCACGGCGCACCCGAGGGCGTCCGCGCCGGCCTGATCAAGGTGGCCGGCGACTTCCACGGCCTGGGCGCCCACACCCGCCGGGTGATGGCGGCCGCCGCCGAGGCGCACCACGCCACCGGCGCGCCGATCGCCGTCCACCATGAACTCGGCACCGCCGCGACGGACGTCCTCGACCTGCTCTGCGACCACCACGGCGTGCCGCCCGGGCGGGTGATCCTCGGCCACCTCAACCGGCACCCGGATCTCCGGCTGCACCGCCGGCTCGCCGCCACCGGCGCCTTCCTGGCGCTGGACGGCCCCTCCCGCGCGCACCACGCGACCGACCACCACCTCTTCGACACGGTCGCGGCCGTCGTCGAGGCCGGTCACGCGGACCGCCTGCTGCTCGGCGGCGACACCACCACCCGCACCGCCCGCCATGCCCCGGGCCCCACCCACCTGCTGACCGCCCTCGCCCCCCGCCTGGCGCGCGAGTTCGGGCCCGGGCTCCCGCACCGCCTCCTCACCGCCAATCCCGCCCGGGCCTTCGCGGCACCGTGGCGGGCGGCGGGCCCCGGCGGGACGGCGGCCGGCAGCTGACGGCCGGGGGGCCGCCGGCTGCCGGCACCGGCCTCACATGTGGGTGCCGCCGTCGATCCGCAGCTCGGTGCCGGTGACGAACGCGCCGTCGTCCGAGGCGAGCATGGCGATCACGCCGGCCACGGTCTCCGGCCCGGCGAAGCCCTGCCCGATCGCGGGGGAGAGCTTGGCGAGGAGGCCGAGGTCCGCGTCGGCCGGCAGGCCCGGGTTGTGGGTCATGCCGCTGTCGATGCTGCCCGGCGCGACGCAGACCGCGCGCAGCCCCTGCCGGGCGTACTCGGCGGCGATCGCGTGGGTGAAGGACTGGATGCCGCCCTTGGTCGCGGCGTACGCGGCCATGTAGGGGTGGGCGAAGGTCGCCGAGGTGGAGCTGAAGTTCACCACCACGCCCCGGCCGCCCGCGAGCAGCGCGGGCAGCGCCTCGCGGGTCATCAGGAAGGTGCCGGTCAGGTTGACCGCGAGCACCTTGTTCCAGAACTCCAGGCTGGTCTCGTGGGTGTGCGACGAACGCAGGATGCCGGCCGCGTTGACCAGCACGTCCAGGCCGCCGAGCGAGGCCACGGCCCCGGCGACGCCCGCCCGGACGGCGGCCTCGTCCGACACGTCCAGCACCGCCGTGGTGAGGCGGCCGTCGGTGCCGTCGGCGGTGGCGCGCTCCAGCGTGCCCTTCAGACCGTTCTCGTCGACGTCGACCGCGACGACCCGCCCGCCCTCGGCGAGGATCCGGTGCACGGTGGCCCGGCCGATGCCCGAGCCGCCGCCGGTGATCAGGACGTTCCGTCCGGTGAAGCGCTCCATGGTGGTTCTCCGTTCGTTCGTTTCGGTCGTTCGTTCGCGGCCCCCGAACCTCACTGGCACGTTACGCCCAAGTGGCACGTTGTGCCAAAAAGTCTCGACGTGCCGCTTCGCGTACGCTGACCCCGTGACCGGACGCCCCTCCCTGACCCAGCGCCGCCGCGAGAGCACCCGGCTGGAGATCGCCCGGGCCGCGGCCGGCCTGTTCGCCGCGCGCGGGGCCGAGGCCACCACCGCCGAGGAGATCGCCGACGCCGCCGGCATCTCGCTGCGCACCTTCTACCGCTACTTCTCGGAGAAGGAGGACGCCGTCGCCCCGCTGCTCGCGGCCGGCGGCGACCGCTGGGTGCGGCTGTTCACCGAGAGCGCGTCCGGCCTGCCGCTCCGCGAGGCGCTGGAGCGCTCGGCGGCCGAGTCGCTGAGCCCGGCCGACGCGCAGGCCGGCGAGGCCATGCGCTGGACCCGCGAACTGCTGCGCGACCCCCGCCTCGCCACGGTCTGGCAGCGGGTGCACGCCGCCTCCGAGGAGCGGCTGCGGGCCGCCATTGCCGACCGCTGCCCGCCGGGCACGGACGCCCTGGAGATCCGCCTCGCCGCGGCCGCCGCCACCGCCGCCATCCGGGTCGCCCTGGAGGAGTGGGCGGTGTCCGGCGCCCCGCCCACCGGCCCCGGCTCGCCCCGCGAACTCGGGGCCCGCTGCGTGCGTGAACTCACCGCGGGCCTCGGCCTCTGGAACCACGTCAACTGACGGCGCCCGTGCCACACCCCCCGCGCGGTGCTCTCCTCCTCCAGGTCGAGGGCATCACCGCTGGTCGGCGGGGGCGGTGCGGTCCGCGCGGGCGCTAGGCTGAGTGGTCGCGCCCGGACGAGCGCCTCGTTGCGGACGGGGGAACCGGGGCGGCCCTCCCGGGTGTCCTTCCCCCGGGGGCGGGGGAGTACGAGGCGTGGGAGCAAACACGACATGGGTCTGACGAGCCACAAGGTGCTGGCATTGACCGTCCTGATCGCCCTCGTGGCGATGGCCGGAACGGTCTGGCTGTGGCCGAGACTGTCGAAGCGCAGCTGGCAGGCGGTGCTCGGCCGGATCGGCGCCCTGCTCGCGACCCAGCTGACGGTGCTCGCCGCGCTCGGCCTGGTGGCCAACAACTACTTCGCGTTCTACAGCAGTTGGGACGACCTGCTGGGCACCGGCGACAACGGCCCGGTGGTCATCCAGAACAAGGTGGACGCCTCAGGCCGGCTGCGCGTGGAGACCATCGGCCACGCCGAGGTCCAGGGCGGCGGGGCGCTCGGCCGCGACCCCGCCAAGTCCGGCGAGATCCGCGAGGTCCGGATCGACGGCGCCACCACCCGGCTCTCCACCGAGGGGTACGTCTACCTGCCGCCGCAGTACTTCCAGCCGGAGTACGAGCAGAAGCAGTTCCCGGTGCTGATCGTCAGCACCGGCTTCCCGGGCATCGCCAAGAACCTGGTCACCCGGCTCAACTACCCGGGCGCGGCGCTCAAGCTGCTCCAGGAGGGCCGGATGCAGCCGACCGTGATGGTGCTGGTGCGCCCCTCGCCGGCGCTGCCGCAGGACACCGAGTGCGAGGACGTCCCCGGCGGCCCGCAGTCCGAGACCTACTTCGCCAAGGACGTGCCCTCGGCGCTCCAGGCGACCTACCGGGTGTCGTCCGACCCGCGGGCCTGGGCGTTCATGGGCAACTCGACGGGCGGCTACTGCGCCCTCAAGCTGGCGATGCGCCACCCGGAGGTCTTCCCGACCGCCGTCTCGCTCTCCGGCTACTACCAGGCCGCCGAGGACCCGACCACCGGCGACCTCTTCAAGGGCAGCGCCCAGCGGCGCAACGAGGCCGACCTGATGTGGCGGCTGAAGAACCTCCCGCAGCCCGAGGTCGCGGTGCTGCTGGCCGGCACCAAGCAGGGCGACGGCGACTACCGGCGCGAGACCGAGGCGTTCGTGGCCGCCGCGCACAGCCCGATGAAGGTCTCCTACAGCATGCTGGAGACCGGCGGCCACAACTTCGAGACCTGGAGCCGGCTGCTGCCGTCCTCGCTGGAGTGGATCTCCCAGCACCTGGTCGTCCCGGCCGCCGGCCGGCCGGCCTGACCGGGCGGGTCCGACCGGGTGGGCCTGATCGGATGGGCCCGGCCCCGCGGCCGCGAGGTCAGGCCACCTGCTCCAGGGTGCCGGTGTGCAGCTCGCCGACCCGGCCGCCCTCGCCCTCGTACGTCCAGAACGCCCGGACCGTCATCCGCGCCAGGTCCATCACGTGGCTGACGGTGATGCCGCTCACCTCGGTCCAGCTCACGAAGTACACCTGCGGTCCGACCTCGGCGACGTGCAGGGTGACGTCCTCCCACTGGCCCGCCGACTCGCCGAGGCCCTCCCAGCGCAGCCGCTTGCCGTCGGCCGAGTAGGCGTTGCGGAAGGCCGCGCCGTTGTCGACCCGGAACAGATAGGTGCGGCCGGCGAAGGCGGGCAGGGGCGCGGTCATGGTGGGGCGGGTCTCCTTGTCGGGCGTCGCGGACGGAGCTCCAACCTATCCGACCACCCCGCCCACCCGGCGCACTTTCCCCGCCGGACCCGCCACACCGGCCGGTTCCGCGGCCCCGGCCGGGCCGCCGCGAGGGCCCGCCGACCGCGGCCACCCCTCGCCGGGCGGCCGCCGTCGCCGCAGGTCAGACGGCCGGGCGCGGGCCGGTCGACTCGACGACCGGGATCTCGAAGGGCTGCTTGTTGTTCTCCTCGTCGCAGTCGTCGGGGCTGCGCACCGCCACCCAGCCACCGGTCAGGGTGCCGGGGGCCGGGACGGTGGCCGCCAGCCGGACCGGGACGAGCGCCGTCGCGCTGCGGTACGGCGCCAGGCCGGCCGGGAAGGTGCAGCGCACCCGGTGGCCCTCCTGGAAGGCGTAGCAGTTCTCCGGGACGTACGGGCCCTCGGCGGTGACGCCCGCGGGGAGGGTGACCACGACGGTGAACGGCGAGGCCGTGGTGTCCGGGCCGAGGTTGCCGACGAAGGCGTGCACGGTGGTCGTGCCGCCGGGCGTGGCGGCGTCCGGGTCCATCCGGATCACGAAGAGGTCGGAGTCCGACGACTGGACGGCCGAGGCCGGATCGGCGGCCGCGGCCGAGCCGGCCGCGCCGCCCTGGCCCGCCGAGGCCGGGCCGGCCGCCGCCGGACCGCCCGCCGCGTCCGCCGGGCCCGCCTCCGGGCTCACCTCCGGGGCCGCCTCCTCGCCCGGTTCCCCGGCCGGATCGGCCGCCGGCTCCGCGGCGGCGGGGGCGCTCGCCCCCGGCGTGAGCGCCTTGTCGTCCGGTGCGCAGGTGTCCGCCCACGCCTGCCCGGCGGCCAGTGCCGCCACCGCGCACCCCACTGCCATCGACCTGCCGAGGAGACCTCGAACGGATCCGCTGCGGGCCATCCCGCTCACCCTGCCCTCCGTGTCCGGCGCCCCGCGCCGTCGCGGGCCGCGTCCGCTCCAGCGTCACCGACGGGTCCGCCGGGGCCGGGGCAACCCCGGGGCAACCCGCCCTCGGGTGGCTCGAACGGGCGAACGCCCGTCGCACAGCCGGCCGCCCGGGTGCGGGGAGCGCGGCCGGACGGGGGCCGGACCGTCAGGGAGCCAGGACCTGCCCGAGCCGGGCCGCGATCTCCTGCATCACCGGCACCAGCGATTCCGCACCGGCCCGTTCCTCCAGCGCCCGGATCCGGGCCTCCGGGCCGGACACCGACAGCGCCGCCGGGGTCGGTGAGCCGGGGACGGCGAGCGCGATGCAGCGCACCCCGATCTCCTGCTCCTGGTCGTCCACCACGTAGCCGTGCTCGCGCGCCCCGGCCAGCCGGTGCATCAGCTCCTCGGGCTCGGTCACCGTGTACGGGGTGAGCGCGGGCAGCGGGCCCGGGCCGAGGACGGCGCGGGCCTCCTCCACCGGCAGCTGCGCCAGCAGCGCCTTCCCGACGCCGGTGCAGTGCGGCTGCACCCGGCGGCCGACCTCGGTGAACATCCGCATCGAGCGCCGTGACTGCACCTGGCCGACGTACACCACCTCGCCGCCCTCCAGCACCGCCAGGTTGGCGGTCTCGCCGGTGGCCTCCATCAGCTCCGCCAGGTAGGGGCGGGCCCAGCTGCCGAGCAGCCGGCCGGCGGTCTCGCCGAGCCGGATCAGCCGGGGGCCGAGGGTGTAGCGGCGGGTGGCGTCCTGGCGGACGTAGCCCTGCTGGACGAGGGTGCGGACCAGACGGTGGATGGTCGGCATGGGCAGGCCCGAGGAGGTGGACAGCTCGCTGAGCGTCGCCACGCCACCGGCGTCGGCGAGCGCCTCCAGCAGCTGGAAGGCGCGCTCGACGGACTGCACCCCGCCGCTCGCGCGCTCGGACGTCGTGCGCCCGGTCGTCGCGTGCTCGCTCGGAGCCTGCTCGGTCGGCGTTCGCTCCGTGCCGTCGGAGGAGGTCGGGGCCACCGGCGTTCCCTTCCCGTCGGAATTCTGCATCGTGGAAACAAGTCTCCACCCTACAGAATCGGGCCCTCCCGGAGCCGTGCGGGCCGGGGCGCCGACGCCGCCGCCGGGCTCAGGACCGGTCGCGGGCCAGCGCGTCGCCGAGCCCGCTGCGCCGGTAGAGCACCCGGCGGCCGTGCCGGGTGCGCTCCAGCAGCCCGGCCGCCGCCAGCGCGCCCAGGTGCCGGCTGACCGCGCCCGGCGTCACCCCCAGCCGGTGCGCGAGCTCCGTGGTGCTGGCCGGGGCCGCCAGCAGCACCAGCAGCCGCGCCCGGGGCGGGCCGATCAGCCCCACCAGCCCGGCCGGTGCGCCGTCCGCGTTGCCCGCGCCGGTCGTCGGGTCCGCCGCGCCCGGCGCACCGGCGGACCCCGGCAGGCCCTCGGCCATGGTCGCCCGGCCGCGCGCCGGGTAGGTGATCAGCGGCGGGCCGTCCTGGGTGATGTCGGTCTGCGCGCCGCGCCCGCCCAGCGTCGGGATCAGCACCAGCCCCCGCCCGGCCACGTCCACCACCGAGGTGCCCAGCGCCACGACCACCGGCGTGTGGTCGACCAGCCGCAGCACCCCGTCCCGCCAGGAGATCCGGCCGTCCAGGTCCGCGAACAGCCCCTCCGCGCCGCGCTCGGAGAGCAGCCGGGCCCGGTACGCGAGGTCCGCCTCCAGCACCGACCGCGCCCTCGGCCACCACGCGGGCGCCAGGCACCGCGTCCAGTACGCCGCCAGCGCCTCCGCCGCCCGGGCGGTCAGCGCGGCCAGCGCCGCCGGGTCGTCGACCGCCGCCGCCAGTACCGGCGGCAGCGGGCACCCGCCGCCGGGGTAGGCGGCCAGCAGGTCCGCGCGCACCACCTCCGCGGGGGTGCGGGCCATCCGGGCCAGCTCGTCCTCGAAGCCCGGCCGGGGCACCGCCGGACGGGGCGTCAGGAAGTCCGGCACGAAGCCGTTCGGCGCGGTCAGCGCGTCCAGCAGCTCGGTGTCCAGGGCGGCGTAGCGGTCCTGCCAGCCGGCGATCCACGGCTGCTGCTCCGGGTAGTACGCCGGCCGGCGGCGGGCGCGCAGGCCCAACACCGCCTCCTGCAAAGGGGAGTAGGCGAACCAGGTGGCGGCGAGGTCGTCGACGCCGAGACGGAACTCGAACATTGACCGTAACGGTAAAAGAATTCCGCCCGCCCGGGAACCCCGCTGTGCTTCTGCCATGACCTCCTCCGCCCCGGCGGGGGCGCGCCCGTGCGCCCTCGGCCGCCGCCTGCTGCCCGCCGGTCCCCTGCTGCGCGGACTCGTGCTGATGACCCTGGTGAACGCCGTCGGCGACGGGCTGTTCGTCACCGTGAACGTGCTGTTCTTCACCCGCTCGCTCGGGCTGACGCCCGGTTCGGTGGCGCTCGGCCTCACCGCCGCCGGGGTGTGCGGGGTGTTCGCCGGGGTGCCGATGGGGCGGCTCGCCGACCGGGCCGGGAGCAGACGGCTGCTGCTGGTGCTCGGCCCGCTGGAGGCGGCGGCGGTGCTCGGCTACGCCTTCGTGCGCTCCTTCGCCGCGTTCGTGGTGCTGGCCTGCGCGGCCACGGTGCTCTCGCGCGGGGCGGCGGCGGTGCGCAGCGCGCTGATCGCGCGGGCGCTGCCGGCCGACGGGCAGGTGCGGTCGCGGGCGCTGCTGCGCTCGGTGGCGAACGCGGGCCTGGTGGTCGGCTCGGGCGGCGCGGCGCTCGCCCTCCAGGCGGACTCCTACGCCGGGTACGTGACGATGCTGGCGCTGGACGCGGCGAGCTTCCTGGGGGTGGCCTTGCTGCTGGCCCGGCTGCGGGTTCCCGCGACGCCCGCCCCCGGGACGCCGGTGCGCGGCGGTGCGGCGGGCGGGCGCCGGACGGCGCTGGGTGACCGCCGCTATCTGCTGGTCACCGCGCTGCACGCCGTCCTGGAGCTGCAACTCGCCGTGCTGACCGTCGGGTTGCCGCTGTGGATCGTGCTCGGGACGCAGGCCCCGGCCGCGCTGGTCGCGGCGGTGAACGTGGTCAACTGCCTGCTGGTGGTGCTGTTCCAGGTGCGGGCGAGCCGGGGCGTGACGGACGTCCCGTCGGCGGCGCGGGCCTGTGCGGCCGGGGCGCTGCTGCTGGCGGCCGGCTGCGCGGGCTACGCGGCGGCGCAGTACGGCCCGGCCTGGGCGGCCGCCGCGGCGCTGCTGGCCGGTGCGCTGGTGCACACGCTGGGCGAGCTGCTGACCTCCGCGGGCGGCTGGACGCTCAGCCTGGACCTGGCGGACCCGCGGGCGCACGGCGAGTACCAGGGGGTGTTCCTGAGCGGGCAGGCGGCCGCGCACGTGATCGGTCCGCTGGTGGTCACGCTGACGGCGGTGAACCACGGGGCGGCCGGCTGGCTGGTGCTGGCGGGGCTGTTCGCGCTGGCCGGGCCCGCCCTGGTGCCGGCCGTGCGAGGGGCGGCGGTCGCGCCCGTGCCGACGGCCCCGTGAGCCGGGCCGGTGCCGGCGCCCCACGGGGGTGGGAGCCGGCGCCGGCCTTCCGCATCCGTCTGACGTGCCGTCATCCTGTCCGGTCCGCCAGCTCCTTGGCGGCCCGGGAGCAGGAGCGCGCGATCCGCTCCTCGTCCGCCGTGGTGAGCCGGCCGTGCTCGACGACGGTGGTGCCGTTGACGAGGAGGGCCGCCAGCGGCGGCAGGGCGCCGAGGACGAGCGCGGCCACCGGGTCGGCGACCGAGGAGTGCATCAGGCCGTCGACCTTCCACAGCGCGAGGTCGGCGAGCTTGCCGGGCTCGATCGAGCCGATCTCGTCCTGCCGCCCGAGCACCCGGGCGCCGCCCATGGTGCCCAGCCGCAGCGCCTGGCGGGTGGTGAGCGCCTTCGGCGAGCCGTGCAGGCGGTTGATCAGCAGGGCGTTGCGCAGTTCGGTGCCGAGTTCGCCGGACTCGTTGGAGGCGGTGCCGTCGACGCCGAGGCCGACCGGGACGCCGGCCGCCAGCAGCTCGGGCACCCGCGCCGTCCCGGCGGCCAGGCGGGCGTTGGAGGACGGGCAGTGCGCGACGCCGGTGCCCGTCGCGGCGAACCTGGCGATGGCGGAGTCGTCCAGGTGGACGCAGTGCGCCATCCAGACGTCCTCGCCGAGCCAGCCGACCGACTCGAAGTAGTCGGTGGGGCCCATCCCGAACGCCTTCCTGCAGTACGCCTCCTCCTCGGCCGTCTCGGAGCCGTGGGTGTGCAGCCGGACGCCCTTGCGGCGGGCGAGCTCGGCGGACTCGCGCATCAGCCGGGTGGAGACCGAGAACGGCGAGCAGGGCGCCAGGGCGATCCGCAGCATGGAGCCGGGGGAGGGGTCGTGGTGGCGGTCGACGGCCTCCTCGGAGGCGGTGAGGGCGGTGTCGAGCTCCTCGACGGCGTTGTCCGGGGGCAGGCCGCCGTCGCTGCTGCCGCGGTCCATGGAGCCGCGCGCGGCGGTGAACCGCAGGCCGAGTTCGCGCACCGCCTCGATCTCGGCGCCGAGGAGGTCGCCGCCGTCGTGCGGGAAGACGTAGTGGTGGTCGGCGGCGGTGGTGCAGCCGGACTTGAGCAGCGCGGCGGCGGAGCCCAGGGCGGCGGTGTGCACCAGCCGGTCGTCGAGCCGGGCCCAGGCCGGGTAGAGGGCGGCCAGCCAGTCGAAGAGGATGTCGTCCTGGGCGAGGCCGCGGGTGATCCACTGGTAGAAGTGGTGGTGGGTGTTGACCAGGCCGGGGGTGACGAGGTGGCCCTCGGCGTCGATCCGGCGGGCCGCACCGCCCGGCCGCGCGGGGGCGGGGCCGTCGCCGACCGCCTCGATCCGGTTGCCGAGGACGACCACGTGGCCGCGGGCGTACTCGGTGCCGTCGGCGTCGACGGTCGCGATCGCCGCGTTCTCGATGACGGTCCGCCGGTCGGCGGGCGGGGGGTGGACTGCCATGGGGCGGCTCCAAGGAGGGGGGCCGGGCGAGGGGCGGCGGGGGAGCGGGCGCCGGACGGTCAGCCGACCGGGATGACCGGGACGACGCCCTCGCGGTGGACGGTGCCCTCGATGAGGCCGTACATCCGGTCGGCGGCGTAGTAGACCTCGTTGTCGTTGTGCAGGCCGAACGGCTCCAGGTCGACCAGGAAGTGGTGCTTGTTGGGGAGTTCGAGGCGGACCTCGTCGACCTCGGCGTTGTGGTCGAGGACGCGGGTGCCCATCGCGTGCAGGGTCTGCTGCAGCGAGTAGGAGTAGGTGCCGGCGAAGGCCTCCAGCAGGTGCCGCTTCACCCGGGCGTAGCAGTGGTCCCAGCGGGGCGCGGTCTCGTCGTCGCGGCCGGTGTAGCCGTACCTCCAGCGGGCGGTGACCCGGGTCGCGAGGATCCGGTCGTAGGCCTCCTGGAGGGTGGTGTAGCGGTCCTTGAGGTAGCCCCAGAACTCCGAGTCGGTGGAGTTCAGCACGACCAGGTCCCTGAGGCCGGAGATCACCTGGACGGACTCGCCGTCGTAGCCGATCTCGGTGGTGCGGACCTCCTGGCCGGTGCGGACGAAGGAGTGGCCGGTCCCCTCCGTCCCGTCGGCGGCGGGGATCCGCTCCCAGGCGTACTCCTCGATCCGGATCCGGGCCCGGCGGACGACGCCGCGTTCGGTGTCGTCCACGAAGTGCCGGGCCAGCAGGAGGCCGAAGGCCTCGGCGGAGTCGATGCCGTACTGCTTGGCGAAGGCGAAGACGGTGTTCTTGGCGGTGTCGGTGGGCAGGCAGTTGGCGTTGGACCCGGTGCGGTGGACGTCCTCGAACGCCCCGGAGAGGGAGACCGAGACGTTCAGGTCCTTGATCTCGTGGCGGGCGGAGCCCCGGCGGACGCGCACGATGCGGTTCTCCGCCTTGCCGTACTGGTTCTGACCGAGCACGTGGGCCATGAGGTGGGTCCCCTGTCAGTCGGTGTGGACCTAGCTTCCGCGGTAGACCGAGTAGCCGAACGGGTTCAGCAGCAGCGGCACGTGGTAGTGGTGTTGCGCGGGCGCCACGGTGAAGACGACCGAGACCTCCGGGAAGAACGGCGGGTCGCCGCCGGCCGTCCGCGCGAGGTGGGCGGCGGTGTCGAAGACCAGCCGGACGACCGAGCCCGCCGCCACGTCCGGGAGGTCCCGGGCCCGGCCGTCGGAGTCGGTCGCGGTGGTGCCGAGCACCTGCCAGCCGTCCGCGGTGCGCAGCGCCAGCTCGACCGGGACGCCCTCGGCGGGGCGGCCGAGGCTGGTGTCGAGCACATGGGTGGAGATGCCGGTCATGGGGCGGCCTCACGCAGTGGCGGTGACGGTCCGTCAGGAGCCGTCGAGCAGGCGGGTGATGCGGAGGTGGTTGATTTTCCGTAGCTCTCCTCGGGCGATCTCCGTCTCGGTGGCGGGGTCATGGGCGTGGCGCTCGCGCAGGGCGGCGAGCACGCCGGCCGCGGTGCGGCCGGTCGCGCAGATCAGGAACACATGGCCGAACTTGGCCTCGTAGGCGGCGTTCGCCCGGGCCAGCTCGGCGAGCAGGGCCTCGTCGGCCTCGCGGATCCGGGACTGTTCCCGTTCGGAGGCGGCGTCGCCCGCCCCGGGCGCGCCGATCCGGGCGTGGCCGGCCATCGCCTCGCGCAGGTCGGCGGCGGAGAGCGCGGCCGTCGCCTCGGCGCCGGCGTCCAGCAGGGCCCGACGGTCGCGCCACGGGCGGGTCGCCGCGACGGCTTCGGCCCAGGCGGGGCTGGCGCAGACGTCCAGCAGGGTCTTCCTCAGCCCGGCGGCGTCCGCGGCCGCCAGGGCGCCCAGGGCGTCCGGGGCGTCCGGATCATGGGGGCGGTCGGTCACGAGTGGACCTCCTGGGGAGTGGTGCCACCCGCACAAGCTAGGTCGGCCGGGACGGGTCGGCAACACGTCGGCGAACCTTTGGTGCCGACGTCTCCCGGCGGGCCCGGTCACCGGGGCAGATTCTGTGCGATGCGACAAGTGTGCCCCGGTTCCGCCCCCCGTTCAGTTCGACTTCGAACCGTCCTGCCGGTTGAGGTAGTTGTACACGGTGAAGCGGCTGACGCCGAGCGCCGAGGCGACCGTCTCCACTCCGTGGCGGACGGTGAACGCTCCGCGTTCCTCCAGCAGGGCGACCACGTGCTGCTTCTCCGGGCGCCCCAGCTCGGCCAGCGGGCGGCCGTCGAACCGGCGGGTCATCCCGGTCAGCAGGAGGTCCAACGCGCCGTTGAGGTGCGGCAGGCGGACGGCCAGCGCCCGTTCGCCCTCCCACTCCAGGACGATGTCCTCGGGCCTCGCCTCGTCCAGCGGGACGGGGGTCGCGCCGACCGCGTCCAGGAGCGGTTCGAGCGCCGCGGCCAGCGGGTGTCGCGGCTGTCCGGTCACGGGGTGCCGTCCTCGCCGGCCGTGCGGCGGGCCGCCACGGCGTGCGGCGGGAACGTGTCCGGCTCGAAGGGCTCGGTCGTGAACTCCACCATCAATCGCACCCGCTCACTCTAGCGAGCACGGGGCGGGGCGGCGCAGCGCTTCCCCGGTCCGTGGCAGGCTCGTGCGGGAGAGTGACGGCCGGCCGGATCCGTCGGCCGGAAGCCGGCGGTCGTCCGTCGCCCCTGCTGGACGAACCCGATTCGGTTTCCGGAAGTGAGGCCCCCGCCATGCCCGCCGACCCCCGCCAGGGCCATGTGGTCGTAGCGCCCGACAAGTTCAAGGGCACCCTGGAGGCCGCCGAGGCGGCCGCCCGGATCGCCGCCGGCATCCGGCGCGCCGCCCCCGGTGCCGACGTGCGCGAACTGCCCGTCGCCGACGGCGGGGAGGGCACGCTGGCCGCCGCCCTCGCGGCCGGCTTCACCCGGGTCCCCGTCGAGGTGTCCGGCCCCACCGGGCTGCCGGTGGACGCCGCGTTCGCCGTCCGGGGCGACACGGCCGTGGTCGAACTCGCCCAGGCCGCCGGTCTGGCCCGGCTCCCCGGCGGCCGGCCCGCCCCGCTGGCGGCCGGCTCCGCCGGGGTCGGCGGGCTGATCGTCCGGGCGCTCGACGAGGGCGCCCGGCGGATCGTGCTCGGCCTCGGCGGCAGCGCCTGCACCGACGGCGGGGCCGGGCTGCTCCAGGCGCTGGGGGTGTCCCTGCTGGACGCCGGGGGATCCGAACTGCCGCCCGGCGGAGCGGCGTTGCGACGGCTGGCGCGCCTCGACCCCGGCCCGTCGGTCCGCGTCCTGGCGGGCGTCGAGGTGGTGGTGGCCTGTGACGTCGACAACCCGCTGCTGGGCCCGCGCGGCGCCGCGGCCGTCTACGGTCCGCAGAAGGGCGCGAGCGCCGAGGACGTGGCGGTGCTGGAGGAGGGCCTGACCCGCTTCGCCGACGTGGTCGCGGCGACGGTCGGCCGGGACGTCCGTGACGCGCCCGGCGCCGGGGCGGCGGGCGGGGTCGGCTTCGCCGCGCTGGCCCTGCTGGGCGCCACCATGCGGCCCGGCATCGAGCTGCTGCTCGACCTGCTGGACTTCGGCGCGGCGGTGCGCGGGGCACGCCTCGTCGTCACCGGGGAGGGCTGCCTGGACGCGCAGACGCTCCACGGCAAGGCCCCCGCCGGGGTGGCCGCGGCCGCCGCGCGGGCGGGGGTCCCGGTGGCCGCCGTGGCGGGTCGGGTGGAGCTGTCCGAACGCGTGTGGCGGGAGGCCGGATTCGTGGCCGCCTACGCGCTGGGTGAGCTGGGCGGGGGCCCGTCGGACGCCCCGGCCAGGGCCGGCGAGCTGGCCGAGGTCGCGGGGGAGCGGCTGGCGGCGGACCTCCTGCGCGGGTAGCGCCGCCCCCACCCGGCGGCCCCGTCCGCTCCCTTGACGCCCGGTCGGGGGCGGCCCTACGCTCCGGGCCCGCCCCTCGACCGGGTGGGCCCCGTCGCGCCGCCCCGCCGCACCCCGTTCCGCCGCACCGTGCCCCGCCGCGCCCCGCCCGTCGTCCAGGCCAGGTTCCGGAGGCCCCATGCCCCGCAGCGAGACCGAGGTGATCCGCTCCCGCCGGGTGGTCCTGCCGGAGGGTGAGCGCCCGGCGGACGTGCTGGTCCGGGACGGGCGGATCGCGCGGATCGCCGGACACGGCTCCCTCCCGGCCGGCGACGGCCGGCTGACCGACCTCGGCGACACGGCCCTGCTGCCGGGCCTGGTCGACACCCACGTGCACGTCAACGAGCCCGGCCGCACCGCGTGGGAGGGCTTCGCCACCGCCACCCGGGCCGCCGCGGCCGGCGGCGTCACCACCATCGTCGACATGCCGCTCAACTCGGTGCCCCCCACCACCACGCCCGCCGACCTGGAGGCCAAGCGGAAGGCCGCCGCCGGCCGGGCCTGGGTGGACCTCGGCTTCTGGGGCGGCGCCGTCCCCGGCAACCTCGCCGACCTCGAACCCCTGCACCGCGCGGGCGTGTTCGGCTTCAAGTCGTTCCTCTCGCCGAGTGGCGTCGACGAGTTCCCGCACCTGGAGCCGGCCGCGCTGGAGGCCGCGCTCGCCGAGCAGGCCCGGCTCGGGGCGCTGGCCGTCGTCCACGCCGAGGACCCGGCCGTGCTGGCCGCCGCCCCGCAGCAACCCGGCGTCCGCTACCGGGACTTCCTCGCCTCCCGTCCGCCCGGCGCGGAGACCGCCGCCGTCGCCCGGCTGCTGGCGGCGGCCCGCCGCACCGGCGCCCGGGTGCACGTGCTGCACGTCTCCTCGGCGGCGGTGCTGCCGCTGCTGTGCCGGGCCCGCGCGCAGGGCGTCGAGGTCACCGCCGAGACCTGCCCGCACTACCTCACGCTGGCCGCCGAGCACGTCCCGGACGGCGCCACCGCGTTCAAGTGTTGCCCGCCGATCCGCGACGAGGCGAACCGCGAGGCGCTCTGGACGGCCCTGGCGGCAGGGGAGTTCACGGCCGTGGTGTCCGACCACTCCCCGTCCGTCCCCGGGCTGAAGCTGCTGCCCGAGCGCGGCGGCAGCGGCGACTTCGCGGCGGCCTGGGGCGGCATCTCCTCCCTCCAGCTCGGCCTGCCGGCGGTCTGGACCGAGGCCCGCAGGCGCGGCCACACCCTCGCCGACCTGGCCGGCTGGATGTCCGCGGGGCCCGCCCGGCTGGCCGGTCTCGACGGGCGGAAGGGGGCCGTCGCGGTCGGCCGCGACGCCGATCTGGTGGCGTTCGACCCGGACGGCGTGTTCACCGTGCACGCCGCCGGGCTGCACCACCGCCACCCGGTCACCCCCTACGCGGGCCGCACGCTCACCGGCACCGTGCACACCACCTGGCTGCGCGGGCGGGTGGTGGACGTGGGCGGCGAGCCCTTCGGCGTCCAACTGCTGCGCCCGCACTGACCCACCGGCCCCCTGGTGAGCGAGACCAGTGGCCTTCGCCTCGGACGGCGTGTTCACCGTCCGCGCCGCCGGGCTGTGCCGCCGCAACCCGGTAGCCCCCTGCGCGGGCGGGTGGTGGATGTCGGTGGCGAGCCCTTCGGCGTCCAACTGCCGTGCCCGCACTGACCCGCCGGCCCCGCCGGCCCCGCCGGTGAGTGAGCCCAGTGGCCTTCGCCTCGGACGGCGTGTTCACCGTCCGCGCCGCCGGGCTGTGCCGCCGCAATTCGGTCACCCCCTGCGCGGGCGGGTGGTGGACGTGGGCGGCGAGCCTCTTCGGCGTCCGCCCGCGCTGATCCGCCGGCCCCGCTGGTGACGGGCCGGTGAGTGAGCCTCGGGGCCGTCGGCCCGGGTGGCGTGTTCACCGTCCGCGCCGCCGGGCTGCGCCGCCGCAACCTGGTCACCCCCTGTGCGGGCGGGTGGTGGACGTGGGGCGGTTGGCCCTTCGGTGTCCAACTGCTGCGCCCGCACTGCCCCGTCGGTGAGCGAGCCGACCCCGGACGGCGTTGTGCCGGATGTGACCCAGGGGGCCGGTTCCGCCCCCGGCGGTGACGCACTGGTGAGCGAGTCCGGTCGGCCGGTCCGCCGCAAGGGGGTACGAGGGGGCGCGGTGAGGCATATGCCAGTCAAGTGTTTCACCGTATCTGATGGGGATTCCGGCGAAGGAGACGATGGCGGTGTCCGGCGGTCGATAGGCTGGACCCTACCCGCCGGTCACGCCGCGCGGGGACATCGGAAGGGGACGACATGTCGACACCAGCCCCGGGCCGTCACGCCGTGCCGGAGCAGGGCGTGCCCGGTTCGTTCACCTCCCTGCAGCACGCCCTCAGACTGCTGGAGGCCGTCGACCGGCACCCCGGCGGTGCCACCCTGGTGGCCCTGGCGAGGGAGACGTCCCTGGGGCTGCCGACGGTTCGCCGGCTCGCGGAGATCCTGGAGACGGAGGGCTATCTGCTCTGCCAGGACGGCGGCTGGGTCTTCGGCGGAACCTTCGCGCTGCTCGGTCAGCACAACCGGGAGCAGCTGGTCCGCGCCCGGCTGGACAGCAAACTCGCCGAGCTGCGCGACGAGTTGGGTGCCGCGGTGTACTTCGGCCGCTACCACGACGGGGAGTTGTCGGTCGAGGCGGTCTCGGCCTCCGAGGGTGCGCCGGCGGTGCAGGAGTGGGTGGACTTCCGGGCCACCGCGCACGCCAGCGCGATCGGCAAGTGTCTGCTCAGCCAGCTCGACCACGACGGCCGCCGGGACCACCTGTCCCGCCACCCGGTGGCCCGCCTCACCTCGCGGACGGTCACCGACACCGACCAGCTGATGCACCGTCTGGAGCGCCAGCCGGCCACCGTGCCGGTGCTGGACATCCAGGAGTACGCCCTCGGCACGGTCTGCGCGGCCGTGCCGGTGACCGCCGGCAGCACGGTCGGCTGCCTGGCCACCTCGATGCCGGTCGACAACGTGCACCGGCTGAAGGCGGCGGCCGAGGTGCTTGCGGCCCGCGCCGCGCCGCTGATGCTCGCGATGGCGGTCTGAGCGGTCCGGCCGGACCGCGCGCCCGCGCCCAGGGACCCCGCTCCGGCGGGGTTCTCGCGTTTCCGGGGGTGTCGTCCCACGGCCGACCCGGGGTGTCCGCGACGCGGGCCACTTATTAGACTCGATGTCGATAAGGCGTGCCGAAACCCTTGTGGCCGGGGCTACCCGCGAGTACGTTGTGCCGGGTCGAGCCGCCACCCGCAGGTCAGGAGGGCCCTCCCATGCCCAGCCCCACCCCCGTCCCCGCCCTCGCCGCGCCCGCCGCCCGGGTGCACGAGGGCCTCGTCCTGGAGCCCCGCGACGTCCGCTTCGACTGGGCGGACCTGCCGCTGCACTGGATCCCCGACGAGCCGATGGCCACCCACGTCATCAACGTCCTGCACCTGCTCCTGCCCGAGGGCGAGCGCTGGTTCGTCAAGGTCTTCAAAGAGGCCCTGCCGATGGTTCGCGACGAGCAACTGCGCGAGGAGGTCCTGGGGTTCATCGGCCAGGAGGCGATCCACGCCGAGGCGCACCAGGAGGTCCTCGACCACCTGCTCGGCCAGGGCCTCGACCCGCGGCCCTACGTGCGCCAGATCGCCTGGCTGTTCCAGCGCGTCCTCGGGGACAAGCCCGGCCTGTCGCCCGCCCGGCGGCGCGAGAACATCATCGAACGGGTCGCCTTCGTCGCGGCGATCGAGCACTTCACCGCCTTCCTCGGCGACTGGGCGCTCAACTCCCCGGGCCTGGACCGCGCCAAGGCCGACCCGACGATGCTGGACCTGCTGCGCTGGCACGGCGCCGAGGAGGTCGAGCACCGCAGCGTCGCCTACGACCTGATGGTCCACCTCGACCCCGGCTACGCACGGCGGATCCGCGGCATGCTGGTCTCCGGCCCGCTGCTGGTGCACCTCTGGGTGCGCGGCGCCCGCTTCCTGCTCGCCGCCGACCCCACCCTCGACGGCCGGCTCAGGCCCACCTGGCGCGAGGCGGGCCGGATCGCCCGGCGCGGCCTGCTGCCCGACCCGGTCAGGTCGCTCCGCTCCGGCCTGCGCTACCTGCGGCCCGGCTACCACCCCACCCAGGAGGGCTCCTCCAGCCAGGCCCTCGGCTACCTCGCGACCTCCCCGGCCGCCCGCGCCGCCGCCGGCCGCTGAGCGCCGCCGGCCGCCGCCCGGTCCGGCCGGTCCGGCCAGTCCGGCCAGTCCGGCCGGTCCGGCCACCGGCCCGCCCGGCCGCCGAGCCGACGCCGACCCGCCCGCCAGCCCGCCCCAGGACCCGAGCCCGTACCACCCGAGCCCCCAAGGACCCCGCCGGATGGACCTGCGCACCCCGCCCCCCGACCTCTACGGCCGCCCCCGCGCCGACACCTTCTTCCGCTTCCTCACCGCCTTCGGCGACCGCTACAGCCCCGCCCTCGGCGGCCCGCTGCTGCGCCGCAACCCCCGGCGCCCCCTCGGCACCCCCGTCCCGGCGCTGGACCTGGTCGTCGCCGCCCGCCGCGACGTCGCCGCCGACGCCGTCGAGCTGACCCTCGCCGACCCCTCCGGCGGCCACCTCCCGGCCTGGCAGCCCGGCGCCCACCTGCGCCTCACGCTCCCCTCCGGCCGCGAACGCCACTACTCGCTCTGCGGCGACCCCGCCGACCGCGCCGGCTACCGGATCGCGGTGCGCCGGCTGCCCGACGGGGGCGGCGGCTCCGCCGAGATCCACGACACCGTCCGGCCCGGCACCCGCCTCACGGCCCGCCGCCCGCGCAACGGCTTCGCCTTCTGCGCGGAACCGGCCGTCCTGCTGCTGGCCGGCGGCATCGGCGTCACCCCGCTGCTCCCGATGGTGCGCGAGGCCCGCCGGCACGGCCTGGACTGGCGGCTGGTCCACACCGGCCGCAGCGCCGACACCCTCCCGTTCGCCGCCGAACTGCGCGCCCTCGACCCGGCCCGGGTCCGCCTGCGCACCGACGACGAGCACGGCGGCCCGCCCACCGGCGCCGAACTGCTCGCCCACGCCCCGCGCGGCGCCGCCGTCTACTGCTGCGGCCCGGCCCCGATGCTGGCCGCCGTGCAGCAGGCGCTGGACGCCTCGCCCGCCGCCTCCCTGCACTTCGAACGCTTCGGCGCCGCCCCGGTCACCGACGGCGAGCCGTTCACCCTCCGCCTCGGCGCCGACGGCCCCGACCTCGCCGTCCCCGCCGACCGCTCCGCCCTGGACGTGCTCCGCGAGGCCCGCCCCGACCTCGCGTACTCCTGCCGGCAGGGCTTCTGCGGCACCTGCGAGGTCCGGCTGCTGGCCGGCACCGCCGACCACCGCGACCGCCGCCTCACCCCCGAGCAGCGCGCCGCCGGAGCCCTGCTGCCCTGCGTCTCCCGCGCCGCCGGGGGCGAGACCCTCGTACTCGACGTCTAGTCGCGCCCAGCTCCACCGCCCCGTAGCCCAGAAGGAGCCCCGCCGTGCCGCGCACCCCCGCCTTCCCGTTCACCGAGCGCGACCTCGCGCGCTTCCGGGAGACCCAGCAGCTCGCCTACGACTGCGCCGAGCAGGTCGCCGCCTGGATCGAACCCGGCGTCACCGAACGCCAGGCCACCGCCCAGCTGTGCCGCCGCCTGGTCGCCGCCGGCGTGCAGGACTTCTTCCACGTCCCCTTCGCGTGGTTCGGCGACCGGACGGCGTTCCGTCACTTCCACACCCCGCTGCAGTTCTTCGCCGGCAACCGCCGCCTCCAGGAGGGCATGCCGTACGTGCTGGACTGCGCGCCCGTCGTCGACGGCTACACCGCCGACATCGGCTACGGCGGCAAGGTCGGCGAGAACCGCGTCTGGGACCGCCTCGCCGCCGACCTGCGGGTCTACCGCGAGCTGATCCTCGCCGAGGTCCGCGCCCGCAAGCCGCTCTCCGAGGTCTACGCGGCCGTCGACACCCAGATCGAGGCGCACGGCTACGACAACCGCCACCGCGTCTACCCGGGCCGGGTGATCGGTCACCAGGTCACCCGGACGACGGCGCGCGGCCCCGCCGGGGTGAACCTCCTCGGCTTCGGCGTGCGCACCCTCCAGACGCTCGGCCGCGAACTCGTCAGCGAGCGCCTGCACGGCCGTTCGCCGCTGTGGGCGGACGGCCGCTCCTCCCGGCACGCGCCCACCCCGGGCCTGTGGGCGGTGGAGCCGCACATCGGGTTCCGCGAGACCGGCATCAAGTTCGAGGAGCTGCTGGTGGTGACGGAGGACGACGCCTACTGGCTGGACGACGACCTCCCGCACGTCCGCCGCTGGAATACTGCCCCCGTCGCCACCGCCGTGACCGCCCCCGAGGGAGCCGCCCGATGAGCACCCCCACCCGCCGCCGCACGGTCCACTCCGGCGGCCTGCCGCTCGCCGTCCACGAGCAGGGCGACCCGGCCGCGCCCACCGTGCTGCTGGTCCACGGCTACCCCGACACCCACGCGGTCTGGGACGACGTCGCCGCCGACCTCGCCCGCGACCACCACGTGGTCCGCTACGACGTGCGTGGCGCCGGCGCCTCGGGCGTGCCCGCCGACCGCTCCGGCTACCGCCTCGAACAGCTCGCCGCCGACCTGTTCGCCGTCGCCGACGCGGTCAGCCCCGACCGCCCGGTGCACCTCGTCGCCCACGACTGGGGCTCGCTGCAGTCCTGGGAGGCCGTCACCGCCCCCGGGGCCGAACGCCGCCTCGCCTCCTTCACCACCCTCTCCGGCCCCTGCCTCGACCACGTGGGCTTCTGGCTGCGCGAGCGCCTGCGCCGCCCCACCCCGCGCCACCTGAAGCAACTGCTCGCCCAGAGCCTCGACTCCTGGTACATCACCGCCTTCCACCTGCCCTTCCTCGCCCCCGGCGTCTGGCGGCTCGGTCTCGCCCGCGCCTGGCCGCGGCTGCTGCACCGGCTGGAGGGCATCACCCCGCGCCCCGGCCACCCGCAGCCCAGCCTGCGGCGCGACGCGGTGCGCGGCATCGAGCTCTACCGGGCCAACATGCGCCCGGTCCTGCGCGACCCGCGCGAACGCCCCACCGAGGTACCGGTCCAGGTGATCACCCTCACCGAGGACCGCTTCGTCGGCGGCCACCTCACCGAGGGCCTGGAGCGCTGGGCGCCCAGGCTGACCCGCCGCACCCTGCGCGCCACCCACTGGTCCGCGCTGCTGGAGAAGGGAACCACCGTGGCAGGAATGGTCCGCGAACACATCACCCGCACCGGGACCGGCGCGTCCGGGTCCGAGGCGGCCGTGCCCGGGGACGGCCGGCTGGTCGTCATCACCGGCGGCGGCAGCGGCATCGGCCGGGCCACCGCGCTCGCCTTCGCCGAGGAGGGCGCCCGGGTGGTGGTCTGCGACCTCGACCTCGACGCGGCCCGCCGCACCGCCGAGCTGGCCGGGCTGCTCGGCCCGGCCGCGTACGCCTACCGGGTGGACGTCGGCGACGGCGCCGCCGTCGACGCGTTCGCCCAGCAGGTCGCCGCCGAGCACGGCGTGCCCGACGTGGTCGTCAACAACGCGGGCATCGGCCACTCCGGGACCTTCCTGGAGACCACCGAGAAGGAGTGGCAGCGGGTCCTGGACGTCAACCTCTGGGGCGTCATCCACGGCTGCCGGGCCTTCGGCGCCCTGATGGCCGAGCGCGACGAGGGCGGCCACATCGTCAACCTCGCCTCCGCGGCCGCCTACCTGCCGTCCAAGGCGCTCACCGCCTACGCCACCAGCAAGGCCGCGGTGTTCATGCTCTCCGACTGCCTGCGCGCCGAACTCGCCGGCCACGGGATCGGCGTGTCCACCATCTGCCCCGGCATCGTCAACACCAACATCACCCGCACCTCCACCTTCTCCGCCAGCACCGCCGACGAACAGGCCGCCAAGCAGGCCCGCGCCGCCCGCCTCTACGCCCGCCGCGGCTTCCCGCCGGAGAAGGTCGCCACCGCGATCCTGGCCGCCGTCCGCACCAACAAGCCCGTCGTCCCGGTCACCCCCGAGGCCAGGGCCGCCCGCTTCCTCAGCCGTCTCGCCCCCGGCCTCCTCCGCCTCGCCGCCCGCCTCGACGTCACCTGAGCGGCCCACAGGTCTTTGACGCCGGACAAGCGTGAATCCGGTATCACAGGCTCAGTGCCGTGATCGCCGCCGTGCCGGGTCGGCCGAGCCGGTGGGTGGTTCCACCCGGCTCGGCCGGCTGACGGACGGCCCTCGCGTTCCCGGTCGAGCTTCTGCCGGAATCCCGACAGGAGGTGTCGGGATTCGGGGGGAGCATCGGTGGTGACGGGTGGAGACACCACGGGCCGCGAGGAAGGGCGAGGGATGACGGAGCAGCCGCTGAAGGGGAAGGTCGCGTTGGTCGCGGGGGCGACGCGCGGGGCCGGGCGGGGGATCGCGGTGGCGCTGGGCGCCGCCGGGGCGACGGTGTACGGGACGGGGCGCAGCGCCGAGGGGCACCGGGGCGAGTACGGGCGCCCGGAGACCCTGGAGGAGACGGCGGCCCTGGTGACGGCGGCCGGCGGGCACGGCATCGCGGTGCGCGCCGACCACTTGGTGCCCGCCGAGGTGGCGGCGGTGGCCGCGCGGATCGAGGCCGAGCAGGGCGGGCTGGACATCCTGGTGAACGACATCTGGGGCGGTGAGCAGCTCTTCGCGTGGGACCTCCCGGTCTGGGAGCACGACCTCGACAAGGGGCTGCGGCTGCTGCGGCTGGCCGTCGAGACGCACGCGATCACCAGCCACCACCTGCTGCCCCTGCTGCTGCGCCGCCCCGGCGGGCTGGTGGTGGAGATGACGGACGGCACCGCGGAGTACAACGGCACCCGCTACCGCAACTCCTTCTTCTACGACGTCGCCAAGGCGGCCGTGCTGCGGATGGCGTTCGCGCTGGGGCACGAGCTGGGTCCGCGCGGGGCGACGGCGGTGGCGCTGACGCCCGGGTGGATGCGCTCGGAGATGATGCTGGAGCACTTCGGCGTCACCGAGGAGACCTGGCGCGAGGCGACGACGGCCGAGCCGCAGTTCGGCATCTCGGAGTCCCCGCTGTACGTCGGGCGCGCGGTGGTGGCGCTGGCCGCCGACCCCGGGGCCGCGCGGTTCAACGGCACCTCGCTCTCCAGCGGCGGCCTGGCCCTGGAGTACGGCTTCACCGATCTGGACGGCAGCCGCCCGGACGCCTTCCGCTACCTGGTGGACGTCGAGGGCGCCGACGGCCCGCCGGACCCGGCCGGCTACCGCTGAGGCGGGCCGTAGAGGGCGGCGGCGCGGGCCGCCGCCCCGGCCAGCCGCCGCCGCAGCGCCGGCGGGTCGAGCACCTCGGCCTCCGGTCCGAGCCGCAGCAGTTCCTCGTAGCCGACCTCCAGGGACTCGACGGGGAGCCGGACGGTCACCCATCCGTGCCCGTCCGGCTCCCCGGCGCCGGCGAGCGCCTCCCGGACGGCGACCGGTTCGAGCAGGTGCGGCAGGCGCTCGACGCCGTGCGGGCTGAGTCGTACGGTCACCCGCTCGCGCAGCAGCGAACGGGCGAACTCGGCGGCCTTGGCGTCCCAGAACGCGGCGAGGTCGAACGCCTCGTCGCGTTCGAACGGCCGGTCGGCCAGCGGCTCGGCGGCGGTCAGCCGGTCCACCCGGTAGACACGGCCGGCCACCGCCGGGCCGCCGGCCGGGCCGTCCCGGGGGCCGTCCCCGGGGCCTTCGCCGGAGCCTTCGTCGGGGCCGTCCTCGTCCGGCCGGGCGACCAGGTACCAGGTGCCCGCCTTCAGCACCAGCCCGTACGGCCGCAGCACCCGCTCGACCGGGGGTTCCGCGCCGGGGCCCGCCCCGGGGCGCCGCCGGTAGCGGACCCGCAGCAGCCGCCCGCCCCACACCGCCCGGGCGACCTCGGCCAGCAGCGGCGGCACGGGCGCGTCGCGGAACCACCCGGGCGCGTCCAGGTGGAACCGCCGGGCCCCGGCGGCCGGGGCGCCGCCGAGCTCGCCGGCGACCTTGAGCCGGGCGGCCAGCGCCGGATCGGCGAGACCCATGTCCCCGAGCGGCCCGGGCAGTCCGGCCAGCAGCAGCACCTCCGCCTCGGCGCGGTCGAGGCCGGTCAGCCGGGTGCGGTAGCCGTCGAGCAGCCGGTAGCCCCCGGCCCGCCCCCGGTCGGCGTACACGGGGACGCCGGCCTCGGCCAGGGCCAGCACGTCGCGCTGCACGGTGCGCTCGGAGACCTCCAGCTCGGCGGCCAGTTCGGCGCCGGTCATGCTGCGGCGCGCCTGGAGCAGCAGGAGCAGTGAGATCGCCCGTGCGGTGCGCATCGGCGGGCCGTCCTCCCGTTCGGGCCGGGGCGCGCCCGGCCGGTCCAGCACCGATCATGGAGGGCCGGGGGGTGTTCGGCCCACGCGCCCACCACCGGACCCGAGGAGACCCGATGGCCACCGGCACCGTGCAGTCCTACCACGCGAACCACGGGTACGGCCTGATCACCCCCGACGACGACGGCCCGCCGCTGTACGTGTACTACGACTCGATCCTGCCGGCGGGGGGCGGGGACCGGGTGCTGACCGAGGGCCAGCGGGTGGAGTACGACCCGACCCGGCAGGAGGGCCGCCGGGTCGCCGAGCGGGTCCGGCGACTGGCCTGACCCGCCCGGCCACCGGGAAAGCGCAGGTGGAAATCCGGTACGGCCGACGTTCCGTGCCCCCGTACGATGAGGGCCCATGGAAATGACGACCGCCCTCTGGTCCTTCGCCCTCGTCGTGGGGCTGCTGACCCTCACCCCGGGGCTGGACACCGCCCTGATCCTGCGGACCTCGGCCCTCGGCCACCGGCGGCAGGCCTGGGGCGTGGTGCTCGGCATCCAGACCGGCACGCTGCTCTGGGGGACGTTCACCTCGGCCGGGGTGACGGCGCTGCTCACCGCCTCGCGGGTCGGCTACGAGGTGCTGCGCTGGGCGGGCGCCGCCTACCTGGTGTGGATGGGGATCGGGATGATCCGCGCCCGGGCCGGGGGCGGCGGCGAGGAGCAGCCGGAGCCGGGGGCGGACGGGGAGAAGACCCCGGCGGGCGGCCTGGCGGCCGGCTGGCGGCGCGGTCTGCTGACCAATCTGCTCAACCCCAAGGTGGGCGTCTTCTACGTGGCGGTGCTGCCGCAGTTCATCCCGGCGGGGGCGCCGCACTTCGCCGCCGGGGTCGCGCTCACCTGCGTGCACGTGGTGGAGGGGCTGCTCTGGTCGCTGGTGCTGGTGGGCTTCGCCCGGGCGCTGCGCGGCTGGCTGCGCCGGCCGGCGGCGCGCCGGGCGATGGACCGGGTGACCGGTGTGGTGGTGGTCGGGTTCGGCCTGAAGCTGGCGGTCTCCGACTGACGGCCGGGGGAGCGGCGGGCGCTCAGCGGCCCAGCCGCTTCAGACCCTCGTTCAGCTGCTCCGGGTCCATGCAGATGTGCATGTCGATGTGGGCGTTGAACTCCAGCCAGAAGGGCTCGCAGATCTTGACGACGGCGGCCTCGTCGGGGACGTCCACCACGACGATCTGGCAGCGCCGGCCGTTGCGCGGGAAGGCGTAGGCGGCCTCGGGCTTCAGGTCGGCCATGATCCGGTCGAACGTCGCCGCGACGGCGCCGTCCGCGACGGCGCGGTTGGCCGTCTGGGTGTCGAGTTCGATCTCCAGCAACGCACGCATGGCGGTGCCCCTTTCCCGGGCTCGGGTGAGTCCTCGTCTCCAGCCTCCCGCCGCCGCACGGGGGCCGCAATTCACCCGTTCGGCGGTACCGGGTTGGCCGCCGCGCGGACCCGCGGGCTGCACTGGAGGCGACCGGGCGGTGACGGGCCGTCGGCAGGCAGGCACAGGAGCCGCCCCATGGCGATCATCGCGGTGTTCGACCTCCCCGGGGTCACCCGGGAGCAGTACGAGGAGTCGGTGGACCGGCTGACCGGCGGCACCGGGCTGCACCGGCCCGAGGACTGGCCGGTGCGCGGCCTGCTGCTGCACGCGGCCGGTCCGCTGCCGGACGGCGGGGGCTGGCACGTCACCGACGTCTGGGAGTCCCGGGAGGCCTTCGAGCACTTCGCGGCCGTGCTGCTGCCGATCCTGCGCGAGGTGGGCATGGCGACCGCCGCGCCGATGATCTGCGAGGCCTACAACGTGGTGAGCTGAGCCCGGCCCGCCGCGAGGCCGTGCCCGGCGCCGCCGTGGCCCGCGCCGCCGTGGCCCGTGACGCCGTGCGCCGCCGGGCCGGGGGCGCCGCCGTCCGCGCGGTCGTGGTGGATCGGCCCGTCCCCGGCGCTCAGCGGCAGGCACCCGCCGCCCCGCCGGTGGGCGACGATCTCGGCGGCGACCGAGACGGCGGTCTCCTCGGGCGTACGGGCGCCGAGGTCGAGGCCGACGGGCGAGTGCAGCCGGGCGAGTTCGGCCTCGGTCAGCCCGGCGGCGCGCAGCCCGGCCGCGCGCTCGCGGTGGGTGCGGCGCGAGCCCATCGCGCCGACGAAGCCGAGCGGCAGCCGCAGGGCGCGTTCCAGCAGCGGGAGGTCGAACCTGGGGTCGTGGGTGAGTACGCACACCACCGTGCGCCCGTCCAGCCGGTCCAGCTGGGAGTCCAGGTAGCGGTGCGGCCAGTCGACGACCACCCGGTCGGCGTCGGGGAAGCGCCGCTCCGTGGCGAAGACCGGCCGGGCGTCGCAGACGGTGACGTGGTAGCCGAGGAACCTGCCGATCCGCACGACCGCCGCGGCGAAGTCGATCGCACCGAACACCAGCATCCGGGGCGCCGGCACGTACGACTCGATGAACAGGGTGACGGTGCCCCGCGCGCGGTCGTCGCAGGGGCGCCCGTCGAGGCCGAGCACGAGCCGGCCGGTGCGGCCCGCGTCGAGCATGGCGCGCGCCTCGGCGACCACGGCCCGCTCCAGCGGCGTCGGCGTGGTCGGCGTCGGCGGCGCGGGGGAGAGGGTGCCGTGGTGGCCGGTTGCCGTGACGGCGAGGGTCGCACCGAGCGGCCCCGCGTCCCCGGCGACGACCCGGGCGAGCGCCACGGGGGTGCCGGCGGCGATGAGCGCGATGCCCGCGTCGAGCGCCGGATCGGCGCCGGGGACGACCGGCTGGACGAACACGTCCAGGACCCCGCCGCAGGTCAGGCCGACGGCGAAGGCGTCCTCGTCGCCGTAGCCGAACCGTTCCAGCACCGGTTCGCCGGAGGCGAGGGCGGTCCGGCACAGCTCGTAGACGGCCCCCTCCACGCAGCCGCCGGAGACGCTGCCGACGGCCTCGCCGTCCGCGTCGACGGCGAGCGCGGCGCCCGGGTCGCGCGGGGCGCTGCCGGTGACGCCGACGACGGTGGCCACGGCGAAGGGGCGGCCGGACGCGTGCCAGGCCAGCAGCTGCTCGGCGATGTCCTGCATGACGGGAGCTCCTTCGCGCTTTCGAGGGTAGGCGAACCGGGCCCGCCGGGGGCACCGCCGCCGCAGGGAGAACGATCCCGTACGGCGGCGGGCACCCGTGGGGCCCGGCGCGTTCCCGCGCGGGCAGGGTCGCGGTGCGGCGGCCCGGCGGCCGGTCAGAGCGGCCCGGGCCGCTCGGTGGTCAGGTGCTCGGGCCGCACCGGGATCCGGTTCAGCGCCAGCCCGGTGGCGGCGCGCACGGCCGCCACGATGGACGGCGTGGCCGAGACGGTCGGCGCCTCGCCCACCCCGCGCAGCCCGTACGGGGCGTGCGGGTCGGGCAGTTCGAGCAGCTCGACCGGGATCGGCGGGGTGTCCAGGACGGTCGGGACGAGGTAGTCGGTGAAGGAGGCGTTGCGCACCTCGCCGTCCCGCAGGAGGATCTCCTCCATCACCGCGAGCCCCAGCGCCTGGGTGCAGGCGCCCTGGATCTGGCCGACCACCGACAGCGGGTTGAGCGCCCGGCCGACGTCCTGGACGGCGCTCAGCTCGACCACCTTGACCAGGCCGAGTTCGACGTCCACGTCGACCACCGCGCGGTTGGCGCAGAAGCTGTACTGGACGTGGCCCCGGCCCTGTCCGGTCTCCCGGTCGAAGGGGAAGGTCGGACGGTGGCGGTGGACCCGGGTCAGGTCGATCGGCTCGTCGCCCAGCAGGTCGGCGACGGCGGCCAGCGGGCCGGCCGACGCGGAGACGACCTCGCCGCCGGCGAGCGCGAGGTCCCGCTGGGTCCAGCCGTGGCGGCGCCGGCCCCGTTCGATCAGCTCCCGCGCGACCGCCTCGGCGGCCAGCTTGACCGCGCCGCCCGTCATGTAGGTCTGCCGGGAGGCGGAGGTCGAACCGGCCGAGTCGATCCCGGTCGTGGTGGCCGGCTGGATGGTCACGTGTTCGACACCCAGCTCGGTGCGGGCGATCTGCGCCTGCACGGTGACCCCGCCCTGGCCGACCTCGGCCATCGCGGTGTGCACCAGGGCGACCGGCTCACCGCCGATCACCTCCAGTCGCACCCGTGCCGTGGAGTAGTCGTCGAAGCCCTCGGAGAAGCCGACGTTCTTGATGCCCACCGAGTAGCCGACGCCGCGCACCACCCCCTCGCCGTGCGTGGAGTTGGACAGCGCGCCGGGCAGCTCCCGCTGGTCGGGGCCGTCCGGGGCGAGCGGCGGCGGCAGCGGCCGCTCCTTGACCCGCCGCAGCAGTTCGGCGACCGGCGCGGGCGCGTCGATCTCCTGGCCGGTGGGCATCCGGTCGCCCTGCCGGACGGCGTTGAGCTGCCGGAACTCCACCGGGTCCATGCCGAGTGCGGCGGCCAGCCGGTCCATCTGGCTCTCGTAGCCGAACGCCGCCTGCACCGCGCCGAAGCCGCGCATCGCCCCGCAGGGCGGGTTGTTGCTGTACAGCGCGAGGGCGTGCATCCGGACGTTCGGGATCACGTAGGGGCCGTTGCCGAGCGAGGCCGCGTTGCCGACCACCGCCGGGGAGGTGGAGGCGTACGCGCCGCCGTCCAGCACGATCCGGGCGTCGGAGTAGACCAGCCGGCCGTCCCGGGTGGCGCCGTGCTCGTAGGTCATCCGCGCCGGGTGGCGGTGGACGTGGCCGAAGAACGACTCGTCCCGGGAGTAGACGATCTTGACCGGACGGCCGGTGCGCAGGGCCAGCAGGCAGGCGTGGATCTGCATCGAGAGGTCCTCGCGGCCGCCGAACGCCCCGCCGACGCCGGCCAGGGTGAGCCGGACCTTCTCCTCCGGCAGCCCGAGCACCGGCGCCATCTGCCGCCGGTCCGCGTGCAGCCACTGGGTGGCGACGTAGAGGTCGACGCCGCCGTCCCCGGCCGGTACCGCCAGCCCGGACTCCGGGCCGAGGAAGGCCTGGTCCTGCATCCCGACCTCGTAGGTGCCGCGGACCACCACGTCGGCCCGCGCCCGCACCTCGTCGGTGACGCCGAGGCCGGAGACCACCCACTGCTCGTGGCAGACGTTGCCCCGCGCGTGCGCGCGGTACTCGTGCGGCTCGTGCACGTAGCCGTGGGTCGCCGGGTCGAGGCACTGCTCCTCGGTGACGATCGGGGTCAGCACCTCGTACGCGACCGCGATCCGCTTCGCCGCGCGCCGGGCGGTCTCCGGGTGGTCGGCGGCCACCAGGGCGATCGGCTCGCCCTGGTAGCGGATCCGGTCGACGGCCAGGGCCGGCTGGTCGGCGACGTCCAGCCCGTAGTACGCGGTGCCGGGGATGTCCTCGTGGGTGAGCACCGCCGCGACCCCGGGCACGGCGAGCGCCCCGGAGACGTCCACCGAGAGGATGGCGGCCCGGGGGTGGGGCGAGCGCAGCGCCGTGCCCCAGAGCATGTCCTCGTGCCACAGGTCGGAGGAGTAGGCGAACTCGCCGCGCGCCTTCAGCGCGCCGTCCGGGCGCAGCGGCGAGCCGCCGATGCCGTCCGGGCTGCTCTGCCGGAGGTCCTGGAGGCTCTTCTCCCCCCGGACGCCGCGGGTCGGCGCGGTCGCGGGGGCGGCCGGTGCGTCCGCGGTCCGGGCGCGTGCGTCCACCCGGCGGGCGTGCGCGTCCATCCGCTCACCGCCCCGCCGTCCGGGCGGCCGCCAGCCGCACCGCGTCCATGATCTTCTCGTACCCGGTGCACCGGCACAGGTTGCCCGACAGCGCCTCGCGGATGTCGGCGTCGGACGGCCGCGGGTCCCGGGCCAGCAGCGCGTCGGTCTGCACCAGCAGCCCCGGGGTGCAGAAGCCGCACTGGACGGCTCCGGCGTCCAGGAACGCCTGCTGGACGGGGCCGAGGGCGCCGTCCTCCCCGCCCAGGCCCTCGACGGTGCGCACCTCGCGGTCCTGCGCCTGGCCGGCCGCGACCAGGCAGGCGCAGACCGGCACGCCGTCCAGGTGGACCGTGCAGGAGCCGCACTCGCCCTGCTCGCAGGCGTTCTTCGAACCGGGCAGGCCGACGCGTTCGCGCAGCACGTACAGGAGGCTCTCGCCCTCCCACACGTCGTCGGCCTCGACCGGTCTGCCGTTGGCGGTGAAGGTGACCCTCATGCCGTGCTCCTGATCTGCCGGCGGTGCTCGTTCCAGGTCCAGGTGAGGGTGCGCCGCGCGATCACGGCGAGCGCGTGCCGCCGGTAGGCGGCGCTGCCGCGGACGTCGTCGATCGGCGCGGCGGCGGCCGCGACCAGCTCGCCGAAGCGCCGGACCAGCCCGGCCTCCAGCGTGCCGCCGCGCTCCCACAGGCCGCGCCCGGCGAACTCCCCGCGCAGGTACTCCTCGGCCTCGACGGCGCGGCGCGGGGTGGGGGCGGCCGAGCCGATCCCGGTGCCGACGGTGCCGGTGCGCGGGTGCAGCGCGAAGCCGAACGCGCAGACCGCGATCACCATCGCGTTGCGGGGCCCGACCTTGGCGAACTGCTGCGGCCCGTCGGCGACCGGGATCCGCACCGCGCGGATCAGCTCGTCGGCCGCCAGGGCGTTGCGCTTCACCCCGGTGTAGAACGCGTCGATCGGGATCAGCCGGGTGCCGCGCACCGAGGCCGCCTCGACGGCCACGTCCCGGCCGGCCGCCAGCAGCGCCGGGTGCGCGTCACCGGCCGGCGAGGCCGCGCCCAGGTTGCCGCCGACGCTGCCCCGGTTGCGGATCTGCGGGGAGCCGACGGTGCGGGCGGCCAGCGCGAGGCCGGGCAGCGGGCCGGACAGTTCGGCGATGATCCGGCTGTACGGGACGGCGGCGCCGAGCCGCACCACCGCGCCGTCGTCCGACCAGGTGGTGAGCTCGGCGACGCGGGTCAGGTCGAGCAGCGCGGGCGGGCGGCGCAGGTCGAAGTTCAGCTCGACCATGACGTCCGTGCCGCCGCAGAGCGGCAGCGCGTCCGGGTGCCGGGCCTTCGCGGCGAGCGCCTCGTCCCAGCTCGCGGGGCGGAGGAACTCCATCGGGCGCCTCCTCGCGTGGTCGCCGTCCGGTCACGGGGTGTGTCCGGCGCCGTCCGGCCAGTGAACCCCCGCGACCGGGCCCCGGGCAGTCACCGATGGCATGAAACCCCGGCGGCCGGGGAGCCCGGCATCCTGTACGTTCCTCCAAGGGGCCGGTGCGGCGGGACAGCGCCGCGGTCCGGCCCGCGCGCGGCCCCACCTACGACCGTAGTCCGGCCGCGCCTCCCGGGCACGGCCCGGCGGCCCGGCACCCGGGGGGACCCTCGGTCCGGGCGGCCGCGGGACGTGACGCCGAGCACGCGTGTTCGGGCAGACTGTGACCGCGGACCGAGCGCTCGGACCACCCTCACCCCACCCCAGCCCCGAAGGAGCCCGCGGATGCGTGTCCGTGACCTGCTCGCCCCCGGCGCCCCGCGCCTGCGTCTGCTCGCGGCCGAGGAGGAGCTGGACCGGCAGGTCAGCGGGGTGATGACGACCGACCTGCACGACCCGGGCCGGTACCTGCACGGCGGCGAGCTGGTCCTCACCGGCATGCTCTGGCGCTCCGGCCCGGCCGACTCCGAGCGGTTCGTGCGCACCCTCGCGGCCGGCGGCGCGGTCGCCCTCGCGGCCGGCGAGGCCGAGGTCGGGCCGGTCCCCGAGGACCTCGTCGAGGCCTGCCGCCGGCACCGGATGCCGCTGCTCGCGGTGCCCGACGACATCGCCTTCGGCACCGTCACCGAGTTCGTCGGCCGCCAGGTCTCGGCGGACCGGGCCTCGGACCTCGCCGCCCTCGTCGACCGGCACCGGATGCTGGTCTCGGCGGCCGGCGGCGGGGGACTGGACGCCGTCCTCGACCTGCTGGGCGGCGACCTCGACCTCGACTGCTGGGTGCTCGCCCCGACCGGCGCGGTGATCGCCGGCCCCGCCGACCGGCTGACCGCCGAGGACCGCGACCAGCTGGTCCGCGCCCACCTCACCGCCCAGTCCCGGTGCCGCCGGCCCCCGCACCGGGTCCGGCTGGCGGCCGGCCCCTACTCGCTGCTGCCCGCGCCCGCCGCGCCGCCGGCCCCGGCCCCGCCGGTCCCGGTCCCGCTCGCCGACTGGATGCTCGTGGTCGCCGGCGACGTCACCGAGTGGAGCGCCAAACGCCAGCAGCTCGCCGAGAACCTCGCCCGGCTGGTCGCCGCCGAGCGCCACCGCCGCGACGAGGGCCGCCGGCTGCGCCGCGGCCTCGCCGACGACCTGCTCGCCCTGCTGCGGCGCGACGCCGACCCGGCGGAGATCGGCCGCACCCTGGACGCGTCCGCGGCGACGGCCGCCCGCTACCGGGGGCCCGGCCCGGCGGGCCCGCCGGGGGAGGGCGCCTGGCTGGTGGCCAGCGCCGAGGGCACCGGCCTGCCCGAGGGCGTGGTGCGGGCCGTCCTGGAGGAGGCCCTCGACGGCGGCACCGACCGCGCGCTCGTCGCCGGGGCCGGGACCGGCGCGGTGGTGGTGATGCCCGCGCCGGACGGCCCGGTGCCCGCCGAGGCGCTGCGCGAGCTGCTCGCCCCGCTGGAGGCCGGGCTCGGGCCGGAGGGCCGGATCACCGTCGGCGTCTCCGCCCCCGCCCGGGAGGCGGCCGGCCTGCGCGGCGCGCTGGAGGAGGCCCGGCACGCCCGCCGGATCGCGGACGCCAGGCCCGGCCGGGTCGGCGTGGCCGGGCCGGAGGAGCTGGCCTCGCACGTGCTGCTGCTCGCGGCCGTCCCGGACGAGGTCCGCCGGGCCTTCCGCGGCCGGCTGCTGGACACCGTGATCGCCTACGACCAGGAGCACCAGGCGGAGCTGGTGCGCACCCTGGAGGCGTTCCTGCGCGCGGACGGCTCGTGGACCAGGTGCGCCGCGCAGCTGCACGTCCACGTCAACACCCTGCGCTACCGGATCGGCCGCATCGAGGAGTTGACCGGCCGTGACCTGTCCCGTCTGGAGGACCGGGTGGACTTCTACCTGGCGCTCGCGCTGGGCTGAGCGCGCCGCGACGGCCGAGGCCCCCGGAGCGTGGTGCTCCGGGGGCCTCGGCGCGCGCGGGTCACTGGGCCGGGATGATGCCGGTCAGCCACTCGAAGACGCCCGGCACCATGTCCTTCCACACGTCGCTGGAGTGCGGACCGGTGGTCTCGACGACCTGGACGGTGGTGGGCGCCTTGGCGGCGGCGGCGATCGCCTGGCCGTCCTCGTAGCCGTCGCCCTTGTTGCCGGAGACGTACAGCGAGACCTTCGGCGGCTGGGCGGCGCCCTTGACGAGGGCGACCGGGTTGTTGGCCTCGCGCAGCTTCGGGTCCTTGCCGACCAGCGAGTCCTTCTCGGTCGCCGGGTCGTTGTAGCCCGAGAGGCTGACGCCGGCCCGGTAGCGGTTCGGGTGGGCGAGCGAGAGCTTGGCGGCGCAGTGCGCGCCGGCCGAGTAGCCGGCGATCGCCCAGCGGTCGGAGGACGGGTCGGCCCGGAAGTTGTCCAGGATCATCTGCGGCACGTCCCGGGTGAGCCAGGTGTCCGCGTTGACCTTGCCCGGCACGTCGGTGCAGCCCGCGTCGGTGTGGTTGCCCAGCAGCAGGGTGCGCGGCGAGACCAGGATGAACGGCGCCACCTTGCCCTGCTGCATCAGCGGCTTGAGCTGCTCGGAGACCTTCAGCGTGCCGTACCAGGTGGAGGAGGAGCCCGGGTAGCCGGGGATCAGCTCGACCACCGGGAACTTCCGGTCCTTGAACGCCGGGTCGTTGTACTGCGGCGGCAGCCAGACCAGCACCTCGCCGTCGACCCCGGACAGCTGGCCCTTCAGGTCGGTCTTCTGGACGTCGCCCGGCACCTTCGGGTCGTCCACGCCGCGGAAGGACTGCTGGACCTTGTTGGCCGGCGGGTGGGCCGCGTCACCGGCCGGCGCACCGCCGCCGCCCCCGGCACCGGCCGCCGGGGCCACGCCCTGGCCGCCGGCCGCGGCCGGCTCCTGCGGCGGGACGGAGGGCACCGCCCGGACGTGGTTGCCGGTGCCGAGCAGGTCGTCCCAGTTGCCGTAGATGAGGTTGGCGTTGTTGACCATCACGAAGACCATGACCACCGCGGTGACCTGGCAGAACACGAGCATGGCGAGCCTGGACAGGACGCGCACCGGCTTGGGGCCCTTGACCCGTCCCCAGAACCACATCGCCACCGCGATGGAGACCGGCACGAGAATGACCGTGCAGATGAAGAATGGCGTACCTGTCAGTTGCATGAAGTTCTCGTATCCGGGTTCGAAGCCGCTCGGGCCCCACTCGCCCGGAGCGCCACCTCAATGGCATCAGACGGCCTGGAACGGGGATCGGTTGCCGTCCGAATCTGTGCGGAACCTGAGAGGAACATCACGTTCACGCGAAGCTCCCCATTTCGGGCCCGCACCAGTCTGCCACCCCGGCGGACCTCGTCCGGACGTCGCACCCAGCGGACTCCCAGGAATCCCCCCGCGGGGCACGATACCGTCCGGACGGATCGCCCCACCGGGCGAGGCGGTGCGAAAGCGCGTGCGCCGGGAAGCGAGACTATGGGGATGAGCACAACCCGCATGAGTCCCGTCCGCCGGCTGAGGCCCCTCGCCGCCGCGCTGGCCGTCCTGGCCCTCACGGTCGCCGTCGCCGGCTGCAGCAGCACCGGAGGCAGACGCGCCGAGGAGGCCCGCGCCAAGGCCGCGGCCACCGCCGGCGGCGCCGTCACCACCCCGCGCTGGAAGGTCGCCATGGTGACCCACGCGGGCGCCGGCGACGCCTTCTGGGACACCGTGCGCAAGGGCGCCGAGCAGGCCGCCGCCAAGGACAACATCACCTTCCTGTACTCCAACGACGCGCAGACCCAGAACCAGGTCCAGCTCGTCCAGGCCGCCATCGACCAGAAGGTCGACGGCCTGCTGGTCACCCTCGCCAAGGGCGACGCGATGGCCGACGTGCTCGGCAAGGCCAAGGCCGCCGGCATCCCCGTGATCACCATCAACTCCGGCCAGGAGTTCTCCGCGAAGTTCGGCGCGCTCACCCACATCGGCCAGGACGAGGCCACCGCCGGCCAGGCCGCCGGCACCGAGCTCGCCGGGCGCGGCCGCAAGAACGTCCTCTGCGTGATCCACGAGCAGGGCAACGTCGGCCAGGAGCAGCGCTGCTCCGGCGCCCGGAGCACCTCCGGCGGCGCCTTCCAGGTGCTGTACGTCGACGGCGTCAACATGCCCGACGCCCGGGCGGCGATCTCCGCCAAGCTCCAGGCCGACCAGGCGATCGACACCGTGCTCACCCTCTCCGGCCCGATGGCGGCCACCGGCCTCCAGGCGGTCCAGGACGCCCGCCGCCCGGTCGAGCTCGACACCTTCGACCTGGGCACCCAGGTGGTGGCCGGCCTCAAGGCGGGCACCGTCGGCTTCGCCGTCGACCAGCAGCCCTACCTCCAGGGCTACGAGGGCGTCGACCTGATCTGGCTCTACCGCTTCAACCTCAACATGCTCGGCGGCGGCAGGCCGGTGGCCACCGGCCCGCAGATCCTCACCAAGGAGAACGCGGACGCCCTGGCCGAGTACGTCGCGAGGGGGACCAGGTGAGCACCTCCGACGTCCTGGCCGCCGAGCGCCGGGAGCGCCCGGCCGCGCTGCGCCGGCTGGCCGGCCGGCCCGAGCTGGGCGCGCTGCTGGCGGCGGCCGCGGTCTTCCTGGTCTTCGCCGCCGTGGCCGAGCCCTTCCTGCGGGTCTCCTCGCTGGGCACCGTGCTGTACGCCGCCTCCACCATCGGGATCATGGCCGTCCCGGTCGCGCTGCTGATGATCGGCGGCGAGTTCGACCTGTCGGCCGGCGTCCTGGTCACCACCGCCGCGCTGACCTCGTCGATGGTCTCCTACCAGCTCACCGCCGTCACCTGGGTCGGCGTGCTGGCCTCGCTGGCCGTCACGCTGGCGGTCGGCCTGTTCAACGGCTGGATGCTGGCGCGCACCAAGCTGCCGAGCTTCATCGTCACCCTCGGCACCTTCCTGATGCTGACCGGCGCCAACCTCGGCGTCACCAAGGCGGTCTCCGGCACCGTCACCACCAAGCCGATCTCCGACATGGAGGGCTTCGCCTCCTGCCGCTGGCTGTTCGCCTCCGAGGTCACCGTCGGCGGGCTGACCGTCAAGGCCACCGTCTGGTGGTGGCTGGGCCTGCTGCTGGCCGGCAGCTGGGTGCTGCTGCGCACCCGGTTCGGCAACTGGATCTTCGCGGTCGGCGGGGACGCGGACGCGGCCCGCGCGGTGGGCGTCCCGGTCGCCCGGACGAAGACCGTGCTCTACCTGTTCGTCGGCTTCGGCGCCTGGGTGCTCGGCCAGCACCTGCTGTTCTCCTTCGACACCGTGCAGTCCGGCGAGGGCGTCGGCAACGAGCTGATCTACATCGTCGCGGCCGTCATCGGCGGCTGCCTGATCACCGGCGGCTACGGCTCGGTGGTGGGCTCCGCACTCGGCGCGCTGATCTTCGGCATGGCCAGCAAGGGCATCATCTACGCCCAGTGGAACCCCGACTGGTTCAAGTTCTTCCTCGGTGCGATGCTGCTGCTGGCCGCCCTGCTGAACTCCTTCGTCAAGCGCCGCGCCGAACGGGGGCCCCGATGACCGAGCTCCTCTCCCTGCGGGGTGTCGGCAAGACCTACGGCACCGTGCGCGCGCTGGAGGACGTCTCGCTGACCCTGCGCTCCGGCGAGATCAGCTGCGTGCTGGGCGACAACGGCGCCGGGAAGTCCACCCTGATCAAGATCATCGCCGGGCTGCACCGGCACGACGAGGGCACCTTCACGGTGGCCGGCGAGGAGGTCCGGCTGGACTCCCCGCGCCAGGCCCTGGACCGCGGCATCGCCACCGTCTACCAGGACCTCGCCGTGGTGCCGCTGATGCCCGTCTGGCGCAACTTCTTCCTCGGCTCCGAGCAGGGGCACAAGCGCTGGGGCGGGCTGCGGATCGACGCCGACGGCATGCGCGCCACCACCCGCCGGGCGCTCGCCGACATGGGCATCGACCTGCCCGACGTCGACCGCCCGATCGGCACGCTGTCCGGCGGGCAGCGCCAGTGCGTGGCCATCGCCCGCGCCGTGCACTTCGGCGCCAAGGTGCTCGTCCTGGACGAGCCGACCGCCGCGCTCGGCGTCAAGCAGTCCGGGGTGGTGCTCAAGTACGTCACCGCCGCCCGGGACGCCGGACTCGGCGTCGTGCTGATCACCCACAACCCGCACCACGCGTACCTGGTCGGGGACCACTTCACCCTGCTCAAGCGGGGCCGGATGGCCGGCAGCCACCCCCGGGCGGAGATCGGCCTCGAACAGCTCACCACCGAGATGGCCGGCGGCTCCGACCTGGCCGAGCTCTCCCACGAGCTGTCCCGGGCCGGCGCCCCCGGCGTCCCCGGCGGCCCGGCCACCGGACCGGACGCCGGCCCGACCCCCGGCCCCACCCCCGGTCCGAGCAGCGGCCCGACTGATGGCCCGACCACCGATCCCGGCACCAAGGAGCGTCCGCAGCCGTGACCAGCCCCCACGGCGGCAGCCGTCCGCCGGTCCTGCCCACCCTGCTCGGCCTCGGGCCGCGCGCCGAGCGCCGCCGCCGGGCGCTGCCCGCCGGCGTGCTCCGGCTGCCGACGATCGGCGTCGACATCGGCGGCACCAAGGTCGTCGCCGGCGTGGTCGACGGCGAGGGCAAGGTGCTGGAGAAGCTGCGCACCGACACGCCCCACAAGTCCAAGAGCCCCAAGGTCGTCGAGGACGTCATCGTCGAGCTGGTGCTGGAGCTCGCCGACCGGCACGACGTCCACGCGGTCGGCGTCGGCGCGGCCGGCTGGGTCGACGCCGAGCGCTCCACCGTGCTCTTCGCCCCGCACCTCAACTGGCGCGGCGAGCCGCTGCGGGAGGCGCTCAGCGCCCGGCTGCGGTTCCCGGTGGTCGTCGAGAACGACGCCAACGCCGCCGCCTGGGCCGAGTGGCGCTTCGGCGCCGGCCGGGGCGAGGAGCACATGGTGATGCTCACCCTGGGCACCGGCATCGGCGGCGCCGTCGTCCGCGACGGCTTCGTGGACCGGGGCAGGTACGGGCTGGCCGGCGAGTTCGGGCACATGCAGGTGGTGCCCGGCGGCCACCGCTGCCCGTGCGGCAACCGCGGCTGCTGGGAGCAGTACTCCTCCGGCAACGCGCTGGTGCGCGACGCCCGCGAGCTGGTCGCCGAGGAGTCCCCGGTGGTCCAGCCGCTGCTGGCCCGGGCCGGCGGCACCGTCGAGGGCATCACCGGGCCGCTGGTCACCGAGGCCGCCCGGGCCGGCGACCCGACCGCCACCGAGCTGCTCTACGAGGTCGGCACCTGGCTCGGCGTCGGCATCGCCAACCTGGCCGCCGCCCTCGACCCGGGCCGCTTCGTCATCGGCGGCGGCGTATCCGAGGCCGGCGACCTGCTGCTCGGCCCGGCCCGCGACACCTTCCGCCGCACCCTCACCGGCCGCGGCTTCCGGCCCGAGGCGACCATCGTGCACGCGGCCCTCGGCAACGAGGCCGGGCTCGTCGGCGCCGCCGACCTCGCCCGCCAGGTCGCCCGCCGCTTCCGCACCATCAAGCGCCGCCGGGTGGAGCGCGCCGTGCCGTGACCGCGCGGCGTCGTCCGAACGGTTGCCCGCCGTCAACTACCCGTTGGTAGCGACGCGGCACTGTTGTCGGGGTCATGGCTCCTGTGAAACAACGGAGTTGACGTCGACTCAGAGGAGTATCGGATGAGAGCACTGGCCCGCGTCGCCCCGTCGCTCCTGCTCGCCACCGCCCTGGTGTGGTCCGCCACCGGACCCGCCGGGGCGGCGCCGCCGGCCAAGGTGCCCGAGGCGGTCGGCTGGGGCGGGGCGGTGGCCAGCGTGGACGCCGACGCCACGGCGGCCGGCATCGAGGTCCTGCGCAAGGGCGGCAACGCCGTGGACGCGGCGGTGGCGGTCGCCGCGGCGCTCGGGGTCACCGAACCGTACTCGGCCGGGATCGGCGGCGGCGGGTACTTCGTCTACTACGACCACGCCACCGGCCGGGTGCACACCATCGACGGGCGGGAGACCGCCTCCCGCAAGGCCGACACCTCGCTCTTCCTGGAGAACGGCGCACCGCTGCCGTTCGCCGACGCCGTGACCAGCGGCCTGTCGGTGGGCGTCCCCGGCTCCCCGGCGACCTGGGAGACCGCCGTCGGGCTCTGGGGCCGGCGCAGCTTCGCCGAGAACCTCAAGCCCGCCCAGCGGATCGCCGAGCAGGGCTTCACCGTCGACCAGACCTTCCAGGACCAGACCGCGCTCAACCAGGCCCGGTTCAAGGACTTCCCCGACACCGCCCGGCTCTTCCTGCCCGGCGGCGCGCTCCCGGTGGTCGGCTCCACCTTCCGCAACCCCGATCTCGCCGCCACCTACCGCCAGCTCGGCAAGGAGGGCACCGAGGCGCTCTACCGGGGCGCGATCGGCGAGGACATCGTCCGCACCGTCCAGCACCCGCCGGTCGACCCCGCCTCCGGCCGCAACGCCCGCCCCGGACAGGTGGACGCCGCCGACCTGGCCGCGTACCGGGTCCGCCGCCAGCAGCCCACCCACGTCGCCTACCGGGACTACGACCTCTACTCGATCGCCCCCTCCAGCTCCGGCGGCACCACGGTCGGCGAGGCGCTCGGCATCCTGGAGGACGGCGAGGTCGCCGACTACGACGCCACGCAGTACTACCACCACTTCCTGGAGGCCTCGCGGCTCTCCTTCGCCGACCGCAACCGCTGGGTCGGCGACCCGGCGTTCAACGACGTGCCGACGAAGGAGCTGCTCTCCGCCCGGTACGCGGCCTCCCGGGCCTGCCTGATCCGGCCCGACCGCGCGCTCACCAGCCCGGTCGCCCCCGGCGACCCGCGTCACCCGGCCGGCTGCCCGGACGCCGCCCCGGCGCCCGCCGCCGAGCCCTACGAGGGCCTGAGCACCAGCCACCTCACGGTGGCCGACCGCTGGGGCAACGTCGTCTCCTACACCCTCACCCTGGAGCAGACCGGCGGCAGCGGCATCACCGTCCCCGGCCGCGGCTTCCTGCTCAACAACGAGCTGACCGACTTCAACTTCACCCCGCTGTTCGCCGGGGTGCCCGACCCCAACCTGCCCGGCCCCGGCAAGCGGCCGCGCTCCTCGCTCTCGCCGACCATCGTGCTGCGCGACGGCGAGCCCCTGCTGGCCGCCGGCTCGCCCGGCGGCGCCACCATCATCACCACCACCCTCCAGGTGCTGCTCGGCCGCCTCGACCGGGGCCTGAGCCTGGAGCGGGCGATCGCCGCGCCGCGCGCCAGCCAGCGCAACACCGCCGCCACCCAGGCCGAGCCGGCCTTCCTGGCGCTGCCCGAGCGGACCGGGCTGGAGGCGCTCGGCCACGTGTTCGCCGCCACGCCGGAGATCGGCGCCGCGACCGGCGTCGAGCGGCTGCCGGACGGCCGCTGGGTCGCCGCGGCCGAACCGGTGCGCCGCGGCGGCGGCTCGGCGGCGGTGGTGCGGCCGGCGCCGTGAGACGGGAGCCGGGCGGCCGGTGCCACGGGGTCCGCGCCGTGGGGCCCGCGTGTCGAGGCCTGCGTGTCGAGGCCTGCGTGTCGAGGCCTGCGTGTCGAGGTCCGCGTGTTGAGGCCCGCGTGTTGAGGCCGGGCCGGACTGTCGGTGCCGTTCGGTAGATTCGGGGTGGGCGTCCACCGGGGCCACTGCGGCCCCCGGGCGCCCACCCCGCACCCGTACCTGAACCGCCACCGGGAAGGCCGCCCGCCGTGACCGTCCGCATCGCCACCTGGAACATCAACTCCGTCACCGCGCGGCTGCCCAAGCTCCTCGAATGGCTGGAGAGCGCCAAGCCCGACGTGCTCTGCCTCCAGGAGCTCAAGTGCGCCGCCGACGCCTTCCCCTACGAGCCGGTGCGCGAGCTCGGCTACGAGACCGCCGCCCACGGCACCGGCCGGTGGAACGGCGTGGCGATCGTCTCCCGGATCGGCCTCGACGACGTCGTCCGCGACCTGCCCGAGCAGCCCGGCTACCTCGCCGACGACGCCCTGCTGCCCGACGTCGAGCCGCGCGCCGTCGCCGCCACCTGCGGCCCGGTCCGGGTCTGGTCGGTCTACGTGCCCAACGGCCGCGAGGTCGACCATGCCCACTACCGCTACAAGCTGGAGTGGCTGGAGGCGCTGCGCCGCGCCTCGCTGGAGGACGCGGCCGGCGAGCGCCCGTTCGCCGTCCTCGGCGACTTCAACATCGCGCCGAGCGACGAGGACGTCTTCGACGTGGCGGCCTTCGAGGGCCTCACCCACGTCACCCCCGCCGAGCGGGCCGCCCTCGCCGCCCTCGACGCGGCCGGGCTGCACGACGTGGTGCCGCGCCCGCTGAAGTACGACCGCCCCTACACCTACTGGGACTACCGCCAGCTGGCCTTCCCGAAGAACCGGGGCATGCGGATCGACCTCACCTACGCCAACAAGCCCTTCGTGGACGCCGTCACCGACAGCTATGTCGACCGGGAGGCGCGCAAGGGCAAGGGCACCTCGGACCACGCCCCGGTCGTCGTCGACCTGGACCTCTGACGGCCGGGCGGGTGGCCGGCGGGCGGTGACGCCGGGTGGCGGCGGCTCGCCCGAACGGGCCAGAGCGGTGGCCGGGCGGGCGGCGGGTGCCTACCGTCGGGGGGTGACCGGGTGTGGTTGTTCGATCACGTGGACGTAGGAGTCCCCGGCCGCGCCCGAGAGAATCCCGGAGGTTCCGGTATGCGCCCCACGCGTACGGCCGCCGCCGCCCTGATCGGCGCGACGCTGCTGACCGGCCTGACGGCCCCCCTCGCGCTGGCCAAGGACGGCGCCGCCTCGGTCAGCCCGTCCCAGGCCGCACCGGGCCAGACCGTGACGGTCACGGTCGCCTGTGAGAAGTCCGACAAGCCCACCGCCAAGACGATCACCGCCAACTCGCCGGCCTTCGAGGGCGGCCCCGCCACCCTGACGCTCGGCTCCGACGGCAAGCACACCGGATCCGCCCGGCTGGCGGGCAAGTACGGGGGCGACAACAAGGTCGACGGGACCTGCCCGGACGGCGCCGCCTTCGCCACCAGCGTCACGGTGACCACGGTCTCGGTGTCCACGGGCGGGGGCGCGGGGGCCGGTGCGGGCGCCGGATCCGGCGTCGGTGCCGGTGCCGGTGCCGCGGGTTCCGCGCCCTCCGGCCTCGGCGGGTGGAGCGAGGCGGCAGGGGAGTGGGCGGGCTCCCTCGGGCAGTCCGGCGCCGGCAGCCAGCAGGTCGCCCCGCACGGCGCGGTGAAGACCGGTCTCGGCGGCTCGATCGCGGCGAACCCGGCCGAGCTGGCGGGCGGCGCGCTGCTGGTCGCGGGCGGCCTCGGCGGCTTCTGGCTGCTGCGGCGGCGCGCGGGCACCGGGTCCGCCTGAGCCGGGGGAGGGTGCCGCCGGACGGTTCGTCGTCCGGCGGCACCTCCGTGCGGTCAGGCCGTGCGGTCAGGCCGTGCCGTCGGCCGGGACCGTCGCGTCGGCGTGCGGCTTCCTCCGGTCCTGGTCCTCCCGGGCCTGCGCGGCCTCCCCGGCCTCCCCGGCCTCCTGGGCCTCGGCGGCCCGCAGCGCGCCGGTCGCCAGCAGGTACTGGGCCAGGATGTAGGTCGCCATGATCCAGAAATCGTGGCCCGGCAGCTCCCGCCAGTTCGCCAGCTTGGTGGCGATCAGGGTGTCCGAGAGCAGGAACAGCGCCCCGCCCAGCCCGGTCCGCACCCCCAGCCCGGCCGAGGTCACCGCCGTCGAGGCGAGCAGCAGGCTGTACCCGGCCACCGGGATCCGGAGGTCCCCGAGATCCGGCCAGAGCAGGCCCACCATCGAGGCCCAGGCCGCCGCGTAGGCGGCCGCGACCACCAGCGTGCGGCGCCGCTCCGTCAGCGCGCCCTGGCCGACGAACATCGTCACGTAGCAGACGTGCGCCGCCGCGAACGAGCCCATTCCGGCCAGGAACGCGGGGTCCGAGCCGAGCTGGAGCAGCACGTCCCCGCCCGCGCTCGCCAGCAGCGCCGGCGCCAGCAGCTTCGGCGCCCGCCGCCCCGCCGCGGTGGCGCTGACGACGCTGTGCGCGGCCAGCAGCGGCATCAACGCCGGCTTGGTGGCGTGCCGCAGCGCCGGAACGTCGGTCAGCAGCGCCCCCAGATGGGCCGCCGAGGTGGCGGCGAAACCGGCGAGCAGGCCGGAGGCCGAGCGCAGCCGGCCGCCGAGGACGGCGCGGGTGGTCGTACGGATGCTCATGCGGGGGTGTCCTCCGGGTGGGTGGGGGCGAGGGTGGTGGGGCGGACGGCCCGTGCGGGCACGATAGGGGACCGGGGCGGTGGCACGGAAGAGATTGTTACCGGTGCGTAGGTGCCGGTGGGCGGGCGGGGTGACGTGCCGCCGGGCCGGCGCGCGCTCACCGTCCGGCCGCCCGGCCGGATGTCGCCGCGCCCCGGGCGGCTGCCAGCGGGGGCCGCGTCCAGCGTCTAGTCTGGTCCCCGACATGGAGCAGCAGGAGTACGCGACCGGCGCCGCGCGGACGGCCGGTGGCACGTCGGACGGACGCACGGGCGGGGCGGGGCGCAGCACCGCCGGCGCCGTCCTCGCCGTACGCGAACCCGCTCGCGGCCCCGGGCCCGGTGCCGCGGCCGGAGCTGACGCCCCGCAGGACCCCTCGCGCGGTCTCCCGTCCCAACCCTCGTCCGGCTCCCGGTCCGGATCCCCGTCCCAGCCGCTGTCCGAACCGTTGTCCGGACCGCTGTCCGGCCTCTCGCCCGACCCGGGGCTGCTCCGGCTCGCGCGCTGGTTCGCCGAGGCCGGCCCCGGCGCCGCCGACGACCTCTGCGCGGCCTCCTTCGGCCTCTACCCGGCCCGTCACTTCGGCGCCCCCGCCGCGCCGTCCGGCCCCGACGTCAGCTGGTGGCACGGCCCCACCGCGCACATGCCCGCGCCGCTGCGCACCCGCGAACCGCGCACCGCCACGGGCCTGCGCCGCGCCCGCCGCGACGCCGCCGCCCTGCCCGTCGTGCTCTCGGGCGCCAAATCCGGCACGCCCGGCCGGCACCGCAGGCCCGAACACCCCCGCTCCGCCGCCACCGTCGTACCGCAGGATCGTTCCGGCGCCACCACCGCCGCCGAACGCCGGATCGCCGCCCGGCTGCTCCTCGCCCACCCGCTGGTCACCGCCTCCGGGCCGCACGCGGACGGCTTCCCGCTGATCCGCCGTCACCGCGACTGGCTCACCGAACGCTTCGACACCCTGCTCGGCTACCCGCTGGTCGTCGGCCCCTGGCACGCCCGTCTGCACAAGGCCGGCCCCGGCCCCGGCGCCGTCCGCCGCCTCGAACACCCCGCCACCGGCGCCCCGTTCACCCCCGGCGGCTACGCCGGGCTCGCGCTCGCCCTGTCGCTGCTCGTCGACGCGCCCGAACAGCTCCCGCTCGGCGCGCTGCTGACCGCGATGAACACCGCCGAGCCCGCGCCCGCCGACCCCGCCGACCTCGCCATGGCGTTCGCCGTGCTCGCCGACTGGCAGGTGCTCACCGACGTCCCCGCCGGCCTCGCGGACGCCTCCGCCGTCCTGACGGTCGACCGGCAGCTCGCCCGCGCCGTCCCGGCCGGGCCGCCCGCGCTCGCCGACGACGCCGCCGACCTCGTCCGCCGCGCCGCCGAGGCCGAGCCCGGCACCGCCGTCCGCCGGCGCCTCGCCGAGACCCCGGCCGTCCTGGTCGCCGACCTGCCCGAGGACCAGCGCGCCTGGCTGCGCGACCACCGGCACTCCGGCCCTGCCGCGCTCGCCGACTTCCTCGGCCTGGAGGCCGAGCACCGGGCCGAGGGCGTCGCGCTCCTCGACCCGGCGGAGGAGCTCACCGACCTCGCCCTGTCCGGCGGCGGAACGGCCGCGCAGGCGGCGCTGCTGCTGGTCGAGCGCCTGGTCGAGGAGGTCCGCCCGCTGCCCGGCGAGACCACCGGCGCCGACGTGCCCGTCCCGGACGCGCTGATAGACGGCGTGCTCGGCGACATCGCCGACGAGTACGGCCTCCGGGCCGGCTGGCGCCGCGACTACCTCGCCGACCGCACCGCCCTGCGGCGCGACGCCCTCGACCTGCTCCACCGCATGGGCCTGATCGCCACCCGCCCCTCGGGCCGCCTCCTGCGCGCGCCCGCCGCCCGCTACGCCCCGGCCCCGGACCTCCTCCCCGCCCCCGGCACCGGCCGCCACTCCCGCCCCGCCCCTCGCGCGGGCCAGCCTGCCTGACCCGGCCGGCACTCCCGGGTCGTACGCCGCCGGGCTCGGCGGGACCCCCGGGGGCCTTGGTGCGGTCTGCTCGCCGCCGCGACGGTCGGCGTCCGGAACGCCTGTGGGGCGTCGGTGCTGTCGTGGCCGGGCCGGTTCCTGCGGGTGCCCGCCGCCCGCTATGCCTCGGTCCCGGTGCCGGTCGCCGCTCCTGGCCCGCCCTTCGCGCGGGCCTGCCTGCGTGACCTGGCTGGCACGCTCGGCTCGTACGCCTGCCTGGGTCGGCGGGTCCGCCGAGGGCCCCGATGTGGTCTGCTCGCCGCCGTGGTGGGCGGCGTGTGGAATGGCTGTGGGGGCTTCGGTGCCGTCCTGGCAGGGCCGGCTCCTGCGGGCACTCGCCACCCGCTCTGCCCTGGATCTCCTCCGCGTCCCCGGCGCGGGCCAGCCTGCCTGACCTGGCCGGCACTCTCGGCTCGTACACCGCCGGGCTCGGCGGGCCCCCCGGAGGCCTTGGCGCGGTCCGCTCGCCGACCGCACCGCCCTGCGCCGCGACGCCCTCGACCTGCTCCACCGCATGGGCCTGATCGCCACCCGCCCCTCGGGCCGCCTCCTGCGCGCGCCCGCCGCCCGCTACGCCCCGGCCCCGGATCTCCTCCCCGCCCCCGGCACCGGCCGCCACTCCCGCCCCGCCCCTCGCGCGGGCCAGCCTGCCTGACCCGGCCGCCACTCCCGGCTCGTACACCGCCGGGGTCGGCGGGATCGCCGAGGGCTTTGGCGTGGCTCGCTCGCCGCTGGGGTGGTTGGCGTCCGGAATGGCTGTGGGGCCTTGGTGCCGTCGTGGCCGGGTCGGCTTCTGCGGGCGCTCGTCGCCCGCTACGCCCCGGCTCTCCTCCGCGCCCCCCTCGCGCGGGCCAGCCTGCCTGACCCGGCCAGCACTCTGGGCTCGTTTGCCGCCGGGGTTCGGCGGGATCGCCGAGGGCTTTGGCGTGGTCTGCTCGCCGCGGTGGTGGTTGGCGTCCGGAATGGCTGTGGGGCTTCGGTGCCGTCGTGGCCGGGCCGGTTCCTGCACACCCCGTCCCTCGCGCGGGCCAGCTTGCCTGACTCGGCCGGCACTCTGGGCTCGTTTGCCGCCGGGGTTCGGCGGCATCGCCGACGGCCTTGGCCTGGTCTGCTCGCCGCTGTGGTGGTTGGCGTCCGGAATGCCTGTGGGGCTTTGGTGCCGTCGTGGCCGGGCCGGTGCGCCGAGCGCGGGGATGGCGGTCCGCGGGCAGCCGCCCCACCCGGGGCGGCTGCCCGCGCCGACCGCCGGGGACGTCAGCGGAAGCGCCGGAAGAAGGGGCGGACGTCGGCGGCGAGGTGGCCGGGGCGGGACCGTGCCGGCCGTGCGGGCAGGTCGTCCACGGCCGCCCGGGGAGCGCCGGGCCCGTAGGGGCGGACCGCCGTCCGGGCCTCCGCGTTCATGCGCGCTCGTCCTCGTCCGGTCGGCCCGCGAGCGTCCGGGCGGCCGTGACGTCGTCCTCGTCCCAGCCCCAGTGCCCCGGGTTGTCCGGCTGCTGGGCCTGCTCGTCGATCCACCGGTTGTGGGCTTCCCAGGCGGCCTGCTTGCTGGTGCCCAGCGCGGCGCCGATCTGCGACCACGAGGCCCCGGCCCGACGCGCGGAACGGACGGACAGCTGGCGGCCGTAGGCGGCCTTGCGGGCGATCACCTCACCGAGGGCGAGCATCTCCAGGGCCTCGCCGCGCGCCAGGGGCGCCTCGTCCGGATCGGGCGACGCCGTCGCGGCATCGTCCTCGTCGGGCGGCGCCGCGAGGGCGTCGCGCGTCCGCAAGGCGTCGTAACGCGCGACTGCGGCGGGCAGCGTGAACCGGCCTTCAAGGGCATCGGGGGTCGACATGACCCGAGTTTCCCGTCAAGGTGTCCTGACGTCAAGACCGCCTGACGGTTCCGGTCGCCACTCCCCGGCGGCGCGTCCCGAGGCGCGGAGTGGCCGGGTGTTCCTCGTCGGGGCCGCGCCGCCCGTCGCCGCCCGGGGCTACTTCCGTACGGGGGCCGTGGCGGTGGCCACGGTGCCGTGCTGGACGGTTTCGACGGTGGCGCCGACGCCCAGGGTGCCCAGGGCGATGGAAGCGAGGACGGCGGTGCAGGCCAGGAAGCGGCGGTGGCGCTGGGGCAGGGGGAAGCGCGGGTCCTGGAGGGTCGCCGGGGGGTTGGCGTTCATGGCACGGAGGTTTCCAGGCCGGTGTGAACGGTCGCTACGTGCGGGTGAAGTCCGGATGGGGGATCGGCGTCGGCTTGGGCGACATGTGCAACGCCGCAGGTCACGCCCTCCGGGGAGGCCGTCCGGCGGTCCCCGGAGGGCGGGGGGTCTCACCCGTTCGGAGGACGCCGGTTGCCCCGCCGGACATCGGCGAGGGCCTCGCCGACCGCGACCCGCACGGCGTCCCGCAGGCCGTGCGCCGGGTGGAAGCGGGACGGCCCGGCGGACGGGTCGGCGCGCAGTTCCTTCACCAGGGCGACGCACAGCATCAGCATCACCCCGACGAACGGCAGCGCGACCAGGATGGTGGCGTTCTGCAGCGCGGTGAGCCCGCCGGCCAGCAGCAGCGCCGCGGCGACGCCGCCCATCAGCACGCCCCAGACCACCACCAGCCAGGTGCGCGGGTGCAGCGAACCGCGGCTGGAGAGCGAGCCGAGCACCAGCGAGGCGGAGTCGGCGCTGGTGATGAAGAAGGTCATCACCAGCAGCACCGCGACCACGCTGGTCACCGTGCCGCCCGGCAGTGCGCGCAGCATCTCGAAGAGCGAGGCCTCGGCGCCCTGCGGGATGGTGGCGACGAGGTCGGCGGCGCCGGTGGTGTCCAGCCGGATCGCGGTGCCGCCCATCACGCAGAACCAGATGACGGTGGCCCCGCTGGGCACCAGCAGCACGCCGATGAGGAACTGCCGCACGGTGCGGCCGCGCGAGATCCGGGCGATGAAGGTGCCGACGAACGGCGCCCAGGAGAGCCACCAGGCCCAGTAGAAGATGGTCCAGTTGCCGAGCCAGTCCTCGTCGGTGAAGGCGCCGGTCTGGGTGGACATGGTGGTCAGGTTGGAGAGGTAGCCGCCGACGGTGGAGGGGATGGAGTCCAGCACGAAGACGGTCGGGCCGACGAGGAAGACGAAGACCATGATCAGCGAGGCCAGCACCACGTTGGCCGTGGAGAGCCACTTGACGCCGCGGTGCACGCCGGAGAAGGCGGAGAGCACGAAGGCGGCGGTCAGCGCGCCGATGATGACCAGCTGGGTGCGCTCGCTGTTGTTGACGTCGGAGATGTAACCGAGCCCGTCGGCCACCTGGAGGGCGCCGAGGCCGAGGCTGGTGGCGGAGCCGAAGACGGTCGCGAACACGGCGAGCAGGTCGATCGCCTGGCCCTTCCAGCCGTTGGCGCCGCGTTCGCCGATCAGCGGGACGAACGCGGCGGAGATCCGGTTGCCGCGGCCCTTGCGGAAGGTGGTGTAGGCGAGGGCGAGGCCGCCGACGGCGTAGATCGCCCAGGGGTGCAGGGTCCAGTGGAAGAGCGAGAACTCCAGTGCCTGCTGGGCGGCGGCCGCGGACTCGGGTTCGAGGCCGGAGCCGGGCTGCGGGGCGGCGAACAGCTGGAGCGGTTCGCCGACGCCGTAGAACATCAGGCCGATGCCCATGCCGGCGCTGAACATCATGGCGACCCAGGCGGTGGTGGAGAACTCCGGTTCGTCGTCGTCACGCCCGAGCCGGATCCGGCCGAACCGGCTGAAGGCGAGCACCACGGTGAGGACGAGGAAGACGTCGGCGGCGGCGACGAAGAGCCAGCCGAAGTTGTGCAGCACCCAGCCGAGGGCGGTGCTGGAGGTCCGGCCGAGGGAGTCCTCGGCGAAGACGCCCCACGCGACGACCCCGAGCACCGCGACCGCGCCGACTCCGAACACGACCCGGTCGAGGGGGAGGGTGGCGGCGGGTTCGTCCGGCGGCTCGGGCGGCTGACTGGTCATGGGGTACCTCTCGCGGCGTCCTGGCGGTCCGACGGCATGCGTCGGCGACATGATCGGAATCGTGATACATGTCGTACTATGTCCAGTTCTTGCCGGGAGAAGCGGCAGGGCGCGCCGGGAAGCCGCGACCTGGGCGGGCGTCAGGCGGCCGCGTACGGGCGGGACGACGGCACGGCGGCGTCCAGGTAGCCGGCCAGGGCGCGCCGGCTGCGGCTCAGCTCGTCGATGCGCGCGTCGAGCTCGGCCAGTTCGCCGCGCAGGGTGCCGAGCAGGTCGGGGCAGGCCTCCAGGGCGGGGATCGGGCCGGTCGCGCAGGGGAGGATCTGCGCGATCACCCGGGTGGAGAGGCCCGCCGCGAGCAGGCTGCGGATCTGGCGGACGCGGACGGTGTCGCCCTGGTCGTACTCGCGGTAGCCGCCGGCCGAGCGGGTGGGTTCGAGCAGGCCCTGCTCCTCGTAGTACCGCAGCAGGCGGGTGGACACCCCGGTCAGACGGGCGAGTTCTCCGATGCGCATGCCCGGACGAACGTCCCCGCCCGGTGGGGTGTTCCCGTCCCGCCGGGCCGGACCGGCCCCGGACGGCGGCCGAACCCGCGCTGGGCGTCGGCCGGTTCGGAGGCGTCGGCCGGTCAGGAGGCCGCGGCCGGTCCGGAGGCGGCCGGTCCGGGGACGTCGGCCGGTCCGGAGGCGGCGGCGCCCGTCAGGAAGCCCACCATCAGGTCCCGCAGCTCGGGCAGCCGCTCCACCATCGGCAGGTGGCCGGCCGGCAGCTCGGCCAGCCGGGCGCCGGGGATGCCCCGCGCCAGGGCGCGGTGCTGCTCCGGGGTGACCAGACCGTCCTCGGTGGTGGAGACGACCAGGGTGGGCACGGCGATCCGGGCCAGCTCGGCGCGCACGTCCGCACGGGCGGCGAGCTCGAACTGCCAGCGGAAGCCCGCCGGGACCGGCGCGGCGGCCAGGGCGGCCCGCAGCCCGGCGAACCGCTCGGCGGGCAGGGCGTCCACCCAGGTGCGGCCGAAGGCGGTGGCCAGGCTGTGGTCGGCCCAGAGCGCGGGGTGCGCGGTGAGGGCGACGGCCTGGTCGGCGAGCAGCCGGAAGCGCTGCGAGCCGCCGGCCACCCCGGCGAGCAGCAGCAGCGAGCGGACCCGGCCCGGGTGGCGGGTGGCGATCCGGACGGCGACGGCGGCGCCGAGCGAGTAGCCGGCGAGGTCGAAGTCCGCGAGCCCGGCCGCGTCGGCGGCGGCCACCAGGCGGTCGGCCAGTTCGTCGAGCGAGTGCGGCACGCCGGGTTCGTCGGGGCTGTCGCCGGAGCCCGGGTAGTCGGGGGCGACGACGGTGCGGTGGGCGGCGAGGTCGTCGAGCAGCGGGCCCCAGTTGTCGTGGACGCTGCCGCCCGCGCCGTGGGCGAGCAGCAGTCCGGGGCCGCTGCCGCGGACGGTGCGGGCGAGCGGCGCGGCGGCGGGGGCGGGGGCGAGGACGGGGGTGGTGGTCATGACGGCGCTCCTCCGGGGTGGTCCTGGGGCCGGCGGTCGGCCGGCCCGCTCCGCACGGTAGGAGTTCACACCGGTGTGAGGGTCAAGTCCCGGTTCGCCTGACGCGGGGTTCGCGGCGGCCCTAGGATCCGACCGTGACCGGGGGAGCGCGCGCCGTGGTACCCGCCGGGCGGCCCGCGGCCGTCGCCGGCGCCGGTGGCGCGCCCGTCCTCTCCCGCCGCGGCCGGTGTTGTCGCTGTTGCCGCCACCGCTGCCGCCGCTGCTGCCGCTGAGCTCTTCCCCCCTCCGCCGTCGTCCCTCCGCGCCGTGACCGCACGGACGACCCCGGACCCACCACCCTGACTCGAACGGGAGTGTGCCGATGTCCGCCGACATCCCCTCGGAAACCGTCCACGCGCGGCCGGGCGGCCGCCGCCGGGGCCTCGAACGCCGTGAGCTGCTGCGTCTGCTCGCCGCCGCCGGTGCCGCCGCCCCGGCCGTCGGCGCCCTGACCGGCGCGCAGCGCGCGTCCGCCGCCCCGGCTGCCCCGGCCCCGGAAGCCCCGGCCCCGGCAGCCCCGATCGTTCCGGTGGTCCCCGCCACCCCCACCGCCGGGCCGGTGCCCGGGATCGTCAAGCCGCTGCCCGCCGAGTGGTTCGTGCCGCGCGGGACCAACGCCGAGATGCGCTTCGACGCGCTGCGCGGCGGCCCGGACGGCACACCGGTGGGGCGGCACGTCCCGGTGGAGCGGTTCTTCGTCCGCAACCACACCAGCACCCCGCTGATCGACGCCGGCACCTGGCGGCTCCGGCTCTTCGGCACCGGCCTGCGCGGCGCCCCGACCGCCGAGCGCCCGGTCGAGTTCTCGCTCGCGGACCTGCGCGCCCTGCCCGCCCACACCACCACGGCGCTGATCGAGTGCGCGGGCAACGGCCGCAGCTTCTTCACCGGCCAGCAGCACCAGAGCGTGCCCGGCACCCCGTGGACGCTCGGCGGCATCGGCTCGGCCCGCTGGCGCGGGGTGCGGCTGGCGGAGGTGCTGCGCCGGGCGGGCCTGACGCCGCAGGCGGTGGACGTGATGCCGGCCGGCCTGGACCCGGAGCCGGTCGTCGGCGGGGTGAACCTGGGCCGGGTCCGCCGCCCGCTGCCGGTCGCCAAGGCACTGGACGACGTGCTGCTCGCCTACGAGATGAACGGCGAGCCGCTGACGCCCGATCACGGCGCACCGGTCCGGGTGGTGGTGCCGGGGTGGGTCGGGATCGCCTCGATCAAGTGGGTCGGCAGCGTCGAGGTCGCGGACCGGCCGCTGTTCTCGCCGTGGAACACCGACTCCTACCGCCTCTTCGGCCCCGACTACCCGCCCGGCGGCAGCGCGCCGCTCACCACCCAGGTGGTGAAGAGCGCCTTCGAGCTGGCCCGGGACGCCGTCCTGCCGGCCGGCCGCACGCACCGGCTGCACGGCCGTTCGTGGTCGGGCGCGGCGCCGGTCCGCCGGGTCGAGGTGTCGGTCGACGGCGGCCGGCGGTGGCGCCCCGCGGAGCTGCGCGACGAGCCGCGGTACGGCGACTGGACGCGCTGGAGCTTCGACTGGCGCCCGGAGCGGCCCGGCCCGTACGAGCTGCGGGCGCGGGCGACCGACCGCCGGGGCAGGACCCAGCCCGAGGTGGCGGTGTTCAACCGCGAGGGCTACCTGTTCGACGCGGTGGTGGTCCACCCGGTGACGGCGGTCTGAGCGGGGGAGCGGCGGCGGCCGCGCCCGCCCCGCCGTCAGGCGTTGGACGGGACCTCGTACGGGGCCGGGTAGGCGGTCTCGTACGGGGTCAGCACCAGTCGCACCACGTCCTCCAGCCGCCGGCGGGCGTCGCCGAGCGTGGTGCGCCCGGTCACCCAGGCGGTCAGCTCGCCCTGCCAGGCGTGGCCGACGATGTGCCGCACGAGGTCGCTCGCGGCGGCCGGCACTTCGTCGGCCATCACCGCCTGGAGCGCGGCGCTGTCGGCCCGGGCCATGCCCTGCAGCGCCTCGCTGGCGAAGGGGTCCGTGGAGGCGGCGACGGCGACGCGCAGTCTGGCCAGCTCGGGCTGGCGCTGGTAGGCCCGCATGCCGCCGCGCACGAACCGCGCCACCCGGTCGGTGGCGCCCAGGCCGGCGCGCGGTCCGCGCAGCTCCGCCACCAGATCGGCCAGCAGCAGCCGGTGCCACTCGGCGATCGCCGCCGCCAGCAGGTGGTCCTTGGAGGAGAAGTAGCGGTACGCCGTCCCCAGGGCGACTCCGGAGCGCTCGCAGACCTGCTTCATCTGCAGCCGCTCGACGCCGATCTCGTTCACCAGGGCGAGCGCGGCCGCGATCAGGCTTTCGCGGCGTTCGAGCTGACGCGGAGACATCGCCTCCACCGGTCGTGGTGACAGGTCAACCTTGGTCACCCGCACCATGATACGGGGCGGGGCCGCTCAGGAATATGACGCCGTCCGGCCTCCCGCCGTTCGCCCCCCGGCCACCGGGTGGTGACGGGGGCCGGCGGCGGTCGGCCGGACGGTCCCGGACGGTCCCGGACGGTCTCCGACGGGTGCGCGCGGGGGCGGCCGGGGCGCGGCCCGGCGGCGCTCAGCGCGGCGAGACCAGGCGTTCGCGGATCAGCGCCTCCTGGACGGCGGAGGCCACCAGCCGGCCCGAGCGGTCGTAGAACTCGCCCAGCGCCAGGCCGCGGCCGTCCGAGGAGGACGGGCTGCGCTGCGCGAACAGCAGCCACTCGTCGGCCCGGAAGGGCCGGTGGAACCACATCGCGTGGTCCAGCGAGGCCATCAGCAGCCGGGGCTCCTCGGTGCGCTGGAAGAAGTTCGGCTGGACGTGCAGCCCGGCCGTCGAGGCGAGCGTGAGGTCCGACAGGTAGGTGAGCGCGCAGACGTGCAGCAGCGGGTCGTCGGCGGGCAGCGGCGAGCCGGTGCGCAGCCAGACGAACTGCTGGGGCATGCCCGGGACGGCCGGCGGCACGTCCGGCGCGTCCGCGGGGACGAAGCGCAGCTCCAGGTCGCCGAAGCCGACGTCGGCCAGCGCGGCGCGGGCCGCGTCGTCCCAGAGCGAGAGGGCGTCCGGCAGTTCCTCGGGGCCGGGCAGCCTCGGCACCTCCCGGTGCCGGTCGGCGGCGGGCTCGGGGCGCTTGAAGGAGGCGGAGAGGCTGAAGACGTCCTCGCCCCGCTGGACCGCGGTCACCCGCCGGGTGGCGTAGGAGGTGCCCTGGCGGACCCGGTCGACCCGGTACTCGATGGGGCGGCCCGGGTCGCCCGGCGTCAGGAAGTAGCCGTGCAGCGAGTGCACCGCGCGGTCCGTGCCGATGGTCCGCCCGGCCGCCAGCAGGGCCTGCGCGGCGACGTGCCCGCCGAACGCGCGCATCGGCGCACCGGCGTGGCAGTGGCCGCGGAACGTGTTCTCGTCGAGGCGCTCGATCCGCAGCAGCTCGGCGAACGGGCCGACCGTGCCGGTGGCCCGTCTGTCCTGTTCGGTCAGCTCTGTCACAGGCCCATACTGGCAGACCCGGGCCGTGCGCCGGTGTGACCTGGGTAACCCGGAGGGCGAACGCACGTGCTAGAACGTGTTCCACAATTCGAAGGCGGTGGGGCGGTCCGGGGTCGGCTGTCAGTGCCCTGACCTACCGTGCTCGGCATGTCGCAATCCGCACACGCGTACGCCTATCTGCGCCCCTCCGCCGTCCTCGACGGCGAGGCCGGGCGGAGCCTCGCCCTGGAGACGTCCGGCGGCACCACCCCGCTCGGGGCGGCCGCCCACCCGCGCTTCTTCGCGGGCTTCCTGGCCGAGCCCGCGCCGGCCGCCGCCGCGCTGCTCGCCGTCGCCGACGTCGCCGCCGCCCGCTACTACCAGCCGCAGCTGCGCGCCTCGCTGGATCCGGTGGTCACCGCCAACGGCGACCGGCTGCGCTTCGAGTCCTTCTCCGGCTGCTGCGGCGTCTACGCCCGGCTCGACGTGCTCGCCGCCGGCCTGGACGGCGACGAGATCGGCCACGGCACCACCAACGTCGACGTCAACAACCCGCTGCGCGAGGCGCTCACCCGGATCGGGCCCGCCGAGCCGCTGCACCTCGCTGTCGGCCCGGACGCCCTGGAGGTCACCACCTTCGACGGGCCGGTCGTCGAGAAGAAGGTCCCGCTGCCCGAGCGCTGGCTGCGCGGGTTCGCCGAGACCCAGGTCACCGCCGCCGGCTTCGACCTGCGCGCCGAGCTGTCCGCCGCCGAGGCGGTCCGCTTCCTGCGCTCGCTGCCGCGCGGCGGGGGCCGGGCCGGGGCCCGGGTCGCCCAGTGGGTCGTCCCGGCGGGGCGCACGCTGCGGCCCACCACCCGGCCGGTGCCCGGCGCGGTCTGCCTGCCCGGGCCCGAGCGGCTGGCCGCCCTGCAGCGGGTGCTGCGGCACGCGCGGGCGCTGCGGGTCTACGGCCCGCCGGTCGCCGGGACCGGCCCGGCGGCCTCCGCCTGGGAGGTGGAGCTGCCCGGGATGCGGCTGACCCTCACCCTCTCGCCGGACGCCTCCCGGGGCTTCAGCGGCGAGGGCGGGGTGCTCGGCGCGCTCGCCACCGGCACCGCCGAGCAGGACGCCGACCTGGTGTCGGCGCTGCTCGCCTGGGAGCCGCGGATCGAGATCGCCGAGCTGGCCGAGCAGTCCGGGCTCACCGCGGCCCGGGTGCGGGCCGCGCTCACCCGGCTCGGCACCGCCGGGCAGATCGGCTACGACGTGGCGGAGGCCGCGTACTTCCACCGTCAGCTCCCGTACGAGGCGGGGCGCGCGGAGGCGGCCAATCCGCGGCTGAAGGCGGCCCGCGCGCTGGTCGCGGCCGGGGCGGTGCGGCTGGAGGACGGCGGCGCGACGGCCGTCGTCACGGTGGACGACCACGTCCAGCGGGTGCGCACGGACGCGGCCGGCGCGGTCGGCTGCACCTGCCTGTGGTGGGCGAAGTACCGGGGCGGGCGCGGGCCGTGCAAGCACGTGCTCGCGGTCGGCATGGTCCGCGAGGAGCGGGCGCGGGGCGGGGCGGCGGACCGGCCGGCCGAGGGGGCGCAGCGATGAGCACCGGAACCGCGAGCAGCGCGCAGCCGCCGGCGGCCACGAGCGAGGCGGTGGAGGCCCTGATGGCGGCCGTCCGCGAGGGGCGGACCGGGGAGGTGCCGGGACTGCTGGCCGCCCTCGGCCCGGCCGAGCGGCGCTCCTGCCTGCCGACGTTCAAGGAGATGCGCCGGAGCGGCCGCCGTGACTGGACCAAGGAGGGCGGCCGGCGGATGTGCGCGGTGCTGGTGGCCGGCGCGGGCTGCCACGCCGGTCCGGCCGGCGCCGCCACCTGGATCGGATCCCGGGACTTCTCCGGCCGCTCCTGGGCCCGCCACCCCGCCCTGGCCGACGTCGTCGAGGCGCAGCCGGTGGAGTGGCAGACCGACGTGGTCGGCCGGCTCGCCGCCAAGCGCGGGTCCGGCTGGAGCTGGGACCTCTATCCGCTGATCGAGCGGGTGGTGCGGCGCACCGGCTGCGCCGTCCCGGCCTCCGACGACTTCGTCACCGAGTGGCTGCGCTCGGCCGCCGGGGCGGAGAACGGCCGGCGCGGCACCGCCACCACCCTGCTGGAGCGGCTGCGGACGGACACCTTCACCCCCGTGCTGCTGCCCCGGGTGTTCGAACTGGACGATGTCGCTTGGCCACTGAACGCCACCTACACCACCCGTTCGGGTGACAACTGGCCGGCGGCGATCGCCGGGCTCGCCGAGTCCGGGCGCCTGGGGCGCGAGGAGCTGATCGACCTCTGCCTCGGCCGTCTGGTGCGCGGCGGCAAGACGGCCGACCAGCGCGCGTTCCTCACGGTGCTGGTCGCGCTCGCGCCCACCCCGGCGGAGTACGCGGCCCGGGCGCGCGACCTGCTGGCGCTGCTCGACGGCCTGCCGGCGGTGGCCGGCCACGCCCAGCAGGTGCTCGCCGGGCTGGACGAGGCCGGGCTGATCGAGCCGGAGGCGGTCGTCGAGGCCTCGGCCGTGGTGCTGTTCCGCAGTGAGAAGAAGCTGGTGCGGGCCCAGCTCGCCTGGCTGGAGAAGGCCGCGAGGCGCTCGCCCGAGCGGTCGGGCGCGGTGGTGCTGGCCGCCGCCGGGGCCTTCGGCCACCCCGACGGCGCCCTCCAGGAGCGGGCGCTCAACGTGGTCGCCCGCCGGCTCAAGGCCGCCGGGGAGGCCGTGCTGCCGGAGCTGCTGCTCGCCGCCGAGGCGCTCAACCCCGCCCACCACGCCCGGGCCGGGGAGCTGTTCGGCGCACCGGTGGCCGGCTCGGGCGGGGACGACACCGCCTGGGACGAACTGCTGCCGCCCGCCCCGGTGCCCGCCCCGCTCGGCGAACCGCTCGCCACCCCGGCGGAGGTCGCCGAGGAGCTCGCCGTGCTGCTGGCCTCCGCACGGCCCGACGTCGCCGTCTTCGAGAGGGTCCTGGACGGCCTGGTCCGGCACGCCCACCGCGACCGGACGGCGCTCGTCCGGGCGCTGGAGCCGGTGCTGCGGACCAACCCGTGGCAGGAGGTCGGCCGCTGGCGGGACTGCGGCCCGGGCGACGTGCTGTATGTGGCCGCCGTGGTCGCCGGGAAGGCCGAGCCGTACCGGCCCGGCCCCGTCTTCCGCAAGGGCCGCGACCCGCTGCGCGGGACCCACAACACCGAGTACGGCAACGTGCTGGCCGCCCGGATCTCCGAGGCCGCCGAGCGGGTCGTCACCGACACCCCGCCGTTCCTGCTCGCCACGCCGACCGACGCCACCGGCGCGATCACCGCGAGTGCGCTGGTCGAGCGCCTCGCCCGCTACGAGGCGGCCGGCGCGGCACCCGGCCCGGCCGATCTGAACGCCGCGCTGCTGCGGGTCGCCCCGACGGCGGACCCGGAGGTGCGGGCGGCGGCCGGCCGGCTCACCTCGGCGGCCGGACGGTGGGCGGCGGCCTGGCTGCACGAGGGCGGTCTGCCGGCCCAGGGTTCGGAGCGGGTGGTCTTCGCCCCCGGCGCCGGCTACGAGCGCAAGCGGCGCTACTGGGAGCGCTGGTGGGAGGACCTCAAGCGGATCGCGGTCGCCCAGCGCGGCACCGGCGGCCCGGCCGGCCCGGCGCGCGAGCGGCTGTCCGGCGACTTCCGCAAGCTGCTGGAGGGCACCGAGCCCAGCGTGGCCCGGATCCGCCGGTCGGACGACTGGCTCCGGGAGCCCACCGTGCACTGGGCCGCGATGCTCCCGCACCACCGCGAGGAGCTCGCCGCCCGCTGGCTGGACCGGTTCGCCGACTGCGCCGACCGCGAGCGGCGGGGCACGCTGCGGATGCTGGTCGTGCTCGCCGAGGCCGGCGGCCCGGCCGGGCTCGCCCTCCACCTCGCCCTCGCCTACGGCCTGGGCGCCCGCCACCCCGAGGACCGCGCCGCCGCCGTCGACGCCCTGCTCGTGCTCGCCGCCCGCGGTGACCTGGACGGCGCGCTGCTCGGCCGCGAGCTGGGCGAGCTGGTGGCGCTCGGCACGGTGAAGCCCAACCGCCTCGTCCAGTCCGTGAGCGGCGCCGCCGACACCGGCGCCCACGCCACCGTCTGGTCCGTGCTCTCCGCCGCCCTCCCGTCCCTGCTCACCGGCGAGTCCCCGCGCGGCACCGCGGACCTCCTCGCCCTCGCCAACGACACCGCCCGCCGCAGCGCCGCCCGCGGCCCGATCCCCGAACTCGCCGCCGTCGCCGAGCGCTCCGGCACCGGCCGTCTCGTCAAGGAGGCCCGCACCCTCCATGCCTTCCTCACCACCCCCTGACCCCGGCCGCGCGCCCCGCTCCTCCTGGGGCGGGACGGTGGCGAGGGTTTGAGAACGGTCGTTCTTGACTGATCGTTCTTCAACTCGTAGAGTCCTGCCCATGGGAAGACCACGCGCCTTCGACGAGGAGCAGGCAGTGCGCGCGGCGGCGGAGTTGTTCGCCGTGCACGGGTACGAGGGGACTTCGGTGGACGATCTCGTCACTGGGCTCGGTGTGCACCGGGGGAGCCTCTACAAGGTGTTCGGGAGCAAGCGCGGGCTCTACCTCGCCGCGCTGCGCCGGCACCTCGACGAGGAGGTGCTGCCGCTCGCGGCGGCGCTTCGGGAGGCCGACGGGCTCGCCGCGCTGCTGACGCAGGCGGTGGCCGCGTTCGACGGCGGGCCGGCCGCCGGGTTGCTGCTGTCGGCCGCCGTGGAGCGGGCCGGGAGCGATCCGGAGGTCGGGGCGCTGGTCGCCGAGGGGACGGCCGCGCTGGACGGCGCGGTCGAGCGGGTGACCGGCAGCGGCGACGGCGGCGCCGGTGTGCTCGCCGCGACCGTCCTCGGCCTGCGGCTGCGCGCCCGCGCCGGCCTTGACGGCCCGTCCGCCGAAGCGGTGCTCGCCTTCGCCGGACGCCTCGGCTGACGCCCGGTCGGCGCCGGTCCACCGCAGATCATCCACCAGTGGGAGGAAACAGTTCCATGGCCCGTGTCAGCATCACCGACCAGACCCTCGTCGTCGAGATCGAGGGCCTCGACCGGCTCTGGGCGGTCCGCAGCCGGATCGAGATCCCGCTCGGCAACGTCCGGGGCGCGACCGTCGACCCCGGGATCCTCCGGGAGCCCAAGGGGATCAAGGTCGGCGGCACGCACTTCCCCGGGGTGATCACCGCCGGGACCTTCCGCTCGGGCGGCGAGTGGGTGTTCTGGGACGTCAAGAACCCCGCCAAGGCCGTGGTGATCGAGCTCGCCGACGAGCGCTACAGCCGGCTGATCGTGGAGGTCGACGACCCGCGCGCCACCGTCGACCTCGTCGAGCACGCCAAGCGGCCCGCCTGAGCGCCCCGGACCGTCGGTCCGTCAATCCATCAATCCATCAATCCGTCGGTCCGTCAGACCGTCAGGCCGTCGCCGCCCCGGGCCGCCGCCCGGGGCCGCGACCCGTCGGCGGCGGCCCGGTCGTCCGCGCCGTCCGGACCGGCCGCGCCGTCCGGCACCACCAGCGGCGCGCTGTCCCGGGGCGGTGCGGCCACCGCCCGCCACCAGCGCCGCAGCGCGGGCGGCCCGGCCGGCTCGAAGGGCTTGCCGGGCCGGGGCACCGCCAGCCGTGCGCCGTGCGTCCGCGCGGCGGCGGCCACCCGTTCGGCGGGCTCCTCCCACGGGTGCGGGGCGAGGTTGAAGGTGCACCAGTGGATGGGCAGCAGCAGGTCGCCGCGCAGGTCCAGGTGGGCCCGCACACCCTCCTCGGGCGTCATGTGGACGTCGGGCCAGAAGTCGCTGTACGCGCCGACCTGCACCATCGTCGCGTCGAACGGGCCGAGCCGGCGGCCGATCTCGGCGAAGCCGGCGAAGTAGCCGGTGTCCCCGCTGTGGAAGACGGTGCGCCCGCCGCCGGCCACCACCCAGGACGCCCAGAGGAAGAGCGGGCTGGTGCGCGGGCCGCGGCTGCAGTAGTGCCGGGCGGGGGTGGCGGTCAGGGTCAGGCCCGCCACCTCGGCCGACTCCCACCAGTCGAGCTCGACGATCCGGCCGGCCGGCACCCCCCAGTGCTCCAGGTGCGCCCCGACGCCGAGCGGCACCGCGAAGACCGCGCCGCTGCCGGTCAGCGCCCGGATCGTGGCCATGTCGAGGTGGTCGTAGTGGTCGTGGGAGACGACGACCACGTCGACCGGACCGAGTTCGGCGAGCGGCAGCGGCACCGGGTGGAGCCGTTTGGGGCCGGTCCAGGAGAACGGTGAGCAGCGCTCGCCCCAGACCGGGTCGAACAGCACCCGGCGACCGCCGATCTCGGCGAGCACGGTGGCGTGGCCCAGCCAGGTGAGCCGCAGCCCGGAGGCGGGCGGCGCGGCGAGGTCGGCCGGGAGCAGCCGGTGCAGCGGCACGGCGGCGGCCGGCGTCCGCCGGGCGCGGTCGGCCGCCAGCTGGGCGCGGGCGATCTCCAGCGGGCTGCGCGCGGAGACCAGCCGGCGGGTCGGCACGGGGTTGCGGAAGGCGCCGTCGGCGAACTGGGGGGAGCGGTGGATCCGGGCCAGCCGTTCGCCGCGCGGCTCGGCGCCGAAGGCGTCCGTGCGGACCCGGTGCCAGGCCGCCCGGGGCAGTCCGGCCAGGCCGGGCGGCGTGCCGAGGGCGGTGGACGCGGCGGAGGCCAGGGCCGAGGAGAGGCCGAGGGCGCGGGAGTACCACGGGGCGGCTGGGCGGGGCACGGCACCTCCAGGGGCGGCGAAGGAGAGCTGGCATGCCGGGGCCGCGTACCGCCGGCCGGAGCGCCGACCCGGTACGACGACCGTCTCGTCGGAGATTACTCGTGCTCGGCCTTCCGGACCCGGCGAGCGGCGGCCGCCGTCCGCCGACCAGGGGCCTTCCCCCGTGATCAGGCGTAGAAACGGGTGATCGTCTCGGCGACGCAGTGCGGCTTGGCGCTCTCCGCGCTGGTGATGGTGAACCGGACCACCGCCTGCACGCCCCCCGGGACCTCGGTGGCGGAGACCAGCTCGGCCTTCGCCCGGATCGCCGTGCCCACCGGCAGCGGGGCGGGGAAGCGGACCTTCTCCGAGCCGTAGTTGAGCGCCATCCGCACGCCCTCGACGCCGTAGCACTCCTTGGCCAGCACCGGGATCATCGACATCGTGAGGTAGCCGTGCGCGATGGTCGAGCCGAACTGGCTCTCCTTCGCCCGCTGCGGGTCGACGTGGATCCACTGGTGGTCGCCGGTCGCCTCGGCGAACAGGTCGATCCGGGCCTGCTCGACGGTGTGCCACCGGCTGGTGCCCAGCTCGGTGCCGACGGCGGCGGTCAGCTCGGCGAGGGAGGCGAAGGTCGTCACGGGGCGCTCCTGGGGCAGGCGGGACGGTCGGCGGTGCGCGGTGCTGCTGCGAACTCCGCAGAGTATGCCTACTCGCCGGTCACCTGTCAGGGGGTTCTCGTGACAGGGGGTCGGGGGCGGCCGGCGCCCCCCCCGGGCACGGCCGCCCCGGTCCCCGGGCACGGGCCCCGCGCGCGGCCGCCGGGCGCGGCCGCCGGGCCTCAGGAGTGCGGGACCGGGTGGCCGGCCGCGGTCAGCCGGCGGCCGCTGATCAGTTCGGGCACCAGGGAGACGAACATCGGGTCCGGGTCGCCCACCCAGGGCCGCAGGCCGGAGCGCAGCGCGCGGTGGACCTGCTCCGGGTCGCGCAGGACGTCCGCCCGGCCGTGCACCAGCACGCTCCAGCCGGTGCGGGTCACCGGGTCCAGCTGGTCGGCCTGGAAGGCGACCACGGTGCCGTCCAACCCGCGCGCGGTTGCACTGCCCCGGCGCACGGCCAGCAGCAGGCGCCCGTCCGGCGCGACCTCGAAGGAGACGGGCAGCACGGCCGGCAGCGCGTGCTCGGTGTACACCACGCGTCCGACGGGCACGGTGCTGAGCAGGCGCAGGCACGTGTCCGCGCCGAGTTCCTCCAGTGGGTCGTCACGGTCCATGGGTCCGATGGTCCCCCTCCCGCGCGCGGGCCGACAGGGCCCATGGTCCCTGGGCGGTAGGGCCTTGCGGCCGTCCTCGGGCACCGAGGGAGGGCCGCAGCCGGCGCCCACGGACGGCGGACGGTGCGCGCCGGGCGGGCGCACCGGTGGCGTCCGGACGCGGGATTCCCGCCCCGGAACGCGGCCGCGGGCCCGACGGTGACGGCACGGGGCGGTAGCCTGCCCGGCGGTGGCACCGGGGCACGCCGGGCGTGCCGGGGCCCCGGACGGCGCCGCCGGAGACGGCGGAGACGGCGGAGGGCGTGCGCGTCGGGCCGGAGCGGACGGCGTAACGGTTCGGCGGCCCCGGGAGTCCGGGGCCGGGCAGGAGGGGGCGGTGCGGGTGGCAAGTGGGGTCGATCTGGTGGTCATCGGGGCGGACGGCGGGCCGGACCGCGCCTTCGGCGGGTCCGCGCAGGCGGCCGAGGGCGCCCGGTTGCTGGCCGAGGTCCTGCCGGGGATGTGCTTCGACGCCGGCGCGGCCGGCAGCCGGGTCACCGTCGTCGAGCCGGGCGCGGACGCCAACACCATGCTCACCGCCGTCCGGGAGGCGGCCGCCCGTCCGGGCCGCTGGCTGCTGGTCTGCCTGGTGGGCCAGTTGGTGGCCGACCCGCGCGGGCGCCGGCTCGCCCTGGTGACGGCGGGCTCCACCGCCGACAACGCCTACCGGCGCGGGCTGGCCTGGGACTGGGTGGTCAGCGCCATGGTGCACGGCGACCAGGAGGAGGCGCTGCTGCTGGTCGACGCGGTCGCCGACAAGGACACCTGGGCGGCGCTGGAGCGCGGCGGCGGCGAGGACGGTGCGGGCGAACTGCTCAGCTACTCGCGCGTCCCGCTCTGGGGCCGGATCGGCCGCCACGCGCCCGGCCGCTACACCCCGGGCCGGCGCGGCCGGGACGCCGTGCTGCCGGGCGGCCCCGGCTCGTTCAGCCAGGCGCTGACCGCCGTGCTGGGCCAGGGCGTCCCGGGGGCGCCCGCGGCCGTCGGGCCGCACGACCTGCAGCCGGCCGTCGGCGCGCTGCTCGACGGTGGCGCCCCGCACGAGGCGGGTGGCGCCGGTGCGCCGTCGAACCAGTCCGACGCGCCGGGTGTGCGCCTGCTCGTCCCGCCGGAGGGCGGGCGCCTTCTGATGCGCAATCGGGCGGCGGTTCGGGGGGCATTGGCCGGATTGTCGCTTTCCGAGGAACTGTTGGCCCTGCTGTGGCGGGAAAGTGCCCCGACGGATCCGCCTTCCGCGTAAGGTCAGGAGCCCCCGGGTGTTGCCGTGAAGGCCCGGTTTGGCGAAGAATCGATGCCCGCGGGGGAACACCGGCGGGACGGCGGAATTCTTCTGGCGGCCCCGGTCCACACCCGGGGTCGGCTGCGACGAGGTGGGGCGATGCGGCAGCGCGGAAATGTGTTGCGCCCTGGGGCGGTTGGGGTCGGAGGGCTGGTGCTGGCGTTGCTGCTGGGCGGCTGCGCGAGCAGCGGGGCCGGCGGTTCCACCGATCGGCTGGGGACGAGCGCGCCCACGGTGGCGGGGGTGACCGCGGTCCCTCCTTCGGGTGGTTCGGCAAACGTCGGGAACGCGCCGACCGACGGACCCGAGGGTGCGGCGGCCAGATCGGCCCTGAGCACCTATCAGGACTGGTGGCAGGCGCAGACAGAAGCGTTCGCACGCGCCGATTCGGACGGGTCCCGATTCGACACCTTCGCTTCCGGGAAGGCGCTGACCGAGGCCTTGGTGAACCTTCGTCAGTTACAAGAAGCCAAACTCGTGATGACGGGTGAACCGCGGAGTTCCGCGGTGGTGAAGTCCGTCGACCTGAACGCCGATCCGAACACCGCCGTGATCGAGGACTGCCTGGACGTGTCCGGGTGGCACCAGGCGGACGCCGTCACGCGCGCGGTGAAGGATCCGCCCGACCGGCTCGACCGGTACGTGGCGACCGTTTCCCTGCGGCTGTTCCAGACGCGCTGGCTGATCAACGAGTTCAAGCGGGAGGTGGGGCGCACATGCTGAAACCGGTCAGGCGGTTGGTGATCGGCACGCCGTTGTTCGCCGGATTGCTTCTGGCGCCGGCGAGCCCTGTGGCGGCTGATCCCACCCCCGCGGACACGGGGGGAGCCACCCACTGCGAGATCACCGTCATCTGCACGGGCGGAGGTCACGCCGGCAGCACACCACCTCCCTCGGGTGGCGGCGGCGGAGGGGGAGGCGGCGGCACCTCGGGGCCGCAGCTCTGCACCTGGAACGGTCAGGTCCTCGCCTGCACCGACCCCGAGCTGGGCTGGTTCAGCGCCACCGACGGCTGCTACTACCGGGTCATCAACCCGCCGCCCGAGGCCGGGGATTCGCGCTGGGAGGGCCACGACCCCAAGGAGGGGGCGGTCTACAACCGGACCTGCCGCTTCTCCGACGGCTCGATCGGCCCGCCCGCGTCGACGTTCCTCGCCCAGGCGCCCGTGCCCGCGCCGCCGGACCCGGGAGCCATGGCCGCTGCGTACGTCAAGGACAGACTGGAGTTCAAACCCCCGGAGCTCGGGATCGCCCCCGGGAAGGACCCGGTGGTCGGCGGGAACGTCTGGCTCTGGCTGGCGGACCCGAAGAAGCCGGTCACGCAACCGCTCCACGCCGGCAGCCTCACGGTGACGGTCACCCCCCGGGTGGCCTCGGTGAAGTGGGACCTCGGCGACGGCCCCAGCGTGACCTGCAAGGGCGCTGCCGCGGTCGGCACTCCGTACGACGTCAAGTACGGCGCCGGCCCGTCGCCCACCTGCGGCCACGTCTTCAGGACCGGCTCGGGCACCAAGAAGAACGGCCTGTTCAGCGGCGACGTCGAGGTCGTGTGGATGAACGACGTGACGGTGTCCGACGGCACGAAGGTCGACCCGATCGAGATCCGGGTCTACGTGCGGAACGTCAGCTACCGGGTCGCCGAGGTCCAGGTCCTCAACTAGCGCACAGCAACCCCGACGAACGAACGAACGCGAGGAAGGCCGAACCCCGGTGGAGAACCGTACAGTTGCCACGCCCGGCCCCGGCGCGACCGCCACGGCGACCGCGGCCACCGCCGCGACCGCCCCCGCGGCCGCGCCGGAGCAGCGGCGCGGGGCGCCCCGCACGCCCGGGCGGACGCTCGGCGCGCGGCGCCGGCGCCCCGCCGTGCTGGCGATGGCGGTGGCCCTGATAGCCGCGGGCGGGCTCGGTGGCGCGGTGCTCTACAACAGCACCGGTCAGCGGGTCGCGGTGCTGGCGCTCGCCCGGGACGTGCCGTGGGGGCAGGTGCTGAGCGAGTCCGACCTGGTGGTCGTCCGGATCGCGAGCGATCCTGCGCTCAAGCCGCTGGACGCCGCCGACCGGGCCAAGGCGGTCGGGATGCGGGCCACCACCGACCTGCACAAGGGCGGGCTGCTCACCAAGTCCGACCTCGCGCAGTCGCTCGTCCTCAACCCCGGGCAGCTGCTGGTCGGCGTCTCGGCCCGGCGCACCCAGCTGCCGGCCACCCGCCTCCAGCCGGGTCAGCCGGTGATCGTCGTCTACACCCCGGACGGCGCGCGGGCCGAGACGCTCGCCGCCACCGTCTACACGGTCGGCCGGGTGGACACCGACGGCAGCCAGGTCTTCGACGCCGTCGTCGACCAGGCGGACGCGGGCAAGCTCGCCGCCTGGGTCGCCACCGGGCGGATCCAGGTGGTGGTGGCGCCGCGCGCGGCGGCCGGCACGCCCGCTGCCGGTACGCCCGCCGCCGGGGCCCCCGCCCAGACCGGGGCACCGGCCACCGGGGCTCCGGCGTCCGGCGCGCCCGTCTCCGGCGCGCCGTCGGCCGC